>NZ_MDDT01000005.1:0-18841 GCF_001854815.1 Mesorhizobium sp. LCM 4576
CATGTGATCTCTCCATTCCTGCCTGCCCGTGCGGGCCTTGAATTAAGGTCTCGTGCAACCCGCTCGAGTTACGCGTATTTCTTCTGAACTTCCTGGGCGACCGCGGTCGGAACCGGCTCGTAGTGGTCGAACTGCATCGTGTACTGGGCGCGGCCCTGYGACATCGAACGCAGATTGTCGACGTACTTGAACATGTTCGCGAGCGGCACCATCGCGTTGATGACGACGGCAACGCCGCGCGCTTCCTGGCCCTGGATCTGGCCACGACGGCCGTTGAGGTCGCCAATGACGCCCCCGACGTAATCTTCCGGCGTCACGACCTCGACCTTCATGATCGGCTCCAGCAACTGCACGCCGWGGCGCGGAGCGGCTTCCTTGAAGCAGGCGCGGGAAGCGATTTCGAACGCCAGCACCGAGGAGTCGACGTCGTGGAAGGCGCCGTCGATGAGGGTCGCCTTGACGCCGATCATCGGGAAGCCAGCGAACGGGCCGGAACCCATGACGCTGTTGATGCCCTTCTCGACGCCGGGGATGTATTCCTTCGGAACCGCACCGCCGACGATCTTGGACTCGAACACGAACTCTTCGCTCTCGGTGTTCGGCTCGAACAGGATCTTGACGCGGGCGAACTGGCCGGTACCACCGGTCTGCTTYTTGTGCGTGTAGTCCTGCTCGTGCGTGCGGGTGATCGTCTCGCGATAGGCCACCTGCGGCGCGCCGACATTGGCTTCGACCTTGAACTCGCGGCGCATGCGGTCGACGATGATGTCGAGATGCAGCTCGCCCATGCCGGCGATGATGGTCTGGCCGCYTTCCTCGTCGGTCTTGACGCGGAAGGACGGATCCTCAGCCGCCAGGCGATGCAGCGCGAGGCCCATCTTCTCCTGGTCGTTCTTGGTCTTCGGCTCGATGGCGATCTGGATGACCGGATCGGGGAACTCCATGCGCTCGAGAATGACCGGGTGCAGCGGATCGCAGAGCGTGTCGCCGGTGGTCGTGTCCTTCAGGCCAGCCAGAGCGACGATGTCGCCGGCATAGGCTTCCTCGATGTCGGCGCGCGAATTCGCATGCATCTGCAGCATGCGGCCGATGCGCTCCTTCTTGCCCTTCACCGTGTTGTCGAGCGAGGTGCCCTTGGTGAGCTTGCCCGAATAGATGCGGGCGAAGGTCAGCGAACCGACGAACGGATCGTTCATGATCTTGAACGCCAGCATCGACAGCGGCTCGTTGTCGTCGGCATGACGCTCGATCTCGGCGTCGGTCTTGGCGTCGACGCCCTTGATGGCCGGCACGTCGATCGGCGACGGCAGGTATTCGACGACGGCGTCGAGCAGCGGCTGCACGCCCTTGTTCTTGAAGGCCGAACCGCAGAACATCGGGAAGAACTTGACCGCGATGGTGCCCTTGCGGATCAGCGCGCGGATCTCGTCATTCGACGGCATCTTGCCTTCGAGGTAGTTCTCGAGCGCCGTCTCGTCCATCTCGACAGCCGCTTCGATCATCTTCTCGCGGTACTGCTCGGCCTTCGCCTTGAGGTCGGCTGGGATCTCGACGACGTCCCAGGCAGCGCCGAGCGTCTCATCGCGCCAGACGAGCGCGTTCATCTCGACGAGGTCGACGACGCCCTTGAACTCGGTCTCGGCGCCGATCGGCAGCTGCATGACGACAGCCTGCGCGCCGAGGCGCGAACCGATCATTTCCTCCGAGCGGTAGAAGTCGGCGCCGATCTTGTCCATCTTGTTGCAGAAGATCATGCGCGGCACGTGGTACTTGTCGGCCTGGCGCCACACGGTCTCGGTCTGTGGCTCGACACCGGCGTTGGCGTCGAGCAGCGCGATGGCGCCGTCGAGCACGCGCAGCGAACGCTCGACCTCGATGGTGAAGTCGACGTGTCCGGGGGTGTCGATGATGTTGAAGCGGCGCATCTTGCCGTCACGACCCTTCCAGAAGGTCGTGGTCGCGGCGGACGTGATGGTGATGCCGCGTTCCTGCTCCTGCTCCATCCAGTCCATGGTGGCTGCGCCGTCATGGACTTCGCCGATCTTGTGCGACTTGCCCGTGTAATACAGGACGCGCTCGGTCGTCGTCGTCTTGCCGGCGTCGATATGCGCCATGATACCGAAATTGCGGTAGTCTTCGATTTTGTATTCGCGGGCCATGGGAGGTTGCCTCTCAGTCTCGTTCGCGCTTTACCAGCGGTAGTGCGCGAAGGCGCGGTTGGCTTCTGCCATCTTGTGGGTGTCTTCACGCTTCTTGACGGCCGTGCCGCGGTTATTGGCCGCGTCCATCAGCTCGCCCGAGAGGCGATCGACCATGGTGGTCTCGTTGCGGTTGCGGGCCGCGGCGATCAGCCAGCGGATGGCCAGCGCCTGGCGGCGCTCGGGGCGCACGTCGACCGGAACCTGGTAGGTGGCGCCACCGACGCGACGCGAGCGCACTTCCACATGYGGCGCGACATTGTCGAGCGCCTGGTGGAAGACGGTGACCGGCTCCTGCTTGGTCTTGGACTGGACCTGGTCCAGCGCGCCATAGACGATGGTCTCGGCAACCGATTTCTTGCCATCATACATGACGGCGTTCATGAACTTGGTGACGATCAGATCGCCGAACTTGGGGTCCGGATTGATCTCACGCTTTTCTGCACTGTGACGACGGGACATGGGAAACCCTTACTTCGGACGCTTGGCGCCGTATTTCGAACGACGCTGCTTGCGGTTCTTCACACCCTGCGTGTCGAGCACGCCGCGGATGATGTGGTAGCGGACGCCCGGCAGATCCTTGACGCGACCGCCGCGGATCATGACCACCGAGTGTTCCTGAAGGTTGTGACCTTCGCCGGGGATGTAGCCGATCACTTCAAAACCGTTGGTCAGGCGAATCTTGGCCACCTTGCRCAGCGCCGAGTTCGGCTTCTTCGGCGTCGTCGTGTAGACGCGCGTGCAGACGCCCCGCTTCTGCGGGTTCTGCTGCATGGCCGGGACCTTGTTGCGCTTCACCGGCGCCAGGCGCGGCTTGCGGATCAGCTGGTTGACGGTAGGCATTAAACCCTCTTGTCTCTCAATTCCGTGTCTGCCCTGTCAGGGCCGCTCAAAGCGTCATTTCCATACGCAAATTCGGGCAACACACCGCGRCTCGCGGTCCTGCCCGAACAAATTGCAGAGGAAGCGGAAGCCGCTTCATGCGCGCCGGAAATGTCTTTTCGCTCGTAAAACGAACCCTGTTTGAGACAAACTCCAAAGCGTGTCGCCTCKGAAAGGCTGGTCTCACATCGGTTCTGACGTGGYGGCTTCTACTCGTAAGGTCATTGCCCGTCAACCCCGCAACGGCAAATATTGCGGTCAATTCGGGGCTTGGCAGCCATGCGCAAAACGCATGTAATTTTATTGCGCCTTTTTTCAAGAGCGAGGAAGAAAGTGACCGGCTTGCGGCTGTCTTCCGGGCTTGCTTCGTGCCAAAAGGCGGCTTGAACCGGACTATCTGCCGGAAAATGAGGAATCAACCCGTGAACGACAATGAGGAACGGCCGGTCACCATCATCACCGGACGGGTCTGGCGCAAGAAAGGCGGCAAGCCGGAGGGCGTGCACGTGATGCTGGTGGCGCCCGACGATGATTCTGCCGTGCGGCGCGSGCTCGAATCGCTCGCCGCGGAAGGATTCGCGGAGGCAGAGCTCGACCAGATCGGCGACATGGAGGGCGAGCCCGACGAGGAGCCGCATCTGTCGGCCTATCAGGGCGCGCTCGAAGGCGAGGTCTCGATCGTTACCTTCGACGAGCCGTTCTGATACCGCACCGGCGTAACGGCCTTCCCGACAACCTAAAGCCAGCACTCTTCTCTCCGGAGCTCCCATGACCAGCAACGCAATCAAGCTCGGCATCGTCGGCGTGGGAAAGATCGTTCGCGACCAGCATTTGCCGGCGATCGCCAAGGACGGCAATTATCAGCTCATCGCCGCGGCCAGCCGCCACGGCAAGGTCGACGGCATTGCCAACTATCCCAATATCGAAACAATGCTTGCGGCCGAACCCGGCCTCGAGGCGGTCTCGCTCTGCATGCCGCCGCAGTTCCGTTACGACGCCGCACGCACCGCGCTGGAAGCGAAGAAGCATGTGTTCCTCGAAAAGCCACCGGGYGCGACGGTGAGCGAAGTCGAGCACCTTAAGGCGCTTGCCGAAAAGAACGGCGTCTCGCTCTTCGCCAGCTGGCACTCCCGCTACGCGCCGGCGGTCGAAGCCGCGCGCGCTTTCCTCGCCTCGGCCAGGCTGACTTCGGCCGCCATCAACTGGAAGGAAGACGTGCGCCGCTGGCACCCGAACCAGGAATGGATCTGGGAACCGGGCGGCTTCGGCGTGTTCGATCCGGGCATCAACGCGCTGTCGATCGCCACCCACATCCTGCCGCCGATGTTCATCACCTCGGCCGTCCTCGATTTTCCGGAGAATCGCGCGGCGCCGGTCGCGGCGCATGTCGCCTTCCGCACGTCCAACGGCCTGCCGGTGACGATGGAGCTCGACTGGCTGCAGACCGGCCCGCAGAGCTGGGACATCCTGGCCGAGACCGACAAGGGCAAGATGGTGCTGTCAGGCGGCGGCGCGAAGCTCGCCGTTGACGGCAACATCATCCATGACGAGCCGGAAGCCGAATATCCGATGCTTTACAAGCGCTTCGCCGAGATCGTTCGCGCCGGAGCTTCGGACGTCGACCTCGCGCCGCTGCAGCATGTTGCCGATGCTTTCATGCTGGGCAAGCGCAACGTGGTCGAGGCGTTTTTCGACTGAGACCGCGGTAAAGCGCCGAGGCGAACGAGATCCTTACTCGACGATCGCGATGGCGAAACCGTCATAGCCCTTGGCGCCGACGGTCTGGATGGCGGTGCCGTCCAGTCGCTTCTCGCCACCGATGAACGAGAACGCGGCGCGAGCGCCTTCGACATTGGCGTCGCCGCTGTTCTTTTTCACGACCGCACCGTCGCGGATGACGTTGTCGCAGACGATGACGGTGCCCGGGCGCGCCAGCTTCATGGCCCAGTCGAGATAATTCGGGTTGTTCGGCTTGTCGGCGTCGATGAAGATCAGGTCGAACGGCCCCGCATTTTCGCTGCCAAGGGCGGCAAGGGACTGGAGCGCGGGACCGACCCGTAGGTCGACCTTGTCGGAAACCCCTGCCCGCTCGAAATTCGAGCGCGCGACCTTGGCGTGGTGCGGGTCGAGCTCCAGCGTCACGACCTTACCGTCCGCCGGCAATCCCCTTGCCATCCAGATGGTCGAGTAGCCGCCGAGCGTGCCGACCTCCAGCACGGTCTTGGCACCGCGGATGCGCACCAGCAGCGACAGCAGCTTGCCCTGCGCCGCCGAGACGTCGATCGCCGGCAGGCCCTGATCGCGGTTGGCCTTGAGCACCGCATCCAGCATTGGATCCGCTTCGAAAAGAGCGGAAACGATATAGTCGTCGACAGAAGTCCAGGTCTTGCTGCTCATGGCTCTTCCTCGTTCGTGAAGCCAAAATGCAAGAAGGGGCCGCGTAGGCCCCTTCTCGTCGTCTCTCATATCATAACCGCTTACTGCGCGGCGTTGACCATGTCGGTCAGCATCGGCTCRGCGACCTCGACACCGGAGGCCTTGCGGCGCTCGTCGATGATGAGCTCGTCGCGCGAAGTGGCGATGCGCCGGATTTGGCTCATCGTGCCGCCCGTGCCGGCCGGGATCAGGCGGCCGACGATGACGTTTTCCTTCAGGCCCTGCAGCATGTCGGTCTTGCCGGCAACCGCTGCCTCGGTCAGCACCCTGGTCGTCTCCTGGAAGGAGGCGGCCGAGATGAAGGACGGCGTCTGCAGCGAGGCCTTGGTGATGCCGAGCAGCACCGGCTGACCTTCGGCCGGCTTCTTGCCGTCCTCGATCAGGCGCTCGTTGACCTCTTCCAGCTCGATCACGTCGACATGGTCGCCCGGGATGTAGGTCGAGTCGCCCTGCGTGGTGATCTCGACCTTCTGCAGCATCTGGCGAACGATCACCTCGATGTGCTTGTCGTTGATCGACACGCCCTGCAGGCGGTAGACCTCCTGGATCTCATTGACGAGGTAGGAGGCAAGCGCCTCCACGCCCTTGATCGCCAGGATGTCGTGCGGCGCCGGATTGCCGTCGAGGATGTAGTCGCCCTTCTCGATGACGTCGCCGTCCTGGAGATGGAACGGCTTGCCCTTCGGGATCAGGTACTCCACCGGCTCCAGCGTCGAGTCATGCGGCTCGATGATGATGCGGCGCTTGTTCTTGTAGTCGCGGCCGAAGCGGATCGTGCCATCGATCTCGGCGATGATGGCGTGATCCTTCGGACGGCGAGCCTCGAACAGTTCCGCGACACGCGGCAGACCACCGGTGATGTCCTTGGTCTTGGCGCTTTCCATCGGGATACGCGCCAGCACGTCGCCCGGCTTCACATGGGCGCCCGGCTCGACCGAGAGGATGGCCTCGACCGAGAGCAGGAAGCGCGCATCGCCGCCCTTCGACAGCTTGCCGACCTTGCCCTTGGCGTCCTGGATGACGATCGCGGGCTTCAGGTCGCTGCCGCGCGGCGTCGAACGCCAGTCGATGACCTCACGCTTGGTGATGCCGGTCGACTCGTCGRCCGTTTCCTGGACGGAAATGCCGTCGACCAGATCCTCGAACGCCACGCGACCCTCGATTTCGGTGAGGATCGGGCGGGTGTAGGGATCCCACTCGGCGATACGCTGGCCGCGCTTCACCTTGTCGCCATCGTCCACGAAGATGCGCGAACCATAGGCGACGCGGTGCGTGGCGCGCTCCTTGCCGGTCTCATCGAGGATGAGCACCGCCATGTTGCGGCCCATGACCATCTGCTGGCCTTCCGAGTTGCGCACCACGTTGCGGTTGCGGATCTGCACCTTGCCCTCATAGGAGGCTTCAAGGAACGAAGAATCCACCACCTGCGCCGTGCCGCCCATGTGGAAAGTACGCATGGTGAGCTGGGTGCCAGGCTCGCCGATCGACTGCGCCGCGATGACGCCGACGGCCTCGCCCTGGTTGACGGGAGTACCGCGAGCCAGGTCGCGTCCGTAGCAGACGGCGCACACGCCGGTCCTGACCTCGCAGGTCAGCGCCGAACRGATGCGGACCGACTGCACGCCGGCCTTTTCGATCTGCTCCACATCACGCTCGTCCATCAGCTTGCCGGCCTTGACCARCAATTCGCCGGAGACCGGATGGTTGATGTCGTCGAGCGCGGTGCGGCCCAGCACGCGCTGGCCGACCGAAGCGACGATCTGACCGGCATCGACGATCGGCTGCATGGTGAGGCCCTTGTCGGTGCCGCAATCCACGGAGTTGACGATGCAGTCCTGCGCCACGTCGACGAGACGGCGGGTGAGGTAACCCGAGTTCGCCGTCTTCAAGGCGGTGTCGGCCAGACCCTTGCGGGCGCCGTGGGTCGAGTTGAAGTACTCGAGCACGGTGAGACCTTCCTTGAAGTTCGAGATGATCGGCGTCTCGATGATCTCCCCCGACGGCTTGGCCATCAGGCCGCGCATGCCGGCGAGCTGGCGCATCTGGGTGGGCGAACCGCGCGCACCCGAATGCGACATCATGTAGATCGAGTTCATCGGCTTCTGACGGCCGTTCTCCTCGAACTCCACCGCCTTGATGCGCGCCATCATTTCGTCGGCGACCTTTTCCGAGCACTTGGCCCAGGCGTCGACGACCTTGTTGTACTTCTCGCCCTGCGTGATCAGGCCGTCATTGTACTGCTGCTCGTATTCCTTGGCCAAAGCCTCGGTGTCGGAAACAAGCTTCAGCTTGGTGTCCGGGATCAGCATGTCGTCCTTGCCGAACGAAATGCCGGCACGGCAGGCATGCGCGAAGCCCAGCGCCATGATGCGGTCGCAGAAGATGACCGTCTCCTTCTGACCGCAGTGGCGGTAGACGGTGTCGATCATCTTGGAGATGTTCTTCTTGGTCATCTCCTGGTTGGCGGTCTCATACGGCACGTTGACGTTCTTCGGCAGAAGCTCGCCGATGATCATGCGGCCAGGCGTGGTGTCATAGATCTTCGACACGACATTGCCTTCGGCGTCGACTGTGCGGAAGCGGCCCTTGATCTTGGCGTGCAGCGTCACGGCTTTGGTCTCCAGCGCATGCTGGAGCTCGCCCATGTCGGCGAACACCATGCCTTCGCCCGGCTCGTTCTGGTTGACGATCGACAAATAGTAGAGACCGAGAACCATGTCTTGCGACGGCACGATGATCGGCGCGCCGGAGGCCGGGTGCAGGATGTTGTTGGTCGACATCATCAGCACGCGGGCTTCGAGCTGCGCTTCCAGCGACAGCGGCACGTGGACCGCCATCTGGTCGCCGTCGAAGTCGGCGTTGAAGGCGGTGCAGACCAGCGGATGCAGCTGGATCGCCTTGCCTTCGATCAGGGTCGGCTCAAACGCCTGGATGCCAAGGCGATGCAGCGTCGGCGCGCGGTTCAACAGCACCGGATGTTCGCGGATGACCTCGTCGAGGATATCCCAAACCTCCGGACGCTCCTTCTCGACCAGCTTCTTCGCCTGCTTGACGGTCGAGGAGAAACCCTTGGYGTCGAGACGGGCGTAGATGAAGGGCTTGAAGAGCTCGAGCGCCATCTTCTTCGGCAGGCCGCACTGATGYAGCTTCAACTCCGGACCGGTCACGATGACCGAGCGGCCGGAATAGTCGACGCGCTTGCCGAGCAGGTTCTGGCGGAACCGGCCCTGCTTGCCCTTGAGCATGTCGGACAGCGACTTCAGCGGACGCTTGTTGGCGCCGGTGATGACGCGGCCGCGACGGCCGTTGTCGAACAGCGCGTCGACGGCTTCCTGCAGCATGCGCTTTTCATTGCGCACGATGATGCCGGGCGCGCGCAGCTCGATCAGCCGCTTCAGGCGGTTGTTGCGGTTGATGACGCGGCGATAGAGATCGTTGAGATCGGACGTCGCGAAGCGGCCGCCGTCCAGCGGGACGAGCGGGCGCAGGTCCGGCGGGATCACCGGAACCACCTTCATGATCATCCATTCCGGACGGTTGCCGGATTCCATGAAGTTCTCAACGACCTTGAGCCGCTTCAGGTATTTCTTCTGCTTGAGCTCGGAGGTGGTCGAAGCCAGCTCCGAACGCAGGTCGCCGGCGATCTTCTCCAGGTCCATGCCGGCCAGAAGGTCATGGATGGCCTCGGCGCCGATCATGGCGGTGAAAGAATCCTCGCCATACTCGTCCACGGCGAGCATGTACTCTTCCTCGCTGAGGAGCTGGTTCTCCTTCAGCGCGGTCAGGCCCGGCTCGGTGACGATGTAGTTCTCGAAGTAGAGCACGCGCTCGATGTCCTTGAGCGTCATGTCGAGCAGCGTGCCGATGCGCGAGGGCAGCGACTTCAGGAACCAGATATGGGCGACGGGCGCGGCGAGCTCGATATGGCCCATGCGCTCGCGGCGAACGCGCGACAGCGTGACTTCGACGCCGCACTTCTCGCAGATGACGCCCTTGTACTTCATGCGCTTGTACTTGCCGCACAGGCACTCATAGTCCTTGATCGGGCCAAAAATGCGCGCGCAGAACAGGCCGTCACGCTCCGGCTTGAAGGTGCGGTAGTTGATGGTCTCCGGCTTCTTGATCTCGCCGAACGACCAGGACAGAATCTTCTCTGGGCTGGCAAGCGAGATCCGGATGGAATCGAACACCTGCGCAGGCGCCTGCGGGTTGAAGAGATTCATGACCTCTTGGTTCATGCCGTTCTCCTTTTCGGGGTCCTCGATAACCCCTTCAATCGATCGCGGACGAAATGTCCGCAGACTGGCCGGTCGAACCGGCCGAGAATTTTGAGGGGCGCGCCGCCCTTAGAGCGGCGCGCGCCGTAGCCTTTACTCGGCTGCGTCGGGCAGACGCGTCGGGACCTCTTCGAGCTGGGTGTTCTCCAGCTCGACATTGAGACCGAGCGAGCGCATTTCCTTGACGAGCACGTTGAAGCTCTCCGGAATGCCCGCCTCGAACGTGTCGTCGCCGCGCACGATCGCCTCGTAGACCTTGGTGCGGCCGGCGACGTCGTCCGACTTCACCGTCAGCATTTCCTGCAGCGTGTAGGCGGCGCCGTAGGCTTCGAGCGCCCAGACCTCCATTTCGCCGAAGCGCTGGCCACCGAACTGCGCCTTGCCGCCCAGCGGCTGCTGGGTGACGAGCGAGTACGGGCCGATCGAACGCGCGTGGATCTTGTCGTCCACCAGGTGATGCAGCTTGAGCATATAGATATAGCCCATCGTCACCTTGCGATCGAACGGCTCGCCGGTGCGGCCGTCATAGAGCTGCGACTGACCGCTGGTGTGCAGGCCGGCCTGCTCCAGCATGGTGTTGATGTCGGCCTCATGCGCGCCGTCGAACACCGGGGTCGCGATGGAGACGCCGCGGCGCATCTGCTCGCTCAGGCGAACGATGCTCTCGTCGTCATACTCGCGGATCGGCTCGTTGCGGTCGTTGGCCGGCATGAAGCTTTCCAGCGTCTTGCGCAGCGGCTTGATGTCGCCGCCCGCCTTGTAGGCGTCGATCAGCTCGCCGATCTTCCTGCCCATACCGGCGCAAGCCCAGCCCAGATGCGTCTCCAGGATCTGGCCGACATTCATGCGGCTCGGCACACCCAGCGGGTTGAGCACGATATCGGCATGCGTGCCGTCCTCGAGGAAAGGCATATCCTCGACCGGAACGATGCGCGACACGACACCCTTGTTGYCGTGACGGCCGGCCATCTTGTCGCCCGGCTGCATCTTGCGCTTCACCGCCACGAAGACCTTGACCATCTTCATGACGCCCGGAGGCATTTCGTCGCCGCGCTGCACCTTCTCGACCTTGTCCATGAAGCGCTGCTCGAGCGCCTTCTTGGACTCGTCATACTGGCCGCGCAGAGCCTCGAGCTCGCCCTGGAGTTTCTCGTTCTCGACGGCGAACTGCCACCACTGCGAACGCGGATACTCGTCGAGCGTGTCCTTCGACAGCTYCGAGCCCTTCTTGAAGCCTTTCGGTCCGGCGATCGCTTCCTTGCCGACCAGCACGTCGGAAAGACGCGCATAGACGTTGCGGTCGAGGATCGCCTGCTCGTCGTCGCGGTCCTTGGCCAGACGCTCGATCTCCTCGCGCTCGATCGCCATCGCGCGCTCGTCCTTCTCCACGCCGTGGCGGTTGAAGACGCGCACTTCGACGACCGTGCCGAAGGTGCCCGGAGGCATGCGCATGGAGGTGTCGCGGACGTCCGAGGCCTTTTCGCCGAAGATGGCGCGCAGAAGCTTCTCTTCCGGCGTCATCGGGCTTTCGCCCTTCGGCGTGATCTTGCCGACCAGGATATCGCCCGGCTGCACTTCGGCACCGATATAGACGATGCCGGCCTCGTCGAGGTTCTTCAGCGCCTCTTCCGAAACGTTCGGAATGTCGCGCGTGATTTCCTCCGGCCCGAGCTTGGTGTCGCGCGCCATGACCTCGAACTCCTCGATGTGGRTCGAGGTGAAGACGTCGTCGGCCACGATGCGCTCGGAGAGCAGGATCGAGTCCTCGTAGTTGTAGCCGTTCCACGGCATGAACGCGACGAGCACGTTGCGGCCGAGCGCCAGATCGCCGAGCTCGGTCGACGGACCGTCGGCAATGATGTCGCCCTTGTTGACGCGGTCGCCCATGCGCACCAGCGGACGCTGGTTGATGCAGGTGTTCTGGTTCGAACGCTGGAACTTCATCAGCCGGTAGATATCGACGCCCGACTTGCCGGGATCGAGATCTTCCGTGGCGCGGATGACGATACGGGTGGCGTCAACCTGGTCGACCACGCCGCCACGACGGGCGCCGATGGCCGCGCCCGAGTCACGGGCGACGACCGGCTCCATGCCGGTGCCGACGAACGGCGCCTCGGCGCGCACCAGCGGCACGGCCTGACGCTGCATGTTCGAGCCCATCAGCGCGCGGTTGGCGTCGTCGTTCTCGAGGAACGGGATGAGCGCGGCCGCGACCGACACCATCTGCTTCGGCGAGACGTCCATCAGGTCGACGTTTTCGCGCGGCGCCATCATCACTTCGCCGGCGTTACGGCAAATGACGAACTCGTCGACGAAGCTGCCATTCTTGTCGAGCTCGGCGTTGGCCTGCGCGACATAGTGCTTGGCCTCTTCCATCGCCGACAGATAGACGACCTCGTTGGTCAGCTTGCCGCCCACGATCTTGCGGTACGGGCTTTCGATGAAGCCGTACTTGTTGACGCGCGCGAAGGTGGCCAGCGAGTTGATCAGACCGATATTCGGACCTTCCGGCGTCTCGATCGGGCAGATGCGGCCGTAATGCGTCGGGTGCACGTCGCGCACCTCGAAGCCGGCGCGCTCGCGGGTCAGACCGCCCGGTCCAAGCGCCGACAGGCGACGCTTGTGGGTGATCTCCGACAACGGGTTGGTCTGGTCCATGAACTGCGACAGCTGCGAGGAACCGAAGAACTCGCGCACGGCGGCGGCCGCCGGCTTGGCGTTGATCRGGTCCTGCGGCATGACCGTGTCGATCTCGATCGAGGACATGCGTTCCTTGATCGCGCGCTCCATGCGCAGCAGCCCGACGCGGTACTGGTWCTCCATGAGCTCGCCGACCGAACGCACGCGGCGGTTGCCGAGATTGTCGATGTCGTCGATCTCGCCCTTGYCGTCGCGCAGTTCGACCAGCGTCTTGACCACAGCCAGGATGTCTTCCTTGCGCAGCACGCGCACGGTGTCCTCGGCCTTGAGCTCGAGGCRCATGTTCATCTTGACGCGGCCGACGGCCGACAGGTCATAGCGCTCGCTGTCGAAGAACAGCGAGTTGAACATGGCTTCGGCGGTCTCGAGCGTCGGCGGCTCGCCCGGGCGCATGACGCGGTAGATGTCGAACAGCGCGTCCTGGCGGCTCTCGTTCTTGTCGACGGCCAAGGTGTTACGGATGTAGGCGCCGACATTGACGTGGTCGATGTCCAGGATCTGGATCTCTTCCTCGCCGGTGCCGAGCAGCACTTTCAGCGTCTTGTCGTCGATCTCGTCGCCGGCCTCGAGGAAGATTTCACCGGTGGCGTAGTTGACGATGTCCTCGGCGAGATAGTTGCCGAGCAGATCCTCGTCGGTCGCCTTGATGGCCTTGAGACCCTTTTCGCCGAGCTGGCGGGCCTGGCGCGCGGTGATCTTCTTGCCGGCCTCGACGACGATCTCGCCGGTGTCGGCGTCGACAAGGTCGCCGACGGCCTTGAGGCCGCGGAACCGCTCGACGTTGAAGGGAATGCGCCAATGGTCGCCGGAGCGCTTGTAGGTGATCTTGTTGTAGAAGGTCGACAGGATCTCTTCGCCGTCCATGCCGAGCGCCATCAGAAGCGACGTCACCGGGATCTTGCGGCGGCGGTCGATGCGGGCGTGCACGACGTCCTTGCTATCGAACTCGATGTCGAGCCACGAACCGCGATAGGGGATGACGCGCGCGGCAAACAGAAGCTTGCCCGACGAGTGCGACTTTCCCTTGTCATGGTCGAAGAAGACGCCCGGCGAGCGGTGCATCTGCGAGACGATGACGCGCTCGGTGCCGTTGACGATGAAGGTGCCGTTCGACGTCATGAGCGGCATGTCGCCCATGTAGACGTCCTGCTCCTTGATGTCCTTGATCGACTTCGCGCCRGTATCCTCGTCGATATCGAACACGATGAGGCGCAGCGTCACCTTGAGCGGCGCGGCATAGGTCAGGTCGCRCTGACGGCACTCGTCAACGTCGAATTTCGGTGCCTCGAACTCATACTTCACGAACTCCAGCATGGAGGAGCCGGAAAAGTCGGAGATCGGGAAGACCGACTTGAAAACGGCCTGCAGCCCTTCGTCCGGACGGCCGCCCTTGGGCTCGTCCACCATCAGGAACTGGTCATAGGATGCCTTCTGAACCTCGATGAGGTTCGGCATCTCCGCAACTTCCGGGATCTTTCCGAAGAACTTGCGTACGCGTCTGCGGCCATTGAAAGTCTGGGTCTGGGCCATCGTCGCTCCTTAGCTCTAAACTCGGGACGAACCTCGCCGCGGCTCGCCTTGCACCAACGGGCGGCCTCGGCGGCTGCCCCTATCTGTTTTTCCGGTCGCCTTTTCCAATCGCTTGGCGGCTACCGGCTAAAACGGGAGAAAACCCGTTTCCGGAAGGCCGCTTTTCGGCCCTCAGGAAAGAGGTTTTCAAACGCCTCGCGCAACAAAGCCCTCCCTCGATCCAAGGGAGGGGGCGGACGGCGCGAGACCGCCCGCCCCTGCCTGACAGGCTTACTTCAGCTCGACCTTGGCGCCAGCTGCTTCCAGCTGAGCCTTGAACTTGTCGGCGTCGGCCTTGGAAACGCCTTCCTTGACCGGCTTCGGAGCCGCTTCGACCAGGTCCTTGGCTTCCTTGAGGCCAAGGCCGGTGATGGCGCGGACTTCCTTGATGACGTTGATCTTCTGGGCGCCGGCGTCGGCGAGAACGACGTCGAATTCCGTCTTCTCTTCAGCCGGAGCAGCGG
The DNA here is from genome assembly GCF_001854815.1 of Mesorhizobium sp. LCM 4576. NCBI lineage: Bacteria > Pseudomonadati > Pseudomonadota > Alphaproteobacteria > Hyphomicrobiales > Phyllobacteriaceae > Mesorhizobium > Mesorhizobium sp. LCM 4576. The sequence goes on from NZ_MDDT01000005.1 coordinate 14,527, forward strand.
CAGCGGCAGCGCCACCGGCAGCGGCGGCAACAGCCACCGGAGCAGCGGCCGAAACGCCCCACTTCTCTTCCAGGAGCTTCGACAGCTCAGCCGCCTCGAGGACGGTCAGCTTCGAAAGGTCGTCTACGATCTTCGCGAGATCAGCCATTTTGATATTCCTTTAGTTGGTTCGAACGTGTGTTGTTGACAGCGAGGAACGGCCTCATGCCGCCTCGTCCTTCCGGGCGTAAGCGCCGATGACGCGCGCGACCGAAGCCGCGGGCGCATTGACGATCTGGGCGATCCGGGTTGCCGGCGTGGCGATCATGCCAACCAGCTTGGCGCGCAGCTCGTCGAGCGACGGCATCGTGGCGAGTGCCTTGACACCATCGGCGTTGAGCGAGGTCGAGCCCATCGCGCCGCCGAGAATGATCAGCTTGTCATTCCCCTTGGCGAAATCGGACGTGACCTTCGGCGCCGCAACCGGATCCTCCGAATAAGCGACCAGCGTCTGTCCCTTGAACAGATCGACGATCGATGCGGAGTCCGTGCCCTGAAGAGCGATCTTGGCGAGACGGTTCTTCGCGACTTTGACGGTGCCGCCGGCGGCGCGCATCTTAGACCGGAGGTCGTTCRTTTGCGCCACGGTGATACCGGCGTAGTGGGCCACGACGACTGAACCCGCGTTCGTGAACGCTTCGTTCAGGCCCGTGACGAGTTCGCGCTTTTCCGCTCTGTCCACTGCCTATCTCCAGTTGACCCCTGCCTCATTTTCGAGGTCAGAAGTCGGGTTGCCTTTTGCCGGCCGGGCCATCCAAATCCTGGATCTCCCGAACGGCGCTCGAGGATCCTGCCCCCTTTTTCGCCACACCGACGGCAAGCCGGCGATGTGCTGACAAAAGGCAAACACGGTTCGAACCTTTCATTGGAGCACTTGCTCCTTTGTCGGGTCTTCACCCGTCTCATGCAGGCCCAATCGAATTAAGGCTTTTGGGCCGCCKGCAATCTCGGACAGGACATCCGGAAACCTTTCGGCTCCCGGGTTACCGGGCCGCCGACGGATCGGCGGTCCGGAATTCTTGTTACGATCAGCTCGAGGCCGACCGGACGACACTTACGACGCGGCGAGCGTCGCGATGTCGAGCTTGAGGCCCGGGCCCATCGTCGAGGTGACCGACACCTTCTTGACGTAGTTGCCCTTGGCGCCCGCGGGCTTGGCCTTGTTCACCGCATCGGCGAAGGYGCGGACGTTCTCTTCCAACGCCTTGACGTCGAACGAGACCTTGCCGACGCCGGCCTGGACGATGCCGGCCTTCTCGACGCGGAACTCGACGGCGCCGCCCTTCGAAGCCTTGACGGCCGCGGCCACATCGGTGGTCACGGTGCCGACCTTCGGGTTCGGCATCATGCCGCGCGGGCCGAGCACCTTACCCAGACGGCCGACCAGCGGCATCATGTCCGGGGTGGCGATGCAGCGATCGAAATCGATCGTGCCCTTCTGGACGATGTCGACCAGGTCCTCGGCGCCAACCACATCGGCGCCGGCGGCCTTGGCTTCCTCAGCCTTGTCGCCGCGAGCGAACACGGCGACGCGCACCGAGCGGCCGGTGCCGTTCGGCAGGTTGACCACGCCGCGGACCATCTGGTCGGCATGGCGCGGATCGACGCCGAGATTCATCGAGACCTCGACGGTCTCGTCGAACTTCACCTTGGACCGGTCCTTGAGCAGCTGCAGCGCCTCGGAGAGGGCGTAAGCCTTGTTCGGATCGATGCCTTCGCGGCTCTTGGCAACACGCTTTGCAATCTTTGCCATGATCTTAGCCCACCACTTCCAGGCCCATCGAGCGGGCGGAGCCCTCGACCATGCGCATGGCCGCCTCGACGTCGTTTGCGTTCAGGTCCTTCATCTTCTGCTCGGCGATCGCGCGCACCTTGTCGCGGCTGATYGTGCCGACCTTGGTCTTGCCCGGCTCCTTGGAGYCCGACTTCAGGTTGGCGGCCTTCTTCAGGAAGTAGCTCACCGGCGGCGTCTTCATGACGAAGGTGAACGACTTGTCCTGGTAGTAGGTGATGACGACCGGGATCGGCGACCCCTTCTCCATCTCCTGGGTCTGCGCGTTGAACGMCTTGCAGAACTCCATGATGTTGATGCCGCGCTGACCAAGCGCCGGGCCGATCGGGGGCGACGGCGTAGCCGAGCCCGCGGCAACCTGGAGCTTGAGCTGGCCTGCAACTTTCTTAGCCATCTCTATTCCTGCCTTTTCTCATGCCGGCCCCATTCTCGGGCAACACCGGCGGTTGCAGTCTGGTGGTACGGTTCCGACGGCCGGCTATGCCGCCTTCGCCTCCCACCCGTTCATGCGGCGTTTTTCACACCGCCCCGACGCCTTGCGGCGCGGATATACGGATCAGCCCTTTTCGACCTGTCCGAATTCCAGATCGACAGGCACGGCGCGCCCGAAGATCGAAACTTCCACCTTGAGGCGGGCACGCTCCTCGTCCACTTCCTGGACGACGCCGTTGAACGACGCGAATGGACCGTCCGAAACGCGGATCGCCTCACCGATCTCGAAGGTGACCGACGGCTTCGGCCGCTCGACACCTTCCTGGACCTGGTTCAGGATGCGCTGCGCCTCGGTCTCGGTGATCGGCACGGGCTTGGAGTCGCCCAGGAAGCCGGTGACCTTCGGCGTGTTCTTGACCAGCGAGAACACGGCATCGGTCAGATTGGCCTTCAGGAGCACATAGCCCGGGAAGAACTTGCGCTCGGCATCGACCTTGCGACCGCGGCGGATCTCGACGACCTTCTCGGTCGGCACCACGATCTGCTCGATCTCGCCGGACAAGCCCTTCTGCTTGGCCTTGTTCTCGATGTCCTCGGCGACCTTCTTCTCGAAGTTCGAATAGGCGTGGACGATATACCACCGCGCAGTCATTTCACGACCTCTCCGTAAACCGCCGAATTAATGCCCGAGACCCAGGATCCACTCGATCGCATAGCCCATCAGAATATCGGCAGCGAAGAAGAACAGCATCGCGATCACCGCGAACACCAGGACCATCACGGTCGAGATCATGGTTTCGCGCCGCGAAGGCCATGTCACCTTGGCCGTCTCCGCGCGGACCTGCTGGAGAAAGGTGAAGGGATTAGTGGTTTTCGAAGCCATGTGCCGCCTGTTTTCAAGACCCGTTGGCCGGGCCTCCTGGATGATCCCGCTGGCCGGGACGTGCCGCCTGGGCTCTATGCGGCGCGAATCAGCGCCGCTATTTCACCCACGCAAATCAGACGCGTAAAGCCGGCTTCCCAGCTCCACGCGTCGCGTGTCTGTCTTGTCTACATAAAACCGATTCTTAATCCACGCAAGTGGCAAGGTCCGCTTTATGCCCTAGCGCCGCCTCGGAACCATCCAGTCGTCCCGTCCCGGCTATGCGGGGCTTATGCCCCAATTTTCCCCATATGGCAAGCCACCCGCCGATTTTCAACCGCGGAGGCTTCGATCGGCCACTTTCGAGGAGATGACACGGGCAGCAGGGCTCGAACCTACGACCTGCGGTTTTGGAGACCGCCGCTCTACCAACTGAGCTATGCCCGTGCATGCGCTGTTCGGCGCAGGCGCTTCCTAAAAGCTTCCGGGCACTCTGTAAAGAGCACTCCGATGCCGTTTTGGAGGCTTTGTCAGAAATCTGGATGCAGATAGGCCGGCAATCGATCGCGGGCGCACAGGCGCTTACGATTTCCCGGCCGGCGGCTTATAAGGTCCGCCCGGCACACCCCAGCCCCAGGCCGGCATCGGCTCGGTCTCGGGATCGCAGGTCTCGCCCAGATTCGAGTTCATCTTCGCCAGCCGCGATCCCCACTCGACATAACCCATGAAGGCGGAGCGGAATTCGGGGTCGTCCGGCAGGCCGATCTCATCCGCAGCATCGGCAAGGAGATTGATCCAGCGGCGCCGCTGTTCCTCGGTCAGGTGCTTGCCAAGGTGATGCATCACCATCTCGCGATGGCCGCCATGCTTCTCGCTGTAGGTCTTCGGCCCGCCAAAGACCTCGCCGATGAAGGCGGCGACATGCGCCGGGTGATCCGGCGACATGTGTTCGAACACCGGACCGACGATCGGATCCGCAGCCACCTTGTCATAAAAGGTCCGGGTCAGCCGGTTCAGCGCCTCGCTGCCGCCGGCCCATTCATATAAAGTCGGGATGTCCTCGCGCATCGCCGCTCCTCCACTGTGCATGCAGCACCGGCAGGATAGCGGCAGCGCCCTGCCCGGCTCAACCTGCCTCAATGGCCAGTGCGCGCTATCTCCTTGTTTACGCAATTCCGGACGGAAAACCG
>NZ_MDDT01000006.1:0-22619 GCF_001854815.1 Mesorhizobium sp. LCM 4576
AGTTCGAATAGGCGTGGACGATATACCACCGCGCAGTCATTTCACGACCTCTCCGTAAACCGCCGAATTAATGCCCGAGACCCAGGATCCACTCGATCGCATAGCCCATCAGAATATCGGCAGCGAAGAAGAACAGCATCGCGATCACCGCGAACACCAGGACCATCACGGTCGAGATCATGGTTTCGCGCCGCGAAGGCCATGTCACCTTGGCCGTCTCCGCGCGGACCTGCTGGAGAAAGGTGAAGGGATTAGTGGTTTTCGAAGCCATGTGCCGCCTGTTTTCAAGACCCGTTGGCCGGGCCTCCTGGATGATCCCGCTGGCCGGGACGTGCCGCCTGGGCTCTATGCGGCGCGAATCAGCGCCGCTATTTCACCCACGCAAATCAGACGCGTAAAGCCGGCTTCCCAGCTCCACGCGTCGCGTGTCTGTCTTGTCTACATAAAACCGATTCTTAATCCACGCAAGTGGCAAGGTCCGCTTTATGCCCTAGCGCCGCCTCGGAACCATCCAGTCGTCCCGTCCCGGCTATGCGGGGCTTATGCCCCAATTTTCCCCATATGGCAAGCCACCCGCCGATTTTCAACCGCGGAGGCTTCGATCGGCCACTTTCGAGGAGATGGCACGGGCAGCAGGGCTCGAACCTACGACCTGCGGTTTTGGAGACCGCCGCTCTACCAACTGAGCTATGCCCGTGCATGCGCTGTTCGGCGCAGGCGCTTCCTAAAAGCTTCCGGGCACTCTGTAAAGAGCACTCCGATGCCGTTTTGGAGGCTTTGTCAGAAATCTGGATGCAGATAGGCCGGCAATCGATCGCGGGCGCGCAGGCGCTTACGATTTCCCGGCCGGCGGCTTATAAGGTCCGCCCGGCACACCCCAGCCCCAGGCCGGCATCGGCTCGGTCTCGGGATCGCAGGTCTCGCCCAGATTCGAGTTCATCTTCGCCAGCCGCGATCCCCACTCGACATAACCCATGAAGGCGGAGCGGAATTCGGGGTCGTCCGGCAGGCCGATCTCATCCGCAGCATCGGCAAGGAGATTGATCCAGCGGCGCCGCTGTTCCTCGGTCAGGTGCTTGCCAAGGTGATGCATCACCATCTCGCGATGGCCGCCATGCTTCTCGCTGTAGGTCTTCGGCCCGCCAAAGACCTCGCCGATGAAGGCGGCGACATGCGCCGGGTGATCCGGCGACATGTGTTCGAACACCGGACCGACGATCGGATCCGCAGCCACCTTGTCATAAAAGGTCCGGGTCAGCCGGTTCAGCGCCTCGCTGCCGCCGGCCCATTCATATAAAGTCGGGATGTCCTCGCGCATCGCCGCTCCTCCACTGTGCATGCAGCACCGGCAGGATAGCGGCAGCGCCCTGCCCGGCTCAACCTGCCTCAATGGCCAGTGCGCGCTATCTCCTTGTTTACGCAATTCCGGACGGAAAACCGTAAACACTCTTCCTGGAATCGCTCTACAGCTTCGCTGGCGCCTTCGCCTCGGCATCGGTGGCCGGAAGGCCCCGGCAATTCTCCGGCCTGGGCGCGGATCTGCAAATGGTGGCGCCGGTCAGCGCGTCCACCGACTGCGGCCCGGTCGTCAGTCCGAACGTCTTCAGCTCGTCCCGGCTGAGTTCCCTGTGCTTGGCATATTCGGCCGACTGCATGGCGGCGAAAAAGCCCGAGCCGATCCCCATCTCGTCAAGATACGCCCTGACCTTGTCTTCCATACCCATGGAATGCACCAGGAAACGCGCATCGGCGCCCACTAGGCGCCGGACGCCGCCGGCGATCATCACCGCGCAAGCCGCGTCGCATTCGGCGCCTGCATCGATGGTGAGGCCGGTATGGAGGCCGTCGGGTGCGACGCACCCCGCCGCGCCCGGATCGCAATCGAGAAAATCCGTTCGCGCGACCGCAACATCCAGCTTGCGCTCACGGATCAGCCGGCCCGCGGCAAGTGCCGCCTGCACGTCGCCGCCGGGCGAGTTGATTATGACAGGCAACCGGCGCTCCCGGATCGTATCGAGCAGTTGGCGCAGCTCGTCGGCGGTGCCTGCCGCGATCGTGCCTTCCGCCGAAATCCATTCCGGACAGTCGGGATTGCAAAGCGGATTGCTGCCGCGAACAACAACGAAGCGCATCTCCTGTTCGTGGGCCTGCTGCGCTGGCGCGGGAACCGGGGCAGTGGGAACCGGAGCAATGGGAGAAGGCTCGGCCCCAAGTGCCGCGACCGCAGCCGGCGCGGCGTTCGCCGGGATCTCGCGACAATTCGTCGGCGCCGGCTGACGCCGGCAAATGGTGCCCTCGGTCAGCAAATCGAGAGAATCGGGGCTGGTGACGAGCTTCATCTCCAGCATGTCGTCGGGCTCGATCTGCCTGATGTCGCTGGCAGGCGTCACCTTCATCACGCTGAGCACGCCCTGCTCGACGCCCATCTCCTTCAGATAGGCCGACAGCCGCTTCTCGACCGCCTTGCTCATCTCATAGGTCTTGTAGCTGCCGGCATTCCTGCGACTGACAACCCTGGTGCTGATGATCTTCTTCTTGCCGTTCACGATACGATAGGTCGTGCGGTAGAGCAGCTTCTCGCGCTGGTAGGTGGTCGTGATCTGATGGACACCGAGATAGGCCCATTCGCCGACCACGCGGCGGATGCCGCCGGCAAACATCAGCGGACAGGCCGAATTGCACATCRCGCCGCTGTCGTGGGCGACGCCCAAATAGGGCTGGCCCTTGGCGTCATTGTCACGGCAATTCTTCATCCCCGGCGAGCARCCGGAAAACTCGGTGATGCCGACCGCGATATCGAGCTTGTTCTTGCGGACCATGCGGCCAAGCTGCAGCGAGGCATCGACATTGCCGCCGGGTGAATTGACGACGATCGGCAATTGCCGCCCGCCGAGCGTCTTCAGCAGGCGTTTCAGCAGCGCCGGCGTGCCGGCCTCGATCGTGCCTTCGGCGGAAATCCATTCCGGGCAGTTCGGCTCGCAGCCCGGCGCGCTGCTGCGCACGACGACGAAGCGCATCGTCGGGCCGTAGTCCGGCGGCGTTTCCTTCGCGGCGGCACTGAGGGCGGCCAGCCCTGCGGCAGCGGCCAATCCCAGCCGAAGCAACCCGCGCCAACACCGTATGGTCTTTGAACGGAATGTCGAAACCACGTCTGGCAACCCCAAGAATACAACCCATACTAGTTGGGGCGACGATGCTTGCAACAGAATTGGAAAGGGCGAGCAATACAGCCTCCAAAGCGAAAGGGCGGCCCGAAGGCCGCCCTTTCCTTGTCGAACCGGCAAGTGCCGGATCGATTATTCCTTGATGGTGACGACGATGCCGGCACCGACGGTGCGGCCGCCTTCACGGATGGCGAAGCGCAGCTTCTCTTCCATCGCGATCGGCACGATCAGCTCGACGTCGACGGTGATGTTGTCGCCGGGCATCACCATCTCGGTGCCGGCCGGCAGCGTCACGATGCCCGTCACGTCGGTCGTGCGGAAGTAGAACTGCGGACGGTAGTTGGTGAAGAACGGCGTGTGACGGCCGCCCTCGTCCTTGGTCAGGATGTAGGCTTCGGCCACGAACTTCTTGTGCGGCTTCACCGAACCCGGCTTGGCCAGAACCTGGCCGCGCTCGACACCCTCGCGGTCGATGCCGCGCAAGAGCGCGCCGATGTTGTCGCCGGCCTGACCCTGGTCGAGCAGCTTGCGGAACATTTCAACGCCCGTGCAGGTCGTCTTGGCGGTCGGACGGATGCCGACGATCTCCAGTTCCTCGCCGACCTTGACCACGCCGCGCTCGACGCGGCCGGTCACCACCGTGCCGCGGCCCGAGATCGAGAACACGTCCTCGATCGGCATCAGGAACGGCTTGTCCAGCGGACGAACAGGCGTCGGGATGTAGGCGTCGACCTGAGCCATCAGCTCACGGATGGCGTCCTCGCCGATGGTCTTGTTGGAATCCTCCAGCGCCGCCAGCGCCGAACCCTTGACGATCGGAATGTCGTCGCCGGGGAACTCGTTCTTCGACAGAAGCTCGCGAACCTCGAGCTCGACCAGCTCGAGCAGCTCGGCGTCGTCGACCTGGTCGACCTTGTTCAAGAACACAACGATCGAGGGCACGCCGACCTGGCGGGCAAGCAGGATGTGCTCGCGGGTCTGCGGCATCGGGCCGTCGGCGGCCGACACGACCAGGATCGCGCCGTCCATCTGCGCGGCACCCGTGATCATGTTCTTCACATAGTCGGCGTGGCCGGGGCAGTCGACATGGGCGTAGTGACGGTTGGCCGTCTCATACTCGACATGCGCCGTCGAGATCGTGATGCCGCGTGCCTTCTCTTCCGGGGCCGCGTCGATCTGGTCATAGCGCTTGTATTCGCCAAAATACTTCGTGATCGCCGCCGTCAGCGACGTCTTGCCATGATCGACGTGACCGATCGTGCCAATGTTCACATGCGGCTTGGTGCGCTCGAATTTACCTTTTGCCATAGTCTCTTTCCTTGGACGGCCTTGACCTTCAGTTCAGTCGAATGCGGGGCGATTAGCGACAACGGCCGAAAAACACAAGTGCCTTGTGGCTGAGCGGATTCCCGCTCGACCCGAACCAACGGTCGATTTCAGGGAGATGTGGAGCGGATATAKGGCTGCCGTGGGTAAAATCAAAGGCGCTGAGCTGGCCCATTGCCGCCGCGACGCCGCTCTGATCTTGTCGGCCGCATGCAGTTCATTCCATCCCATATCCGCGGCCCGCTGTTCATGATCGTCTCGACGGGATCCTATCTCGTCAACGACACGCTGATGAAGCTCGCGACCACCKGGCTGCCGCCGTACGAAGTGCTCTTGCTGCGGGGCGCTGCCGCGACGCTGTGGGGCGTGCCGCTGCTTCTGATGCTTGGCTATGCCAGGCAGATCCCGCTGCTCTTCGAGCGCAAGGTGCTGCGCCGCAACCTGTTCGAGCTCTTGGCGATCCTCTGCTACGTCGTTGCCCTGGCGAACATGCAGATCGCGGATTCCACCGCGCTCGGGCAGATCACGCCGCTCATCGTGCTGGTCGGCTCCGCGATGCTGTTCGGCGAAAAGATCGGCGCCACGCGCATGGCGCTGATCGGCCTTGGCTTTGTCGGAGCGCTGATGGTGGCGCAGCCGACCATGCAGGGCATTTCGGTCTACGCGCTGCTGGCGCTCGGCAATGCCGCCTTCGCGGCGGTGCGCGATATAGCCGGCCGCAAAGTGGGCGCCGAGGTGCCGGGCATGATCGTCGCCATCTCCGCGGTCGTGGTGGTGCTGGCCGGTTCAGGCGCGGCGCATCTGGCGACGGAGCAATGGGTGATGCCTCAGGGGCGCCATCTGTTGCTGATCGCCGGCGCGGGCCTGTTCCTGATCTTCGGCCATTTCTTCATCTTCATGGCGTACCGGGTCGGGCCGACAAGCGCGGTCGCGCCCTTCTACTACTGCTTCACGGTCTGGGCGGTCATTTCGGGCCTGCTGGTGTTCGGACAGTTTCCCAACGCGCTCGCCGTCTGCGGCATCCTTTTGGTGATGGCCAGCGGCCTGGCGATCGTCTCGCTCGACGAAAGAAAGCGCCGGTTGGCGATGGTCGCCTAGCCGTTACCGCATCGCCCCGGCGCGCTTACCTTTCTTTTCAGCGGGCGCTGCGCCAAGAAATCGATGAAGTTGCGCAGCGTTCGYGGATAGACGAGGCGGCCGTCGCGCAGCGCCGTGGGATCGCCGTTGACATGCAGCGTCGAGGTTTCGGCGGGGTCGCCATCAGGGATGCCGCCCCATCTCGCTGGATCGTAATAATCGACCAGAAAGCCATAGTCATAGCGGCAGAAGCGCATGGCTTTCGACAGAGCGGCCGGTGACAGATCCGACGGACTGACCTTTTTTCGGCTCGCCTGCAAGCGGGGCATGCCGACTGTTTTGCCGCTGACGGAGGACAGGAAAACCGCGACCTTGTCCATCTCCTCGAACCTGAAGACATGCTCGAACAGGAACAGGCTGGAGCCGACGAAATGGCGCGGCGAGGCGACGTGGAACCGGATCTCCCATGAGCATGCGCTGTATTTCTCGACATTCAGGATAAAAGTATCGGGATCCGGATCGAGCGGCAGCCCGAAGCTCGCGAGCATTTCGGCCTTTGCCGAGGGTCGGGTCAGGACGTTGGTGTCCACTATCCTGCTGGAATAGGCGGATAAAAGCCGCTCAAGCGGATCGCGGACGATGGTGAACTTGCCACCCATCCCATCATAGACCGGCGCGAAAGGATCGACCCAGCTTGTCGCCAGGTGGCTGTGGACCTCGTTGTCGGGGTCCGCGGCAAGCGCGGCGTGTTTATCGCCGAGCGCCATGAGCGCGTATTTGACGCTGCTGGTGCCGCTTTTCGGGATTGGATAATAGGTAACGGCAAGCCCTTCGATCTGCACCGCCATTGCCGAACTGCCCCGCCCCGACGATCCAAAGCAAACCAGCCGGCCACGGCGCGCTCCGCGCGGCCGGCCCTCGAAAGTCCATCGGCGGCAGTCCTTCGGCTGCCGCGCATTGGTTCCTTACAGCGTGCRCTTGCCGGAAATCTGGTGATAGGCCCACAGCACGACGACCGAGCCGATGACGGCCACGATCAGGCTCCAGATGTTGAGGCCGGTGACACCCGAGGCGCCGAAGGCGCTGAAGATGACGCCGCCGACAATGGCGCCGACGATGCCGAGCACGATATCCATGATCATGCCCTGGCCGGTCTTGTTGACGATCTTGCTGCCGATGAAGCCGGCGACGATGCCGAGAATGATCCAGCTGATAATGCCCATAATTCCCTCCAAATTTCCCCGCCGGCCCATCATGTTCATATGATTGTCAAAAGCTCAAGACAGCTTGAAATTCCGCCCGTTTGCGCCATTGTGGGGCCGGGCGGACTTGGCTGGATAAGGAGATCCGTTATGGGCCTTTTTGACAACGCCGTTCCGGGCGGCAACATCACCAAACCCCTGATGATCGCGCTCGGCGCGCTTTTGGTCGGCAAGATGCTGAGCGGCAGAAGCGAGGAAGCGGCCGCGCCGCAAGCGCCGGCGCCGACGCCCGCGGGAACCGATGCGTCGGCCGATGGCGGCCTGCTCGGCGGCCTYGGCGGCCTGCTCGACAAGCTGAAGGACGCCGGTCACGGCAACGTCGCCGATTCCTGGGTCGGCACCGGCCAGAACCAGCCGATCAACCCGGGTGATCTCGGCTCGGCGCTCGGGCCGGCGGTGATCCGCGAGATCGCGCAGCGCACCGGCCTCAACGAGCAGGAACTGCTGCAGCAGCTCTCCACGGCGCTGCCCGGCATCATCGACAAGCTGACGCCGAACGGCCAGGTGCCGCAAAACCATCAGGTCGCTTCGGCTTTCAACAGCTAACAGCTAAACGGCTGGATGAAAGGAAGACGCTGCGCGCCACGGTGCGCGGCGTTTTCTTTGGAGCATGCGAAGAAGAAATCTGGAGCGGGTAGCGGGAATCGAACCCGCATATTCAGCTTGGAAGGCTGCTGCTCTACCACTGAGCTATACCCGCGCCTTGCACTGAAGTACCGGATTCACCCGAAAAGCGCCATGCACTTTCGGTCCGAGACTCTTGTTCGTTCAGGGCTTCCGGGCCGGCAGTGGTGGAGAGGGTTGGATTCGAACCAACGTAGGCTAAGCCAACGGATTTACAGTCCGTCCCCTTTAACCACTCGGGCACCTCTCCAGTCTGCCGCCGGAGCCATGCAACGAGGCATTTCTGCCGATCCGGAGCCCGAGTAAGATCTTCTCCGAAATCAGCGAAGCGCCTTATGGCGGCAAGGCCGGTAGGTGTCAACCGGCGCGGCGAGGGTTTTTCGAGGATGTCCGGCATTCATTGCCGCAAGCCGTATCCTTAGCCGGTCGGGACCGCTATAGAGGCCGCATGAGCGACGAGAAAAGCAACAAGCCCGGCACGCGCAAGGACACCCACTACGCGAAGCTGAGGCGCRCGCACCGCGACCAGAAGGCGGGCGGCGCGCCGGCATTCCGGCCGCGCCAGCCAGTGCCGCCGGGCGAAGCGCCCGGCGACGGGCTGGTGCGGCTTTACGGCCTGCACACGGTGCGGGCCGCGCTCGACAATCCGCGGCGCAAGATCAGGAAGATGCTGGTGACCCGCAACGCGGCGGAGCGGCTGTCGATTCCCGATCTCGCCGCCCTGCCCTTCATGGCCGAACTGGTCGAGCCGAAGGACATCGACAAGATCACCGGATCGGACGCGGTGCACCAGGGCGTGCTGATCGAGGCCGAGCCGCTGAAGCCGAAGCGCCTCGACGCGCTCGGCGACACAAAGCTGGTGCTGGTGCTCGACCAGGTGACGGATCCGCACAATGTCGGCGCGATCCTGCGCTCCGCGGTTGCCTTCGGCGCCGGCGCGCTGATCACCACGGCGCGCCACAGCCCGCAGGACTCGGGCGTGCTGGCGAAATCCGCGTCCGGCGYGCTGGAGCATATCGACCAGATCGAGGTGAAGAACCTCGCCGATGCGCTAGGGCAGTTGCACGAGGCCGGCTTCCAGACCATCGGGCTCGATTCGGAAGGACCGGCGGAGCTCGAGAAGACCTTCGACGGCGAGAAAATCGCGCTCGTGCTGGGCGCGGAAGGCAAGGGCCTGCGGCAGAAGACCCGCGAGACGGTGACCGCGCTGGCACGGCTCGATATGCCAGGCGCTATCCACTCGCTCAACGTGTCGAACGCGGCGGCGGTCAGCCTTTACGCTGCGAACGCATTCCTGAAGCGCAGCTGAGCGCGGGTCGACGATAGCTTCGAAGCGAAAAACGGGCTCCCGCGGCGAAACGCAGGAACCCGTTCTCTGATAGGAAAAGAGCAGGCGGCGTGGGAACGTTGAGCCGCCGTCTCCTAACCTAAGCCGCCTTGCCTTCGGCTTGCGCCTCCCCGCTGACCTCATGCGCCGCCATCCGCTCCAGCGCCCTGACCAGCGCCGAGTGATCCTCCTTGCCGCCGCCATTAGCGGCGCAGGAATTGAAGAGTTGCTGCGTGGTCGAGGTGTTGGGGAGGGACACGCCGAGCGCCTTCGCGCCTTCCAGCGCCAGGTTGAGATCCTTCTGATGCAGCTCGATGCGGAAGCCCGGGGCGAAGGTGCGCTTGATCATGCGCTCGCCATGCACTTCGAGGATGCGCGAGGCGGCGAGCCCGCCCATCAGCGCCTGCCTGACTTTTGCAGGATCGGCGCCGGCCTTCGAGGCGAAAACCAGGGCTTCGCCGACCGCTTCGATGGTGAGGGCGACAACGATCTGGTTGGCGACCTTGGTGGTCTGGCCGACGCCGTTCGGGCCGACCAGGGTGATGTTCTTGCCCATCTTCTCGAAGATCGGCCTGGCGCGCTCGAACGCCTTTTCCTCGCCGCCGACCATGATGGTGAGCGACGCCGCCTTGGYGCCGACCTCGCCGCCCGACACCGGCGCGTCGAGATAGCCGCAGCCGAGATCGTTGATCTTTTTGGCGAATTCCTTGGTGGCGATCGGCGAGATCGAGCTCATGTCGATGACGAGCTTGCCCTTGGACAGACCAGAGGCGACGCCGTTCTCGCCGAAGAGAACGTCCGCGACCTGAGGCGTGTCCGGCACCATGGTGATGATGATGTCGGCGGCCTTGGCCACGGCGTCGTTGCCGGTCACCGTCTTCAGCCCCTTGGCGACGAGATCGGCGGGCGCCTTCGATCGATGGTCGCTGGCGACGACMTTGTAGCCGGCGTCGAGAAGATGCCCCGCCATCGGCGCGCCCATGATGCCGAGGCCGATGAAACCGATGGTTTCCATTTTGTATCTCCGTCAATTTATCGAGGTCGCGTTCCTTCGCGCCCCTCTCTGTCCTGCCGGACATCTCCCCCTCTTGGGGGAGATTGGCAGTTCGAGCGCCGGCTCTTAAGCCGCCGCGCTCCCCTGCCCGGCAAACTCCGTGAACCAACCCAATCCGGCCTCCGTGCCGGCCTTCGGCTTGTATTCGGCGCCGATCCAGCCGGCATAGCCGAGGCGGTCGATGTGGTCGTAGAGGAAGGGATAGTTGATCTCGCCCGTCCCCGGCTCGTGACGGCCGGGATTGTCCGCAAGCTGGATATGCGCGATGCGGGGAAGGTTCGCTTCGATGGTACGGGCGAGATCCCCCTCCATGATCTGCATGTGGTAGATGTCGTACTGCAAATAGAGGTTCTTCGAGCCGATGCGGTCGATCAGCGCCAGCGCCTGGTCGGAATAGTTCAGGAAGAAGCCGGGGATGTCACGCGTGTTGATCGGCTCGATCAGCAGCCTGATGCCGGCCTGCTCCAGCTTCTCCGCCGCGAAGGCGAGATTCTCGGCAAAGACGTTTTCCAAAACGACGCGGTCAGCGCCCTGCGGCGCGATGYCGGCCAAGCAGTTGATCTGCTCGCAGCCCAGCGCATGCGCGTAGGTGATCGCCTTGGCGACGCCCTGCCGGAATTCCGGCACCCGGTCCGGCAAGACGGCAATGCCGCGCTCGCCCTTGCCCCAATCGCCGGCCGGCAGGTTGAAGAGAACCTGGCTGAGGCCGTTCTTCTTCAGGCGCGCCGCGACGACGTCCGGCGCATGATCATAGGGGCCGATATATTCGACGCCCTTGAAGCCCACGCGGGCGGCGGCATCGAAACGGTCGAGGAAATCATGCTCGCCGAAGAGCATCGAAAGATTGGCTGAAAAACGCGGCATTCCTTTTTCTCCTTCTTTTTCTGCCTGCCCAGGGTTGCCTAATCCAACATCATGATGGCCGTCGGCGCATCCTCGTTGCGTTCGGCAAGCTCCTCGAACTCGGTGATCTTGTCGATTTCCGTACCCATGGAAATGTTGGTGACGCGCTCGAGGATGAATTCCAGCACGACCGGCACCTGGTGCTCCTTCATCAGCCGCTGCGCTTCCTTGAAGGCGCCGGCGAATTCCTCGGGCTTCTTCACGCGGACCGCCTTGCAGCCCATGGCCTCGGCGACCGCGACATGGTCGACGCCGTAGCCGGCCTCGGGATCGCCGGCACGATTGACGTTCTCGAAGGCCAGGCTCACCTCGTAGTCCATCGAAAAGCCGCGCTGCGCCTGGCGGATGAGGCCGAGATAGGCATTGTTCACGACGACATGGATGTAAGGCAGCTTGTGCTGCGCACCGACGGCCATTTCCTCGATCATGAACTGGAAGTCGTAGTCGCCGGAGAGCGCGACGATATCCCRGTCCGGATCGGCGGCGCGCACGCCGAGCGCTGCCGGCAGCGTCCAGCCGAGCGGGCCGGCCTGACCGCAATTGATCCAGTTACGCGGCTTGTAGACATGCAGGAACTGCGCGCCGGCGATCTGCGACAGGCCGATCGTGGTGACATAGGTGGTGTCGCGGGCAAAGGCCTTGTTCATCTCCTCGTATACGCGCTGCGGCTTCAGCGGCACCTGCTCGAAATGCGTCTTGCGCTTCATGGTCTTCTTGCGCTGCTGGCATTCCTTGGCCCAGCCCGACCAGTCACGCAGCTTGCCGGCCGTGCGCCATTCGGTGGCGACATCGAGCAGGATCTTCAGAGCGGCGCCCGCATCCGAGACCACGCCGAGATCCGGCGCGAAGACGCGGCCTATCTGAGTGGGCTCGATGTCGACATGGATGAATTTTTTCCCCTTCGTGTACACATCGACCGAGCCGGTGTGGCGGTTGGCCCAGCGGTTGCCGATGCCGAAGACGAAGTCGGCGGCAAGCATCGTCGCATTGCCATAGCGGTGCGAGGTCTGCAGGCCGCACATGCCCGCCATCAGCCGGTGGTCGTCGGGGATCGAACCCCAGCCCATCAGCGTCGGGATGACCGGCACACCGGTGACTTCGGCGAACTCGATCAGCAAATCGGAAGCGTCTGCATTGATAATGCCCCCGCCGGCGACGATCAGCGGCCTTTCCGCCTCGTTGAGCATCGCCAGCGCCTTCTCGGCCTGGGCGCGCGTCATTGCCGGTTTGAACGGAGCCAACGGTTCATAGGCGTCGATGTCGAACTCGATCTCCGCAAGCTGGACGTCGATGGGCAGGTCGACGAGCACCGGACCCGGGCGCGAGGAGCGCATCAGGTGGAACGCCTTCTGTAGCGCCATCGGAACCAGATAGGGCTCCATGACGGTGACCGCCCATTTGGCGACGGGCGAGGCGATCGAAGCGATGTCGACGGCCTGGAAATCCTCCTTGTTGAGGCGCGCGCGCGGCGCTTGTCCGGTGATGCAGAGGATCGGGATCGAATCCGCCGAGGCCGAATAAAGGCCGGTGATCATATCGGTGCCGGCCGGGCCGGACGTGCCGATGCAGAGCCCGATATTGCCGGCCTTGGCCCGCGTGTAGCCTTCGGCCATATGCGAGGCCCCCTCGACATGGCGGGCGAGCACATGGCGGATGGTGCCGCGCGCCTTCAGCGCCGAATAGAGCGGGTTAATTGCCGCGCCCGGCACGCCGAAGGCATTGGTGATGCCTTCCTTTTCGAGAACGAGAACCGCCGCGTCGACAGCGCGCATCCTGGCCATGACAAGCCTCCATTTCGTTGGTTGGCTTGATAGTGCCAGCGCGCCTTTGATTTTTCAATTTTTTCAGAATATTTTTTCATTTCTAGAAAATGGCTTTTATCCACTGATTTCACTTCACTTTTCGTTTTCCAGAAAAACTATCGCAGCAACGACTGAAAAAGTTTTTCATTGCATCCGGCATCAGATCGGCGAGAATGACGGGCATGGAAACGACGGAAAAACGCCAACGCGGCCGGCCGCGCGCCTTCAATGGTCCGTCCGAAGCGGCGTCGGTGCAGTCGCTCGACCGGGCGCTGCGGATCCTGGCCATCGTCGCCGAGGCCAGCGGCCTGTCGCTGAGTGAAATCGCGGCGCAAAGCGGCATTGCCGCGTCCACCGCCTATCGCATGCTGACGACGCTGGAGAACCACGGCATGGTCGAGTTCGATACGACCGACCAGCTCTGGTCCGTCGGCGTCGAGACCTACCGCATGGGTGCGGCCTTCCTGCGCCGGCGCAAGCTGGTCGACCGCGCGCGCATCGTCATGCAGGAACTGATGGAGAAGACCGGCGAGACGGCCAATCTCGGCTTCGCCGAGGACGATTGCGTCGTCTTTGTCAGCCAGGTCGAGACGCACCAGGCGATCCGCGCCTTCTTCCGGCCGGGTACGCGCAGCCCCTTCCATGCATCCGGTATCGGCAAGGCCGTCCTGGCGCATCTCGAGCCGGAACGGGTCGCCGCCATCCTGCGCAAGGCGGGCCTGCAGCGCTACACCGACAAGACGCTCTCAGATATCTCTGCGCTCGCCCACGATCTGGCGACCATCAAGCATCGCGGCTGGTCGGTGGACGACGAGGAACGCCATCCCGGCATGCGCTGCGTGGCCGCCGCCATCTTCAACGAATATGGCGAGCCGATCGGCGGCGTTTCGGTGTCCGGCCCGACGGTTCGGGTCACGCCCGAGCGACTGGCCGAGATCGGTCCGCTGGTGCGCGAGGCCGCGGTCGAGGTGACGAAGATGATCGGCGGCGTGAAAGCTTATTAGGACGCGCCCGGCAACGCGCTCTTGGCCGATATGTCGAAGAAATCGAGCAGGATGGCCAGTCCGACGCCACAGGCCGCCAAGATGAGGCCGGCGATGAATATCCGACTGGCGCGGTCATGAATGCTCCGCTGCAGGGATTTGATGTCGAGCAGAATGGCAAGCGCCCGGATCTGCAGTGCAATGCCGACCAGGATCGGCAGCACGGCAATCAGATGGTAGGTCTGCCATGGGATCGGGTTGRCCGCCCAATGGGTGATGAAGCCTAGCGAAAACGCAAGCAGGATGCCGACGATGGTGATGGTGCCGTTGCGGAAAACCGGTTCGACCCGTTCTTCCCTGGGATCCTGCTCGTTCATGCCACCCTCCCCTCGTTTGGCGCGGAAGCCAGCCTAAACGCTTGCAAAATCGCTGTACATCGCTGGTTGCCTGGCGAAGGCCGACCGGGGCATAGGCAGGCCGAACGCCGGACTTGACCGTCTTGCCGGGGCGTTGGCATGCGTGCGAAAGGGCACGGGATGCGGAAAACAGTTTTCCTCCTATCCGTCGCTTCCCTTTGCGGCTGCGTGGCGGCGGCACCGGCGCCGGTCGAGCCGATCGCTGCACCCAGCGGCAACCCGCGCGTCGATCCCATTCCGATTTCACTGGCCCTGGAGGAGATCATCACCGCCGGCGTCCGCCAGCATCTGAAGAACCCCATTGCCGCAAAGTTCGGATCGATGCTTGCCGGAGAGCGCACATTGGACAGTCGCCACGAGATCGTGGTGTGCGGCTATGTGGACGACAAGGGCTCTCCCGGCGGCACCGAGCCTTTCATCGGCAAGATCTATCCCGATGCCGGAAACAACTTCGAACTCGTCGCGATAAACGACGTTTCGGTCAGCGGCGCCTGTAAGGCGGCGGGATTGGCGATGCCGGAGGCGAAGTCCGCTTCCAATTAACCCATCTGGCGAATCCGCTAACGGTCAAACGCAAGAAAAGGGGCCGCGTGCAGCCCCTCTTTCCTGTCGTTGATCTTGCTCCCTCCTAGAGCCTGCAATAGCGCGGGCCGTCGTAGCTCATATAGGTGTCGGTGCGCTCGTCGTAGCTGGCATAGCGCGCATAGCAGCGGCGGACGTGGATCGAGTCGTAGCCATCGTCCTCGACATAGACGGTTCGGGGCTGCTGGGCGAGCAGGCTGCCGAGAACGAAGCCGCCGACGCCGGCTGCGATGCCGATGCCGAGTTCGCGGTGATGATGGCCGTGGGCGGCCGAAGGTTGGACGGTGCCGGCCAGCGTGGCGGCGGCGACGGTGGTGGCGATGAGGCCGGAAACGATGGTGCGCTTGAACATGACGATCTCCTGTTTCAATGGAGAGGCGAACCATCCGCCTCTTGATCATGGGTCGCCGCCAGTCGGAAAATGGTTCGAAGTTTTTTTTGAAATTTTTCGTCGACGATTCTTCGGGCTTTTCCCCCGCCTCCGGCTGCTGGTCGCCCGGAACGAAAAAAGGGCGGCCCGAGAGCCGCCCTTCGAAGGCAAATGGTCTTCTCGTCAGAGGAAGATGATCACCTTGCCGTGGTGGTGATGCTTGTGATGATGGTTGTGCCACCACCAGAAGTTCTTGTGATGCTTGTGGTGATGATGATGGTGGTGGTTGCCGTGAGCCGAGGACGTTTCGACCGTGGCGGCCAGCGCGCCGGTGGCGACGAAGACGGCGACGAGGCCTGAGGTAAGGGTACGCTTCAACATGATGATCTCCTGGATCCTTGATCGAGGCGACCATTCGCCTCTCGGGAGATCAGTCGTGGCGAAGCGGCAAAAGGTTCGAAGGTTTGAGGGATTAGGCAGTAGGGAATAGGCAGTAGGGAGATTGAAGTTTTACCACTGCCTACTGCCTAATCCCCACTCACTCTTTTCACCCCATCCCCGTGACATGCCTCAACCAGAAGGCCAGCACGATGAAGCCGACGAAAGTGGCGACGCCGGTCCAGTCGATATTGGCCTTCTTCAGATCGCTGACGACCTTCACCAGCAGAAGCCAGGTCACGACGATGAGCGGCAGGATGATGACGAATCTGATCATGCGGCACCCCGTTCGATGCGATTGCACCTGAACAGCATGTAGGAAGCGGCGCTCCGCTTTTCAGCATGCCGGCCAAGCCACGGCGTCCATTAGCGAACCGAAACGGAGTTTTGTCTTTACTGGCGCACGAAATATGCTACCGGAGCGCCGTGCCCTTGTAGCTCAGCTGGTAGAGCAGCGGTTTTGTAAACCGAAGGTCGCGGGTTCGATCCCTGCCGGGGGCACCATCCTTCTGAATGTAAGTCCCTGTTTTACAGTCATAATCTGACATGCTCTCAATCGTGATTATCAGCCAGCGGCACGTGTACCGGGCGATTGTGTAAGGATATGTGCAAGAGAAAGACGCTCTGTTGCGGTGTTTTCGCACGAATCCGACCGTTCTTTCAGGGCACGTGGCGCACCTCACAGCGTGCCACAAGGCCAGCCACGTCGATCAGATACGCGGAAAAGGACCCCCACTGTTAAGCAAGGTTGCCAGGGCTACGATGATCTGCTGCATCACACAGGGCTTGGCGATCATGATGCTGTTGGGGACCCCCATGGATGCCCAGTCGACCGCGCCGTCACCGCTCATATAAATCACGGGAAGGTCTGGACTGACTCTTCTACGTGGCGCGCGACATCCCATTCCGTGGGCCCGTTGCCCAGCCTGATATCCGACACCAGGGCCACGATGCCTTGGGTTATCGTCGAAGCATGCCATGGCGTCCATCCCCGCGCATACTGGAAGCCGATAGATTAGCGCTTCGCTGCGTCGCTGTCAGCTTCGGCGCGAGTAAGAAACGTCGCCGCGACCTGAGCAAGATTGTTCTTCAGCCACTCCGCCATGGCTTCCTCCTCGCGCAGGTTCTGCTCGCACACGCGTGCGATCTCGGCTTCACCCAGTTCATTGGCCGCCGCTATCAGGATCGCATACGAAGCTATCTCCATATGCTCGAAGGTGTAGCTGGCAAGAGAGCCTTTCATCACTTCGTCGCCGGCGAAGACACCACTGATCGATTGCGCCATCGCCGCCAGCTTGCCGCCAGCATCCTTGAGGGTTGAGGAACCCTCGTCCAAACCATCGAGACAGACTTGCAAGCGCCGAGCCTGTTCCTTGGTTTCGTCGAGGTGGATTCGTATACGCTCGCTAAGATCCGGGTAACTGTCGAGCCGGCTCAGTTGCCCGGAGAGCATCGTCTCGGCTTGCT
This sequence comes from Mesorhizobium sp. LCM 4576, assembly GCF_001854815.1. Classification (NCBI taxonomy): domain Bacteria; kingdom Pseudomonadati; phylum Pseudomonadota; class Alphaproteobacteria; order Hyphomicrobiales; family Phyllobacteriaceae; genus Mesorhizobium; species Mesorhizobium sp. LCM 4576. The sequence continues at coordinate 16,796 of NZ_MDDT01000006.1, forward strand.
CTTCCATGGCGTGAGCGTCCCTCAGCCACTGGATAAGCCATTCGCGTGACTCAGGCATTGCAGTCTCTCCTTTTTCGTCGCCGGCCCCGAACAACAGAACCTGCTGTTTGTTCCCCAAGGCCGCCCAGAACGCCGGCGGGGCGAAGACCGGCGTTAGAGGCCGGACGCGCCTTGGCCCTAAAGCGGAACGGACGGCAAAGGATGCTGTTCGGGTTCCCTAAGCTTCCGTGCTTCAATGACGAGAACCACGACATCCTCGCCGTGCAATTTGATCAGCGCGCGTACCTGGTCTTCCGTGATGCCATTCACGCCTGCAAAGTAGCCGACTTCATAGGCTTCATCCGCCGAAACACGGTTCGGATTGCGAAAAACATGCTCGGCACTGTCGTCTGCCATTGAGCTTACCGGGACTTCGCCTTCGATGTTTTCTTCCTGGCAGCCGCTTCCGCCTGCGCCGGAGCCTCGTTGATGTTGGCGGCTCCGCCCATATCCCCATTCTTGGTCCGTCCGGCCCCAGGACCGGCGCCTATGTCCGCGCCTGTAGTCGGGTCGGAAGCGGGATCCGAAAGCGTCCGCTCGCCCATCTTGGCGACCACTTTCATGTCCTTGGCCGCCAGCTTGACCGTTGCCGTCCCGTCGCCGCCATCCGCCGGCATAACTTCCTCCAGATCGTCCACGCGATCCCATTCATCTCCCGAGTTCCACGGCCCGTTGGTATCCCCTTCGCCCTGGGAGGTGTTGACGTACATGCTCGCAAATTTCTCAACGCCGGGGAGCTTGCCGGTCGGGAAGTTGTGCTCGATGGCGTACAGCGCTTTCTCGAATGATTTTTGATGCGCGATCTCGCGCGTCATCAAAAAGCCGAGCGCGTCCTTAACGCCCGGATCGTCGGTGATGTTGATCAGCCGCTCGTAGACGATCTTGGCACGCGCCTCGGCCGCAATGTTCGAGCGCAGGTCGACGGTAGGCTCGCCGCGCGAATCGACATAGGCGGCAGTCCAGGACACGCCGGCGGAATCGCACAATGCGGGCGCGCCGCCGAACAAGATCGATTCCTTGGCTGTCGTGCCGCTGGCACCGACCATCAGATAGAGCTCGGCTTCCTTCATCTGCCCCTCGGCCAGCTGTGCCTTAAGACCTTTGTTGAGCATTGTGACGATCGAACCGACCACTTCGAGGTGGCTGAGTTCTTCGGTGGCGATATCGAGCAACATGTCTTTGCGGCCCATATCGTCCTCGCCCAGGCCTTGCGTGAAATAGCGCATCGCGGCGGCGAGCTCGCCATCGGCGCCGCCAAATTGCTCCATGATCATGCACGCTAAACGCGGGTTCGGCTCGGAAACGCGGACGGTGTACTGCAGTCGCTTGTTGTGCATGAACATTGCAAATTCTCCAGGGTTGGGGCGCCCCCCAAACACCTCCCTAGGAGGAATGTTCCATCACGGCACGTGACTGCTTCGGTGCCTCCCGCGCGGGGCTGCCAAGGAACATTGAAGAACCCGGCGATGTTTTTGCCAATGGCGCTCGCCGATGACATCAGGATGGCGGAACGGCACGTCCGCCATGGCGAGTTGCACATAGCCCGCCAGCATTCACTCATTGCCGGGTTAGAAGCCGCGGGCAAGCCTGCCGATGGAGCGAAGGCGTTCCTGGCATTGCTCGAAGATTTGCAGATGTTGCACCGGGCGCATCTCTCAAGGCTGCTGCGCAGGGCGTCCGGAGGGTGACCGGATTCGCCGCTTTCTAGGCGACGGCGGAAAGACGTGGCTCTTCCGACGCGAGCAGCGTAGGCAAATGCGCACTAGCGGCGAAAGCCGCTCTGGAGTCGAGGTGATGACGTGCTGAATGACCTGTTTGAGAAAAACCGGGCCTGGTCGGAGGAACGCCGCCGCGAAGACCCCCACTATTTCGAACGGCTCTCCAACCTTCAGCGACCGCAATACCTCTGGATCGGCTGTTCGGACAGCAGGGTGCCGGCCAACACGATCACGGGTCTGGAACCGGGAGAGGTCTTCGTCCACCGCAATGTGGCGAACCTTGTTCATCCAAGCGACCTGAACCTGCTGTCGGTGCTCGAGTACGCGATCGACGTGCTGGAGGTGTCACACGTCATCGTCTGCGGCCATTATGGTTGCGGCGGCATCCGGGCCGCGCTGGACGGAGAACGGCACGGCATCATCGACCATTGGCTGCAGCCCATTCGCGATGTTGCCGAGCAGAACAAGGACGAACTCGACCGCGTCCCCGACCTGACGTCACGCCTGAAGGTCGTTTGCGAGATGAGCACGCGCAACCAGGTTGCGCGGCTTGAGCGCACGCCCATCGTGCAGTGGGCTTGGAAGCGCGGCAAGCGCGTGCGGATTCACGGCTGGGTCTACGGATTGACCGATGGATTGATCTCGGACCTTAAATGCAGCGTGCCTCCGCTGAATCCTAAAGGCTGAACCGCAAGTTTCTTGGCCGATCCCGGCGCGATTGGCCTGCACGGATAGTCGTCGGGACGCTGCTAGCCATGCGCGACCTCGAGGTCTCGGTCGTGCATGGCGGCCACTTTCCAAGCTTCGGCGAGGTGCGCTACCGGCAACTCATCGACGAATATGTCGCGGGCAGGCACAAGCCGGGCTGTCACCTGCAAGGTGGTTGAGCGAGCGGAAAAGTTAGGCCTACAGCGCCCTTTGCGGGCAAGGTGTTCCCGTGGCGTCCCCGCAACGGGAAGCCGTCGGCTGCGGCCGCTGGCTCATCTCTTCCGAATGACGCACGAGTTCGGCGAACATCAGCGCGAAACTTCCCATCATCAGGAAGACTATGATCAGACGCGTTACCGGCAATAGACAGGTCTCTCGACTGGCCAGCCCCCGCTAACCCATCCACTGTCGGCTAACATGATCGATCCGGCTTTACGAGTGTTTAAGCCTCGTCTTAACCATTGCGGCCATCACATTCATGTCGCGCCTGTCACGAAGCGCGATTGTCGGGTGGACCGCCGGCCGCCCAGCACCCTTCACAGATACGGGCGGCGCATGCTACGCCGTCCCCGGCGCGGCCCTGCAGACGGTCGCCCTCCGGGAGCCATGAGCAAAGCCGCCAGTCGTTTCGCCTTCGTCTCTTCCGACACTGATGACGCCCGCGCCGCGCGGGAAAGCCTGTCGGCGCGCTATGGGCAGGTGCCCGTCGCGGAGGCCGAGATCATCATTGCGCTCGGCGGCGACGGTTTTCTTTTGCAGACGCTGCGCGAGACGATGAGCACGGGCAAGAAGGTCTACGGCATGAACCGTGGCACCATTGGCTTCCTGATGAACGAATATCGCGCCGGCGGGCTCGAGGAGCGCATCRCCAACGCGGCCTCCGAGACGATCAGGCCGCTGGAAATGGTCGCCGTGACGCATGACGGCGAATCCGTTTCGGCGCCGGCCATCAACGAGGTGGCGCTGTGGCGCCAGTCCTACCAGACCGCGAAGATCCGCATCACTGTCGACGGCCAGGTGCGGCTGGAGGAGCTGAACTGCGACGGCGTGATGATCGCGACGCCCGCCGGCTCAACCGCCTACAATCTGTCGGCGCACGGGCCGATCCTGCCGCTCGACGCGCCGCTGCTGGCGCTGACGCCGGTCAGCCCATTCCGGCCGCGCCGCTGGCGGGGCGCGCTGCTCTCCAACAAGGCGACGGTGCGCTTCGACATCCTGGAAGCCGAAAAGCGCCCGGTGAACGCCGCCGCCGACCATACCGAGGTCAAGGCGGTGGCCTCCGTCACCGTGCGGGAATCGCCGACAGCGACTGCAACTTTACTGTTCGATCCGAACCATTCCTGGAACGAACGTATCCTTGCAGAGCAGTTCCGCTACTGAGCCGGCGAAACGAGATTGTTTCGATTAAGCATCGCGATTAAGGTTACGTCTTCACAATCACCGCGATTCCCGGCTGTTTCTGTTGACAAATCGCGGACTTGCGCCTAACTGCAACCGCAATCTTGCAGGTGCGCGGCGCCTGCCGCAGCGCGCGTTGCGATTTCCCGAACCAGCCAAAGACATCAAACACTTGTCCTCAGACACCACGACCGCTCAAGAAGCGTTGACCTTTTCGGACCTCGGCCTGTCGCCGAAAGTCCTCTCCGCAGTCTCAGATGCCGGCTACACCAAGCCGACTCCGATCCAGGCCGGCGCCATCCCGCATGCGTTGCTCGGCAAGGACGTGCTGGGCATCGCCCAGACCGGAACCGGCAAGACCGCTTCCTTCGTGCTGCCGATGCTGACGCGGCTGGAAAAGGGCCGGGCGCGAGCCCGCATGCCCCGCACGCTGATCCTCGAGCCGACGCGCGAGCTGGCGGCTCAGGTTGAGGAAAACTTCATCAAATACGGCAAGAACCACAAGCTCAACATCGCGCTTCTGATCGGCGGCGTCTCGTTCGACGAACAGGACAAGAAGCTCGAGCGCGGCGCCGACGTGCTGATCGCGACGCCCGGCCGCCTGCTCGACCATCGCGAGCGCGGCAAGCTTCTGCTCAACGGCGTGGAGATCCTCGTCATCGACGAGGCCGACCGCATGCTCGACATGGGTTTCATTCCCGACATCGAGCGCATTTGCGAGATGATCCCGTTCACGCGCCAGACGCTGTTCTTCTCGGCGACGATGCCCCCGGAGATCACCAAGCTCACCGAGAAATTCCWGCATGCGCCGGTGCGCGTCGAGGTCTCGAAGGCTGCGTCCACCGCGACCARCATCACRCAGCGCCTGGTGAAGTCCGGCACGAAGCCATGGGAAAAGCGCGAGACGCTGCGCAATCTGATCAAGGCCGAAGACGCCGACCTGAAGAACGCCATCATCTTCTGCAACCGCAAGGTCGAGGTGTCGGAACTGTTCCGCTCGCTGCTGAAGCATGATTTCGATGCCGGCGCCCTGCATGGCGACATGGACCAGCGCGCGCGCATGCAGATGCTCAACAATTTCCGCGACGGCAAGCTGCGCTATCTCGTCGCCTCCGACGTCGCCGCGCGTGGCCTCGACATCCCCGATGTCAGCCACGTCTTCAACTACGACGTGCCGATTCATGCCGAGGACTATGTCCACCGCATCGGCCGCACCGGCCGCGCCGGACGCGCGGGCAAGTCCTTCACCATCGCCACGCGCGCCGACACCAAATATGTCGACGCCATCGAGAGGCTGATCGGCACCAAGATCGAATGGCATGACGGCGACCTGTCGACCGTGACCGAAAGCGAGGGCGAGGATGCGCCGCGCCGTGGCCGCGGCGCGCCGCGCCGGGCCGGCCGCAAGGACGAGGACCGCAAGGACGATCGCAAAGAACGCGGCGAGCGCAAGAAGGACCGTCACGCCAAGCGCGACGAGACACCCGAGGCCGCGCGCGACGAGCAGCCTGTCGCCGAAGTGGCCGATATTGCCGAACGCCGCGCCCGCAAAGATGCGATCCGTTCCGAGAACGAGCGCAAGGGCTCCGGCAATCGTCACGAGCAGCGCGGCGATGCCCGGCCGCAGCGCGACCGCCCCGGCCGCCACCGTCAGGAGGAAGACGACGCGACCGTCGGCTTTGGCGACGACGTGCCGGCCTTCATGCGGATCGTCGCGAAGGTCTGAAGCTTCCGCCAGTCCAGGCAGAAATGAAAACGGCCCCGTCCGGGGCCGTTTCCTTTTAAGCTGTCTTGCCCGCCCTGCCCTACATCGGTCCCGGCATCATCTTGGTAGGCTTCTCCAGCATCGGGAAATCGGCCTTGTTGCACGTCACCTTCGGGTTGGTCGGGGTGAACATGCCGTTCGGATTGTCCCTGAACAGCCAGGCATGCAGGTCGTAGTGGACGAATTCCCTTGGAAT
>NZ_MDDT01000007.1:0-309567 GCF_001854815.1 Mesorhizobium sp. LCM 4576
CCAGCATCAAGGTTGAATCAGATCATCGCTGATTTGGGAATCCCACGACTCCCATAAATCTCATCCGGCTCTAGGGTCGAGATTCCGGCATGGATCCTAGGGTCTTCGCGCGTCGCTTCGCTCCTTGCTACGCCCTAGGGTGACGAGCGGAGTGGCTTTCTGCACCAATCTTTAAAGCGCCCTGCTCACCCCGCCAGCTCGCGCAGATTGGTGCGGATCAGGTTCATCAGCTGCTCTGAGAAGGAGTGGTGCACGTAGCCCCGCGCGGTGATGATGCCGACGGAGCGGTGTGCGTCGCGATGGTCGATCGGCACCACCCGCATGCGCTCGTCGTTGCGCGAGATGGCGATGCCGGGCACCACGCAGACRCCCAGTCCCGACGACACCAGCGCCACCGCCGTCTRTGCGCTTTCGACCTCGTATTGCGRCTTGAGCTCGATGCCCTCCGCCRCCGTCAGCCGGTCGAGAAGGCCGCGCACCGCCGTCTTGCGGTTGAGCAGGATCAGCGGGAAACGCTTGAGATCGGACAGATTGAGCTTCTTTTCGCCGCTATAGTTTTCCACCGGGATGCAGGCCATCAGCGGATCGTCCAGGATCGACTCGAACTGGAAGTCGTTGAGGTTCGGCAGTTCGGGGCCGAGATAGAACTCGACCTCCTGCTGCTGCAACAGCGCAAGCGCTGCCTGCGGCGGGGTCTCGATGACCTCGACGATCGAGCGCGGATAGCGCAACTTGAACGTCGCCAGTATGTCGCCCAGCCGGCTCGCCRCCAGCGTCGGCGCGCAGGCGATCTGCACCTTGCCCTTGCGCCGCGCGGCGATCTCGGTCAGCCGGTCGAGGCTGGTCTGCACCTGCGACATCGCATTGGCGATCTCCTCGAACAGCACCTGGCCTTCCGGCGTCAGGCTGGCGCGCTGCGCCGTGCGGATGAAGAGGGAGATGCCGATCTGCTCCTCCAGGTCGCGTATCTGCATGGAGACGGCCGACGGCGAGCGGTTGCTTTCTTCGGCAGCACGCCGGAAGCTGCCGTTTTCCGCGGCAAGCAGGAACGTCTGCAGAAGTTTCAGGTTGATGCTGGACATGTCCGCCCGGGCAGGTGATCTAGCCTCCTGCCTATTCAGACGCGGATGCGATTGCAAGGCAATAGGGCCGCTTCCGGCGTTAGCCAGCAAATCTGTTCCTGTTCAATGGACCGCGGCGAACATGACGCGCTCCTCGGTTGCGTCCGACAGCATCATCTCCTCGACCACGCGGCCGCGCTTGACGACCAGGATGCGGTCGGAAACCGCAAGGATTTCCGGCAGATAGGAGGAGATGACGACGACAGCCATGCCCTGATCGGCAAGATCGCTGATAAGCTGGTGGATCTCGACGATGGCGCCGACGTCGACGCCGCGCGTCGGCTCGTCGAAGATCACCAGCTTGGGCTGCTGGATCAGCGATTTGGCGATCACGACCTTTTGCTGGTTCCCGCCGGAAAGCTCGATCATCCTCGCGCGGTCGCTGATCTGCTTCAGCCTGAGCCGCTCGCCCCATTGCTTGGCGAGCTCCCTGGCGCGCGCCAGGGACACTATCGATACCGGGTTGGATGTGTCGGTCAGTTCGCCGATCTGCAGGTTCTCGCCCGCCGTCATCGTCTCGAAGAACCCGTCGAACTTGCGGTCCTCCGTCACATAGACGATGCCGTCGCGCACCGCCGGCCGGGGCACGCGATAGCGCACCGACTTGCCGAGCAGACGGATTTCGCCGCCATGGAAGAGGTTGCGCTTCAACAGCCMGGCTACGACCTTGGCCATCTCGGTGCGGCCCGCGCCGACCAGTCCGAACATGCCGGTGACCTGACCAGAGAACACCGAGAAGGACGAGTTGCGCACCAGACCGGCGCAGGACAGGTTCTCGACCGAAAGCACCTTGTCGCCATAGGGGCGCGCCGTGCGTTTGACCTCGCCATGCAGCGTTTCGGTGAGCGTGCGTCCCACCATCGCCTGCACGATCGAGGCGCGAGTGAAACCCTTGGCCTCGCCCGAGGCCACGATCTCGCCGTCGCGCATCACGGTGATGCGGTTCGCCACGGCCAGCGCCTCTTCCAGCGCGTGGGTGATGAAGATGATGGCAATGCCTTCCCTCACCAGCCGCTGCAACAGATTGAAAAAATGCCGTTTTTCTTCCGGCGTCAGCGTCGCGGTCGGCTCGTCGAAGATGATGACGCGCGCCTTGTGATGGACGGCGCGCGCGATCTCCACCATCTGCTTGTGAGCGGCGCCGAGCGTGCTCACCTGCGCGGTCGGATCGACCTGGAAACCCATGCCGGCGAGAAACTGACGCGCCTGGATGTAGAGGCCGCGCAGCCGGTTGAACATCTTCTCTTCGCCGAGATAGAGGTTCTGCGCCACGGTCATGGCCGGCACGAGATTGGTTTCCTGGAACACCATGGCGATGCCGGCGCGCAGCGCTTCGGCGGGCGTTGCGAAAGACACCTCCTTGCCGTCGAAGAACAGCTTGCCCTCGGTCAGCTTGAACACGCCGGCCATGACCTTGGTCAGCGTCGATTTGCCGGCGCCGTTTTCGCCCAGAAGCGCGTGGATCTCGCCCTTGCGCAGGTCGAAATTGACGTTCTTGAAGGCCGGGATGCGCGAGAACGCCTTGGTCGCGTCCTTGAGTTCGATGATGTTATCCGCCATCGTTTAACCCCGCTTGCCGCTGGCGGCCTTGGCCAGGCGCACGATCCTCGATCCGCCGCGCGAGGCGACGAGCAGGTCGTCGTCGACCTCGCAGGCGCTGATTGTGCCGTGCACCGTGCCGTCGGCGCGCGAATGGAAGCTCGACAGCGGCTTCATGTTCTGGTCGCAATGGACCACCAGCCCGTAGGACCTGGTGACCGCGTAAGGCTTCAGCACGTTCATCTGTTTGAGCTGGCTGCCCTGCATCGGCTCGCGGTAGTCGCGCCATGAGCCGAGCGACGGCGCCATCCAGTAGGCTTCGGGAATCTCGGCCAGCATGCGCTTGCGGTAGGTCTCCTCGCGCAGGATGAACTCCACCAGCTGGTTACGCACGGAATAGAAGGTCAGCCAGTAGCCGGCGTTGAAGGCGGGCGCGATGCGGGCCGGATAGGCCGGCAGATGTTCCAGGACCGGCACTGTCGCCTTGCTGGCGAGGTCGATCGCCAGCACGCGATGGCGCCAGGCCTCGGTGACGTAGACGCGGTTGGAACCGGTGGTGGCGATGCCGGCCGGCCAGGCGAGACCGTCGCGGATCAGCTCCAGCCGACCGCTTTTCAGGTCGAGGCGCCAGACCGAACCGGAAGCGTTCTTCTGCATCAGGTCGCGCCGCCAGGCGCTTGCCGGCAGCGAGGCCGAACCGTTGGCCACCAGCAGGGTGTTGCTGTCGAGGAAAGTAAGCGCGGTGACGCAGGAGAGCCTGCGGGCCTCGTCGCCGGTCGCCTCGCGCCCGTCATGCAGGCCGCCGCGGATGACGACGCCCTTGCCGTCGATGGCCAAAGCGGTCATGCCGCGGGCATGCGCGAGCGCGGTGATCTCGCCGGAAAACTCCTGTGGGACCTCGGCCTTGCCGTCGGCATCGAACCGTATCAGCCGGTTCGCGCTGCTCGCCAGCATGCCCYTTTCGGTCCGCACCAGATTGTCGGCCTCGGCGAGGTCGGCGAAGGGTTCCGCCTCCTCAAGGTCCTGGTTGGGCAACAGGGGCCCGTCGAGCGTGGRCACGGTCACCGCCCAGTCGCCCCGGYCGAGAAAGCGGTCGAAAAGCCGGCTCACGGCGCTCATGGCTTTTTACCCCAGTAGGAGTCCGAGCTGAACCAGTTGGGATCGACCCCCTTCAGCGGCAGGGTCCCCATGCGGTTGTTGAAGATGCCGCAGAGATAAAGGATGCCCTTGTGCTCGCGCATCGAGGTGATCATCGGATGYTTCTCCCCGGCCTGGTCCCACAGGCTTTCGAGAATCTGGCCCTTTTCGTCGAAGCGCAGCACGCAGCCGGTGTTGAGGTTGGGCATCAGCCAGGCGTCTTCCGACACGCGCCGCGCCATGCGGCGGCGGAAGCCCGGCATTTCCAGTGATAGATCCAGCGCCGGCGTGCGCATGCCCATCAGCGCCAGCCAGTAGGTTCCGTCGGAGGCGCGGTTGATATTGTCGGGATAGCCGGGCAGCCCCTCGATGACCCGCTCGATCTTGCCCTTCTTCGGCCCGTCGAAATAGTACCGGCTGATGCGGCAGGCCCAGCTTTCCGCGAACAGCACCGACTGGCCGTCGAAGGCCGTGCAGATGCCATTGGGGAAGACCAGGTTCGACAGCAGCGTGYGGGTCGAACCGGACCTGGGATCGTGGACGATGATGCGCCCATTGCCACGGCTCTCCAGCGCGTCCGCATACCAGTCGTGCATCTCGAAACGCACGGTGGCTTCGGAAAAGACGATGCGGCCGTCTGGGAGGATGTCGCAGTCGTCGGCGAGCTTCATGGTCGAATCATCGACGACCGATGTCAGCGAACGGTTGGTCTCGGCGGTGAGCAGCTTCACCTCRCCCGCCGGCGAAACCTGGTAGAGGCCCATGCCGGCGACGCAGATGACCAGATTGTCGTCGCGGTCGAAGGCCATGCCGAGCGGCGAGCCGCCGATATGGGCGAACACTTCGCTCTCTGTGTAATTCGGCGGCTGGAAGCGCAATATGTCGCCTTGCCGGCTGCCGGTATAGAGCCGGTCCTGCCGGTCGAAGATCACGTCCTCGGCGCCGTCGAGGAAGCCGAGGCCAATGACGCCGACATCCTTCAGCCGGTCGTTCACCGCCATCGGCGCGCCGGCCGCCGTAGAGATCGCCTGCGGCATCTTGGCGAAGGTCGGGGAGATATAGACGCTGCGCAGGATCTTGTGGCGGTTCTTCACCCAGCGCACGTCGAGAAGCACCGACAACAAAAGCACGAGGCCGAGGATCAGATAGTTGACCGGGCCAGGCACTGCGAGCGCAAGCAGGCTGTTCGACAGGACGAGCACGAAGAGCGTGCCCATCAACGCCTTGGCGACCGAGCCGCGGCCGCCGCCGAGCGAGATGCCGCCGAGCACGGTCGCGGTCAGCACCTGCAGTTCGAGCCCGGTGCCGATATCGGAAGCGGCGCTGCCGATGCGCGCCGAGAAGAAGAAACCGGAGAGCGCGACCAGCACCGAACAGAGCACATAGGCGCTGAACAAAGTGAAACGCACATTGATGCCGGCATTGTAGGCCGAGCGGCGCGCGCCGCCGACGGCGAAGAGGCGCCAGCCATAGCGGGCACGCGACAGCACCAGGTGGATGACCAGCGCTATGACCACGAAGACCGCGAAGGAGGTCGGAACGCCCCAGACCGTTCCGAAGCCGAGAAAATCATAGGTCGGCGAATCCGGACCGCTGGTCACGATCGCCGTCGAGACATGCGGGAAGACGATGTCGAAGGTGGACCGGTAGATGATGAGCGTGACCAGCGTGGTGAGAAACGCCCGCATGCGCAGGAAGCCGACCAGGAAGCCATTGATGGCGCCGCAGACGACGCCGAGCCCCAGGCACGCCAGCAGGCCAGTCCCAAAACTCCACTGCTCGACATTCATGCCGTAGAGCGTGACCAGCACGGCGAGCGCGAAGGTCGAGCCGACCGAGAGATCGATGCCGCCGGACACCATCACGATGGTCATGCCGAGCACGACAAGGCCGAGCTCGGCGGTCTGGCCGCTGAGATTGGTCAGCGTCGTCACGTCGAAGAAGCCCGGCACGATCGCGCCGAAGATCGCGCACAGGATGACCAGCGCGGTGAAGGGGATGACGCTGTCGATCCATTTCTTGGTCAGGATCTCCCCGACCACATGGTCGGGGAGCAGACGGTAGCGCCAGCGCACAAGGCTTTCGGCCATGCTCATCGGAAAGTCCGCTTACTTAATGTCTTCGGGCTTCCAGCAGTTCCGGCCGGTCGCGTTGGTCTTGTCGACGCGGGTGATCGGGCCGAAGAAGATGGTCTTCTCGCTGCCGGCCTTGCGATCAGCGTGCTGCAGCAGCTCGGATATCTGCTGCGCGGCGATCTCGCCCTGGATCGGCGCGTTGAAGTTGAAGATTACGTCGAGCAGCCCGTTCTTGATGCTCTCGCAGCCCGTGGCGGCGCCGGCGCCATTGGTGACGATGGTGACCTGGTCCTGCTTGCCGGCAGCCGCCACCGCCGCGCCGGCGCCGACTTCGGCATTGTCCCAGATGCCCATGATGCCGCAGAGGTCGGGATGCTGCTGCAGCACCGTCTCGGTGATCTGGCGGGCCTTCTCGCTGATGTAGTCGGCCGGCTGGTCGGAGACGAGCTGCAGCTCGGGATTGGCCTTCAGCACCTCGTCGATGCCGGTGCGCATGTAGATGTTGGCGGCGCCCGTCTGGACGCCGGCGAGCCAGACCACCTTGTGYGAGACGGCGTTCGGCCCAGTGCAATGCTTGGCCAGTTCGCCCATCTCCAGGCGGCCCATCTCGATCCAGTCATTGCCGACATAGGAGTCGGTCTGGGTCGCCGACTGCATGTTGACCTGCAGTACCTTGATGYCCGCGGCCTGCGCCTGCTTCAACAGGCGTGCGTAGGTCTGCACGTCYGGGTTCTGCACGATGATCAGGTCGGGCTTCTCGGCGATGGCGCCCTGCATGGCGCGGATGCCGGCATTGGTGTCGCCGTTGGGATCGCGCACCTCGAGYGTGAAGCCGTAGCGGGCGGCGTGACGCTGCCACACCATCACCCAGGCCTGATTGAGGTCCATGCCCTGTGAGATCGGCACGAAGATGACMTTCTTGCCCTTGACGCTGTCGAGATAGGCAGCTCTTCCGACCTGGTCGGTCTCCTGCGCGCTGGCGGCCTGYGCGACGCCAAGCAGCGCAAGCGCGGTCATGCCCGCCAACAGGCATTTCTTGAATAGTTTCATAGGTTTCCTCCCTGATTTGATGGTTCGGGTTCTTGTTCAGATGTCACCGCTCTGCGAGGTCTGCTCGTCACGCGGATTGATGATGGCGTCGATGGCGAGCGCGCCCAGCAGGATCACGCTCTTGATCAGGTTCTGGCTGGTGTAGGAGAAATTGAGGATCGTCATGCCGTTGGTCAGGATGCCGACCAGGATGGTTCCCGCGATCACATTGCGCACGCCGCCCTGCCCGCCCGACAGGCCGATGCCGCCCAGCACGACCACCAAAAGCACGTCGTAGATCAGGCTCGAATTGTAGAGGCGCGTGTCGATGCCGGTGACCAGGCCGGTCATGATGATGCCGGCGGTGAAGGCGATGAGCGCGCTGATGACATATTGCGTCACGATGATCGGGCGCGTCGGCAGGCCGGTGGTGCGGGCCGCGTTCGGATTGTCGCCCGTTGCATAGACCAGCCGGCCGAAGCGCGTCTTCCGCAGGAACAGACCCATCAGAGCCGCCACCGCTCCGAAGATGACGACGGACATCGGTATGCCGAGCACGCTGCCATTGCCGACGAATTTCAGCCAGGCGATGTCCGGCGGCGCATAGAGCACGTCCGAGGCGAAGACGATGCGTCCCGAGCCGTAGACCGACGAGGCGATGGCCAAGGTGGCGAAGATCGGCGGGACTTCCGCGACCGCCACCATGACGCCGGTGAAGAGACCGATGGCCGCGACCAGGATGGCGCCGCAGATCACCGCAAGCGTGAAATCGACGCCCCAGGTGGAAATCCAGATGCTGAAGGCGACGCCGACGACCATCACCGCCACCATGGTGAGGTCGATGCCGCGGCCGACGACGACAAAGCCCATGCCGACGGCCAGCGTGCCGAGGATCGACACGTTCTTGAGGATGGCGATGATGTTGCCCTGGCTCAGGAAATTGTTGAGCGTCGCCGAGAAGACGACGAACAGCATGACCGAGATCGCGACGACGACGACTTCCTGCGACGCCTTGAAGCCAAGGCGCCTGTCGTCTGACTTGCCCGAACCAGGCATTTTCCTCCTCCCAGGCAGCCGATGGTCGGCGCCTTGCTCAGGCGACCAGCCGCTCCGGAATCCTCCCAAGGCACCGAGCCGTTCGCCTGGTTCGGACAATTACGGCTGGAGCGTCAGCGGACAATTTCGTTTTTCTGACACGCTGTGCAGTTTGCCTCCGGTGCCGTCGACGCAGGGAGGCCGCGGCAGGGGACCGACCTCTTGGAACTTAAGAGCGCCGTCTGAAGTCCAATATGGACCATTTACCCACGATCCCCATTGAACTTGTCGTTTAAGCCTTTTGGCACCGCTCGGAGGCGCGGTGTTGGGAGGTTTCACAAGCCATGCAAGCCGTTCTGACGGTCACGAAACTGCGCAAGTCGTTCGGCGGGGTCCATGCGCTGAAGGGCATCGATTTCGATCTTCATGCCGGCGAGATCCATGCCCTCTGCGGCGAGAACGGCGCCGGCAAGAGCACGCTGGTGCGCATCATCGCCGGCCTCATGGCCGCGGATGAAGGTGAGATCCGCGTCGATGGGCAGCTCCTGCGGCCCGGCGAGCTCACCAATCCGAAGCTCGTTTCTGTCGTCTATCAGGAACTGTCGATCATTCCGCATCTGTCCGTGCTGGACAATGTACTTCTGGGCGATCCCGACATCTCCCAGCTCTATATCCGCAGGCGCTACAGGGCGCGTGCACGCCAGACGCTGGATCAGCTTGGCCTGTCGGATGTGCCGCTCAACCTCGAGGCCGGCAGGCTGTCGATCGCCGAGCAGCAGCTCCTCGAAATCTGCCGCGCCGTGATGCGCGGCGCCCGCGTGCTGATCCTCGACGAGCCGACGGCGAGCCTTTCCGATGCCGAGATCCAGCGGGTCTTCCAGACGGTGCGCTGGCTTCGCGCCAAAGGAACGGCCGTGGTCTATATCAGCCATCGCCTGCCGGAGATATTCGCGCTTACCGACCGCACGACCGTGTTCCGCAACGGACAGCGCATCCTGACCAAGCCGACCGCGCAATGGACCAATGACGAGCTCGTCGCCGAGATGATCGGCCGCGAGGTAACCTCGGCGCATGCCACGCGCGACGGGGGCAGACCCGAGGCGGCGACGGTAATCGAGCTTGCCGGGCTTGGCGTCGCGGGGAAATACCGCCCCGTCGATCTTGCCTTCCGCGCCGGYGAGATCGTCGGCATCATCGGCCAGCTCGGTTCCGGCGCCAATGCGCTGGTCGAAACGCTGGCCGGCCTGGAGCGGCGCTATGCCGGCACGATCGAGGTCGGCGGTTCCGCGGTCGAGGTCACCTCGATTGCCGCGGCGAGCCGCGCCGGCATCGCTTATGTCTCGGAAGACCGGGGCGGCAAGAGCCTCTTCCTCGGAGCCCCCATCGAGGTCAACCTCACGTCGGCGATCCTCGATCGCCTCAACCGCTTCGGCGTGCTGACGCTCGCAGATGCGCGCAAGCAGGCGAGCGACCTTGCCCGCCGGTTCCAGATCGACGTCCGCCGGCTGCCGTTCGCGGCGTCGACGCTTTCGGGCGGCAACCAGCAGAAGGTGGCGATCGCCAAGTCAGTCGCGCTCTCGCCCCGGATCCTGGTGCTCAACGAGCCGACCCGCGGCGTCGATGTCGGCGCCCGAACCGAGATCTATCGAGAGATTCAGGCGCTTGCCCGCGAGGGGCTGGTCGTCCTCTTCTTCTCGACCGACCTGGAAGAGATCCGGGAGCTCTCGCAACGCGTCATCACGGTCTTCCGCGGCGAGATCGTTCGCGACCTGCCGGTCGAGGAGACGACCATGGATTCCATCCTGGGCGACGTGGTGCGCGGCCCGGCCATCGGGAGGGCGGCATGAGCATCAACGGCAATGTAGGGAGCGGAGGCAGGGCCTTGGCCGGATTGGACGCGACGGCGCTCGGCGCCAGCCTGATGCGGCCGGAGCGCATCCAGTCCACCGCTGTGTGGGCGGCAACGGCACTGTTCGCTTTGTGGGCAACATTTGCCGTTCCCGGCTTCTCCTCCAGCGCCAACGTGTCCGCGATCATGTACTCCACCTCCGCCGTCGGCATTGCCGCGGTCGGCATGGCGCTGATCACGCTCTCCGGCAATCTATTCATGCTGTCGATGGGCGCGACGGCCGCCGTCTCCACCATCCTCTTCGCATCCTTCCTGCATTTCGGCCTGCTCGCGAGCGTGATCCTGGTGGTCCTGATCGGCGGGTTGTTCGGGCTGGCCCAAGGCATTGCCGTCGGCCTGTTCCGCACCAACCCGATCATCACCACGATAGCCATGGCCTCGATCATCACCGGCGCCGGTTCGTTCTATTCAGGCGGCCTGACGGTCGTGGGTCAGGGAGACGCGAGCTGGCTGGGAGTCGGGCGGACCCTCGGTCTTCCCAACCAGATCCTGCTCTTCCTGCTGGCGGYGATCGTGCTGGGCTTCATCGTCGAGCGGACCCGCTTCGGCCGGGAACTGCGCCTCATCGGGTTGAACCCGAAGGCCGCCGCCTTCACCGGCCTTCGCGTCGGCCGCACTTTGGTGCTCGCCTATATGTTCGCCGCCATGGCCGCGGCCTTCGCCGGCGCGCTCTATGGTTCGCAGGCCGCCCAGGGCAACCTCAAGCTCGGCGCGGGGCTGGATTTCGACGCGATTGCCGCGGTGCTGGTCGGCGGCGTGGCGATCAAGGGCGGCCAGGGCCGCGTCCTCGACGCGGCGATCGGCGCCGTGTTCCTGGCGATGATCTCCAACATCCTTTTGCTCAAGGGCCTGTCGCTGGAAATCCAGCTCATCGTCAAGGGCCTGGTGGTGATCGGCTCGGTCATCCTCGGCGCGCTGGCGCTCGGTTTCCGGAGGTAGGACCATGGCCGCGATCCGCAAATCCAAGATGATCTCCGGCGCGACGCTGCTGCGCCTTGCCCTTCTCGCCGCCCTCGTCGCCGCCTTCGCGATCTGGAATCCGGCTTTCATCAGCGGCCGCAATCTCTATGCGCTCATGCAGTCCTTCGCGCTGCTTGGCATGGTCGCACTTGGCCTGTCGCTGACGATGATCGCTGGCGAGTTCGATCTGAGCGTCGGCTCCATGGTCGCCGTGGGTGGCCTGATCACGCTCGTCGTCGGCACCGGCAATCTCGTCTACGGCATGGCCGCCGCGCTCGCGTTCGCCGTGCTTGTCGGCCTGGTCAACGCGATCGTCATCAGCCGCTTCAAGGTGTCCTCGCTCGTCGTGTCGGTCGGCTCGATGATGGCGCTCTCCGGCTTCGCTTTCTGGCTTGCCGGCGGCAAGGTGATCAGCACCGACAATTTCGACCCCGGCATGGCGCTGGACGATCCCCTGCTCACCGTCCTTTCCTGGCGCAGCCTGGTGACGCTCGCCGCCTTCCTGCTCGTCGGCCTGTTCATGCACTACACGCTGATGGGACGCGACATCCGCGTCGTCGGCAGCAAGCCCCAGGTGGCGGYGGCGAGCGGCGCCAAGGTCGGCCGCTCGCTGGTGATCGTCTTCGTGATTTCCGCCGTCACGGCCGCGCTCGCCGGGAGCTTGCTGTCGATGAGCCTTGCCAGCGCCGCGGCGACGACCGGCAGCACGCTGATGCTGCAGGCCGTGTCAGCCGCGATCGTCGGCGGCGTCGCGCTGACCGGTGGTTCGGGCACGCCCGCGCATGTGCTGCTCGGATCGCTGATCCTGACGGCGATGAACAATGGCCTCAGTCTGATCGGCATGGGGGCGACGGGAATCCTCTTCGCCAACGGCCTCGTGCTGATGGGGATCGTGCTGCTCGACGGCCAGTTGGGCGCATGGATGAGCGAACGGCTCRCAATGTCGCGGGCCGCCAATTCCGCCTAGCGGAAACAACCGACGGATCCTGCAACGCCGCCGAGCGATCGGCGGCGGGGGGAACGTGCAACCTTGAAACGGGAGGAGTAACCAAAATGAACTTCGCAAAACTCACCAAACTCTTGCTGGCGACCGCGGTCGCCGGAGGGCTGATGGCACCGGGAATGGCCTTCGCCGCGGCCAAAGGCTCGAAGGTGATCCTGCTGACGGTCACCGAGGAATGCGAATATTGCGCGCTCCACCAGCGCGCCTTCAAGGAGGTCGCGGCCGCCGCCGGCATCGACCTCGAGGTGAAGATCAACAACTACGACGCGGCCGAGCAGGCCTCGCAGGTCGACCAGGCGATCGCCCAGAAGCCGGACGCGATCGTGCTCTGGCCCGCGGATGCGAGCGCCATCGTGCCGTCGCTGCGCAAGATCAAGCAGGCCGGCATCCCGCTGGTGATCACCAACTCGCGGCCGGACGAGAAATATTCGCAGTTCTGGGACGTCTTCACCGGCCCGTCGGACATCGGCAACGGCGAGTCCGCCGGCGAAGCCATGATCAAGGGTTTCGCCGACAAGAAGCTCGGCAGCGAAGGCAAGGTCTTCATCGTCGAGGGCGTTCCCGGAACACCGCCGCAGATCCAGCGCTCGCAGGGCTTCGAGGATGTGCTGGGCAAGAAGGCGAGCGGCATTCAGGTGGCCGGCAAGCAGAACGGCAACTGGGACCAGACCAAGGCGAYGGATGCCGCTGCCGCCCTCTTCACCCAGCTCGGCTCGGGCGTGAAGGGCGTCTATGCACAGGCCGACAACATGATGTCCGGCGTGATCGTCGCCGCCAAGCGCGCCGGCATCGATCCGGCAAGCCTGGTCCTGGTCGGCTCCAACTGTTCGATCGAGGGCGTCAACCAGATCAATGACGGCACACAATACGCCACCGTCCTGCAGTCGCCGATCGACGACGGCAAATATGCCGCGCAGGCCGTCGCCGATCTTCTCGACGGCAAGAAGGTGGAGAAGCAGATCTTCCTGCCGCACGAGATCATCACCAAGGCCAACGTCGCCGACTGCAACGCCGCGCTTGGCCGCTGATTTTTCGAGGCACGGCGGCCCGCCGCCGTGCCTCATCCTTCCCGACGTCAGAAAAGAGGAATATCCCATGGCCACGGAGCCAGTCTTTAGCAACGCCTTGCCGGACCTCGTCGTGGTCTCCGGAACGGCTTCTGGTCTTGGAACCAACATTGCCCGGCTGCTGACCGAAAGCGGCGTGCGCACGATCGGCGTCGATCTGGCACCTGCGCCCGACAGCCTTGCAAGCGAACTCTATTCGCATGTCCGGGGCGACGTCACCGAAGAAGCGACCTGGGCCGGCGTCGCCGACATGATCACCGGGGAGAATCCCGGAACGCTTGGGCTCGTGACATCGGCCGCCATGCTCAATGTCGGCACCATCCTCGACTTCGACAAAGCGGCGATGGAAAAGACCATGTCGGTCAATTTCATCGGCACGGCTCTCGCCTTCCGCGCCATGCTGCCGCTGATGACCGCGCGCGGCGGCGGTCCGATCGTGGCGGTCGCCAGCATCGACGCGACCTTCGCCGAGCAGCAGCTCGCCGTCTATGCCGCCTCGAAGGGCGCCGTGCGCCAGTTGACCCGCACCGTCGCGATGGACCATGCGCGCCAGGGCATCCGCGCCAACGTGCTGAGCCCCGGGCCGATGCTCGCCGGCCTGTTCGAGCGGCACATGAAATCCGCCAACGATCCGGACCGGTTCCTCGCTGCGCGCGCCAATCGCCAGCCGGCCGGCCGCATCCTCGATCCGGCCGAGGTCGCCCGCGCCGGCCTCTTCCTGCTTTCCGATGCCTCCACAGCGCTCAACGGCGCCGAGATCATCGCCGACGGCGGCCTGACGACCAGCTTCGATTTCCGCACCGGGTCGGAAGGCGCTTCGGTCTGAGGAGAAGACGATGAGCAACCCCATTGAACTCGTCGCCGCCTATTGGACCATCTCGGGCGATGTCTATCCGTTCGCGCCGAACGAGATCAGCCCCTTCCCGTTCGCGGAGCGTGTCGAGGCCGCGGCCAAGGCCGGATACAAGGGCGTCGGCCTGATCCATGCCGATCTGCAGGTGACGCGCGAGAAGATCGGCCTGAAGGAGATGCGCCGCATCCTAGACGCCAACGGCATGCCGCATGTCGAGCTGGAGTTCATCACCCACTGGTTCGCCTCCGGCGCCCTGCGCGCCGCATCGGACAAGGTCCGGCGCGAGCTCTTCGAAGCGGCGGAGGYGCTTGGCGCCCGCGACGTCAAGATCGCGCCGGAATTCGATGCCGAAACCATCGACCTGGYGCAGGTCACGGACAGCTTCGCCGCGATCTGCGACGACGCCGCCCGTTACGGCACCAAGATCGCGCTGGAAGTGATGCCGTTCTCCAACGTGCGCACGCTGGAAACCGCGCGCGCCATCGTCGAAGGCGCGGCGAAGTCCAATGGCGGCCTGCTGCTCGACATCTGGCATGTCGGTCGCGGCGGCATTCCCTACGAAGCCGTCGCCGCCGTGCCGAAGCAATATGTCGTCTCGGTCGAGCTCGACGACGCGGATGAAAAGATCGTCGGCACGCTCTGGGAAGACACGATCTACGAACGCCGGCTCTGTGGCGAGGGCGTGCTCGATCCCCCCGCCTTCATCGACGCGATCCGCAAGACCGGCTTCGACGGCTTCTACTCGGTCGAAGTGATCTCAAAGAGGCATCGCGTGCTGCCGCTCGAAGAGGCGGCGCGACGCTCGTTCGAAACCACCATGGCGCAATTCGCCGCAAGATAGGGAGGATCAAATGGAAACCAATCTCAAGAACAAGGCGGTGCTGATCACCGGGGCGGCGAAGGGCATCGGCCGCGAAACGGCGATCGCGTTTGGCCGCGAAGGGAGCCGGGTGGCGCTTTTCGACATCGACGAAGCGGCCCTCGCCGAGGCATCGGCCGCGGTCACGGCGGYGGGCGGCACGGCAGCGACGTTCAAGGCCGACCTGTCGTCGGCAACTGACATCGAGGAGAAGGTCACGGCCGCCATCGCCCATTTCGGCTCGGTCGATGTCCTTGTGAACAATGTCGGCGCCGGCGCGGTGCGAACATTCGACCAGCTGACCGATGCCGAGTGGGACAAGACCTTCTCGCTCAATTTCATGAGCTATGTCCRCACGACGCGCGTCGTTCTGCCGGTCATGCGCAAGCAGGGGCATGGCGCGATCGTCAACAACGGCTCGGACCTCGCGCGCCAGCCGGAAGGCGTGCCGATCGACTACTCGGCGTCCAAGGCGGCGGTGCTCGCTTTGACCAAGGGGCTGGCGCGCACCGAAGGCGCCAACAACATCCGCATCAACGCCGTGGCTCCCGGGCCGATCTGGACGCCGTTCTGGACCCAGCCAGGCGGCTTTGCCGAAACCATGGGCAAGTTCCACAACATGGAACCACAGAGGGCCGTCGAGCACGAGATGTCGCTGCGCCAGCTGCCGCTTGGCCGCCTTGGCAAGCCGGAGGAAGTGGCCAACGTCATCGTCTTCCTCGCCTCCGATCTCGCCTCCTTCGTCACCTCCTCCGTCTGGGGCGTGGATGGCGGCTCGATACGAGCCATCGCCTGAGCAGTTCCAGGATGAGAACCGCACCTGCGGTTCTTTTTCTGGAATGACGCAAAAACAAGGAGTTGCAGCGGGCGATTCGATCAAACACTGAACTCTCTCAACGCGCGTCGCAACGAAACGGATTCAGCCGGCGCGGTCGACGAGCCGCTCGATACGGTCCTGGGCATCCTTCAGGGCCGCGCGGTCGGATTTGCGGCCCGAAAGCGCGTCGTGCACTTCCTCGCCGATGATGCGCTCCATGCCGGTGTAGAACGGCACCGGCGGGCGCTGCCAGTTGCGCAGCAGATTGCGGTTGGCGAGGCTGCCGACGAAGCGCACGAGCTGCGAGCTGCCGATCGCCTCCGGATCCGCGCTGACCGAGAAACGCGGCGCGACCGGGAAGCCGTTCTTCACATGCTCCTTCATGGCCTCGCGCGACGCCATCCAGGCCAACGCTTCTGCCGCGAGCGGCAGGCGCTTCGGGTCGATGTTGGAAGGGATGCACAACAGGAACCCGCCGATCGGCGAGGTGTTGGTGCCGCCCGGCCCTGATGGCTGCGGAACATAGGCGACCCGGCGCTTGACCGCGGAACGGACTTCGGCCTCGAACTGCGCGGCACGCATCGTCCAAACATAGCCCATCGCGCTCTGGCCGCGCAGGAAGACCGCGCAGGAATCGTCCCAATGCGCATCGAGCGCGTCAGGCTGGGCGATTTCCAGCATGCGATGCATATAGTCGAGCGCCAGCAGGCCCGCTTCGCTGTCGATCTGCGGCCGCATATGCTGCGCGTCGAGGTTCTCGGTGGAATAACCGGTCGGCGTGCGGCGGATCGACAGCACGCTCTGGCCGCAGCAGCCGAGGAAGAACATGAAGCTCGACGCCAGCGGCCTGTGCGCCGCGTTCCAGGCGATGCCGTAGCGTTCGGCGGCCGGGTTGTGGAATGCGCGCCCGGCGCTGATGACGTCGTCGAAGGTGCGCGGCAGCGCCAGCCCCTCGCTTTCGAAGAGATCCGAGCGGCAGGCCAGCACCTCTATCGTGCAGTAGATCGGCACGCCGTATTCGACGCGCTGCCAGGTCGTCGTCGACCAGATCGACGGGTGGAAATCCATCGGGTTGATGCCGGATTCGCGGATCACCTCACCGATCGGCAGGACAAGTCCCTTGCTCGCGAATTCTCCGAGCCAGGGCATGTCGATCGCGATCATGTCGTAGGCCGAGACGGCGCGCGCGCCGTTCGCCAGGCCTTCGCGATAGAGATCGTTCTGGTGCACCAGCTTGAAGCTCTTGGCGCTCGCCAAATTGTTGCGGAAGTCCGACCACATGTTGCGCATGGCGGCGAAGTAATTGTCGTCGTTCAGCAGGAACTGCAGCTCGACGCCCTTCGTGACCCTGCTGGTCAAAAGGTTGATCGGCGGGATGATCGGGCTGCCGCGCTGCGGCGCGCCGAAATAATAGTCGGCCTCATGCTCCTCATTGTTGCGGCCGCCGACGATCTCGGCGATCAGCGCCTTGGTCTCCRCCGCATAGTTGATGGCGAGGTTGGACAGCCGCGCCGTCGGGTGAAGCGTGAAGCGCTTGGCCGTTTCGGAGGCCGCCCTCCTCTCGATCAATCCGCCGTCGATCATGCCCTGGATGCGCCGGATCGCGGTGCCGTGGGGGAGATTCGAGACCAGCGCGAGCTTGCTGATCGTAACCGGATAGCCCTCGAGCTCCGAGCGCATGAGATAGTGGATGATGCGCCAGGCGGCCTCGTCCTCGACATCCGCGACGCCGAGGAAAGGCCTGCGCAGGCGATCCACGAAATCATAGACGCGCAGGAACTCGTGATCGTTCATCCGGACAATCTCCTTCCGGGCAGGAAGGATATGCCGATCGGGTGGCTCGGCGCCAGCTTTTGTCCAATTTGGGCGAAACTACCCAGGATCAAGCTGCAGCGGTCTTGGGCGCCAGGACGAAATCCCACTCGACGGACCAGAACGGAGCCTCGAAACCGAGCGCGCTCGCCTTTTCCCGGTCGGTTACTTTGGTGAAATCGGCGATCAGCGAATCCTTCACGCCGAAGACTGCATCCTCGGCAAGGTAGCGGCAATCGGGCGCGAAGATGTGGGTGATGACGGGATCGTAGCCCGGCGCGCTGACGATGTAGTGCACATGCGCCGCGCGGTTCGGATGGCGCCCGAGCGCCGCGAGCATCTTTCCGACCGGTCCGTCGTCGGGGRTCGGATAGTAGCGGGGCTTGACCGAGCGATACCAGTATTCGCCCTTCTCGTCGGTGGTGAAGACCCCGCGCAGATTCCAGTCGGGCTGCACGTCCTTCTGCTGGACATCGTAGAAGCCGTCGTCATTGGTCTGCCAGACGTCGATCAACGCTCCGGCGATCGGCTTGCCTTGCGTGTCGAGCACGCGGCCGCGCACCACCATCGGCTCGCCCTTGCCGTCGAGRCAGATGTTCGCGCCGTGCTCGTAGCGCGGCGCTTCGGGCACATAGAACGGGCCGAGAATGGTGTTTTCCGTGGCGCCGTTCGGACGCCGGTGATTGATCGCATCGACGAGCATCGAAACGCCGAGCGTGTCGGAAAGCAGGATGAACTCCTGCCRCCAGTCGGAGCACATCTTGCCGACGTCGGTGAGGAACTTGATGCCTTGCAGCCATTCCTCATGYGTCGGCTCGATCTCCTTGACGGCGGCATGCAGATGTTTCACCAGCACGCTCATCACCTCGCGCAAGCGCGGGTCGACATCCGGCCCCATGCGCGCGTTGACCACGTCGACCGAAGTCTCTTCCTCGAAATAGGGATATTTTGGTCGAGCGGCGTCTGCGGTGCCTGTCATGGCGATAATTCCTCCAGGGACGTTCGGGTTTCAGGCCTGCGGCGGCTCGCCGGCATAGGCACGCGCGATAAGGGCCCGGACCGGTTCCCGCTCCAGCGCCCGTGGGTTCCAGTAGGGATTGGCCAGCGCACGGTCCGTCGCGATGTCGATCCCGTCGGCTGGCATGCCGATCTCGGCGAGCCCGCGCCGTGCCCCGATCCGGCCGGCGAGATCGTAGAGAGCCATGGCAGGATCGTCCGTCTTCAGCACGGCCCGCAGGGTTTCCATGACGGCCGGAACGGCGGACGCATTGTAGGCCAGCGCATGCGGCAGCACGATCGTATGGGTCTCCGCATGCGGCAGATCGAAACTGCCGCCGAGCGTGTGGCAAAGCTTGTGATGCAGCGCCATGCCGACCGAGCCGAGGCAGATGCCGCAAAGCCAGGCACCGTACAGCGCCTCGGAGCGCGCCTCGCGGTCGTGCGGGCTCCCGGCGATCACCGGCAAGGCGCTCACCAACGCGCCTATGGCTTCGGTCGCCATCAGATTTATCACCGGGTTGCTTTCCCTGGCATAGAGCGCCTCGACCGCATGGGCGATGGCGTTCATGCCGCTCGTTCCCGACAAGGAAGCGGGAAGCGTCATCGTCAGATCGACGTCGTAGATCACCACTTCCGGCAGCACTTTCGGGCTCGATTGGGTGACCTTCACGCCATCCTTGGTCTCGCCGAGGATCGGCGTCATTTCCGAGCCGGCATAGGTCGTCGGCATCACGATCTGCGGCAGGTCGGTGCGCAACGCGATCGCCTTGGCGAGGCCTGTCGTGGAACCACCGCYGACCGCAACCAGCCCATCGGCCTGAAGCTCCGCCACGACCTTCAGCGCGTCCTCGGTCACGGGCACGGGCGTGTGCATCGTCGCCCCGGCATAGACCCCGGCCGCCGTGCCGCCGAGCGATCCGGCAAGACGCCGGGCGTCCGCCTCCTGYGGCGGCGTCGCCAGCACGAGCACGCGTTTCAATCCCAGCCGGTCGATCTCCTCCGGCAGCCTTGCGATCGTGCCCGATCCGAAGACGACGYGCGCCGGCTGGCCGTTATAGACGAAGCTTTTCATCGAGCCTCTCCCCGTCAGGCCCGGTTGTCGACGCGCAGCAGGAAAGAATTGATGCTGACGCTCTGCCAGACATTGGCGGCATTGAACGGGTCGCCGGCGTTGAACGCCTTCACCTCCTCGATGCTGTCGGCGGAAAAGACGAAGAGCGACCCGATCATGGTTGCGCCATCCGCCGCGACCAGCGGCCCCGAGATCACGGTCGCGACCTTGCCGCCGGCAAGATAGGCCTTGTGGGCATCATAATTGGCAAGCCGGCGCGGAAGCGCATCGGCATGGTCGAGACAGTGCACGGCAAAAAGCAAGGTAATCCTCCCGGGTAGGCGCGACGCTTCATCGATCGTCGCTAAGTCTACTCCTCCCCGAAGGAACTTAAATCGACTCCTGTCGAACAGGCTGGTCAATTAGTCCAATCTGGACAGATGCTAGCCGGTGCTGTCGCGAGGGCTTGCGACGAACAGGCGCGCGAGGGTGCCACCCCACATCGCGCGGTCCGGGAGTGCCGCCGCGAGATCGCCGCGGTCTCAGGCGATCCGCTGCTCGAACTGCGCGATCTCCGCGCTCTTGCGCAAACCGGTTGCGACGACCGACACGCGGAACTTTCCCGCCAATGCCTGGTCGAAGATGGCGCCGACGATGATGTCGGCATCGGCGTCGACCTCTTCCCTGATCCGCGTCGCGGCTTCATCGACCTCAAACAGCGTCATGTCCATGCCGCCGCAGATCGACACGAGCAGCCCCCTGGCGCCGGACATCGAGGCCTCGTCGAGGAGCGGATTGGCGATCGCCGCCTCGGCCGCGATCTTGGCACGCCCTTCCCCGGAGGCCTCGCCGGTTCCCATCATCGCCCGGCCCATGTCCCGCATCACCGACTTCACGTCGGCGAAATCGAGATTGATCAGCCCTTCCTTCACGATGAGGTCGGTGATGCAGCCGACGCCCGCGTAGAGAACGCGGTCAGCCATGGCGAAAGCGTCGGCGAAGGTGGTCCTGGCGTCAGCGACCCTGAAGAGGTTCTGGTTCGGGATGACGATCACGGTGTCKGCGCTCTCGCGCAGCCGTTCGATGCCTTCCTCGGCCGCTTGGGTCCTGCGCTTGCCTTCGAAGACGAAAGGCTTGGTGACGACGGCCACCGTCAGGATGCCGGCATCGCGTGCGGCACGCGCGATCACTGGCGCGGCGCCGGTGCCGGTGCCGCCGCCCATGCCGGCGGTGATGAAGCACATATGCGTTCCCGCCAGGTGATCCATGATCTCATCGATGGATTCCTCCGCGGCGGCACTGCCGACCTGCGGCAGGGATCCGGCGCCCAGGCCTTCGGTGACATGCGCGCCCAACTGGATCAGCCGCGACGATTTCGACATGGTGAGCGCCTGCGCGTCGGTGTTGGCGACGACGAACTCGACGCCTTGCAGCCCCTCGGCGATCATGTTGTTGACGGCGTTGCCGCCGGCACCGCCGACCCCGACGACGGTGATCTTGGGTCTCATCTCCAGGATTTCCGGCTTGGCGGTCATTTTTTCATCTTTCTACCAAAGCACCTGCTGCCCTGCCCCAAGATCATGCGGGACCGGAACAAMAAGCGCGCGAATCAGGCGACCCCACCAAGCGCAGGGAATCAGAGGAGGCGCCTCCCTGCAAGGTCCGCGGGAATCTGTCCAGGCGCAAATCCCCCGCCGAGAGCTGGAAAGCGTCCGGGCGCCCGTGTGATCCGAGCCGACGCCGTTGCGGGAAATTCTACTGCGTCACCGAAGTCGAGGTGCCCCAGGTGTCCGACAGCACATAGCCTTGCGGATAGGGATCGGTCGGATCGAGATAGTAGTTGTGTTCGCCCGTGATCCAGGCGCGGCCGGTTATCTGCGGCACGATCGCCTTGCGCCCAGCCACTTCGGTGAGCTCGAGGATCTTGCCGGTGAAGYGCGAGCCGATGATCGATTCATGGATCAGCACCTCGCCTTCCTTCATCTGGCCCCGCGCCTGCAGCACGGCCATGCGGGCCGAGGTGCCGGTACCCGTCGGGCTGCGGTCCGAGCGTCCGGGCGAGACGATGCAGGTGTTGCGCGTGACCTTGCCCGTCCCCTGGAACGGCATGGCGAACTGCACGATCGACACACCGCGCACATTGTCGAACTGCGGGTGCACGACATCGAGCTGCTCGCGTGCCGCGCGGCGGACCTTCTCGCCGGCCACCGCCAATTCGCGGGCCTCGTCGGCTGTAACCGAGAAGCCGAGCGCGGACGCATCGACAATCGCGTAGAACATGCCGCCATAGGCGATATCGACTTTCAGCGTGCCAAGCCCTTCCACCTCGATATTGGCATCGAGGCTGTGGGCGAAAGCGGGGGCATTGCGGAACGTTATCGACAGGCATTTGCCGTCCTTGCATTCGGCGCGCACCTCGATGACGCCGCCGGGCATGTCCAGCTTGAAGCGCGTCTCGGGCTCCTGCATCGGCACCATGCCGGTTTCGAGCAGYACCGTGGCGACGCAGATCGTGTTGGAGCCGGACATCGGCGGGTATTCGGTCGGCTCCATGATGATGGCGCCCGCTACGCAATCCTCGCGCGTCGAAGGCACCAGGAGATTGACATGCCGGGCAACGCTGCCGCGCGGCTCACAGATCAGCATGCGCCTGATATGGTCGTGATCGCGTTCCATCGTGATCATCTTTTCCATCATCGTGCGGCCCGCTGGCGGCAGCACGCCGCCCACGATAACATCGCCGATCTCGCCCTCGGCATGGCAGCCGACGACGCGGATGCTGATCTTGGTGCGCATTGCTTGTTCTCCCTGTCCGCCGCAGCTATCCGCCCCGGCAAGTGGCGTGCTTCGGGAACAAACTGATCAATCCGCGCGCCAGCCTCAAGGAGAATCGTGACCGCCGACGTTTTTCAGCTGCATGCCGGCGCTGATGACGAAATCACGGCAATCCCCTGCCTCGGTGCCAATGTCGAGACACCGCCGGTGACATCTCGATTGCCGGCGCTATCCCTTGAACGCGGGCAGCGTCAGGCCCTTGACGCCGACATCGAGCGCAAACAGCCCGCCCGGATGCTTCTGGCCGACGAAATGGCTGGCGGGACGCCGGARCACAGCGGAGGTGACATAGAGGATGTCGAGGTCCTTGCCGCCGAATTCGCAGCAGGTCGGCAGGTCGGTCGGCAGCACCACCGTCTKCATCAGCCTGCCCGTCGGATCGTAGCGACAGACCTTGCTGGTCACCGGGATGGTCACCCAGTAGCACCCTTCCGCATCGACGGTGGYGCCATCGGCGACGCCGCCGGTGACCGTCATGTCGATGAAGGTGCGGCGGTTCTCGATATCGCCGGTGGCGGGGTCGAAATCATAGGCCCAGACCGCGCCGRCATGGCTGTCGGAAAAATACATGGTCTTCGAATCCGGGCTCCACGCAAGACCGTTGGAGCAGCCGATGCCGTCGATCATCTTGTGCACCGAAAGATCGGGATCGAGCCGGTAGAGCGCGCCGATGAATTCGAGCTGGCCCGGCGCTTCGAACATCGAGCCCGACCAGAACCGCCCCTGCCGGTCCGGCTTGCCGTCGTTGAAGCGGGTCTTGGGCATATGCGCTTCCGGGTCGACGATCGCCTCGAACTTGCCGGTCGCCGGGTCGAAGAAATGAAAACCGTCGGCCATGGTCAGCACCAGGCCGCCCTTCTGGCGTAGCCCGAGGCAGCCGAGATATTCCGGCGTCTCGAACACCTCGTCCTTGCCGGTCGACGGGTCGTAGCGATGGATCAGCTTCTTCCAGATGTCGATCCACCAGAGCACGCCGGCCTTGGGGTCCCACAACGTGCCCTCGCCCAGTTCGGCCCCAGCATCCACGACGCAAGTGATTTCGACCATGTTCAAGCCCTTCTGCCGCGAAGTCTGCCGCCGAGCCCGGCGAAGGTCTCGCTGCCGATCGAGACCGTGATCAGGATCACCGCGCCATAGACGACGAGCAGCGCGCCGCTCGACAGGTTGAGCGCCGGCAAGAGCCCGGTGAGAATGGTCAGCACCATGGCGCCCGCGACGGTGCCGAGATAATGCCCGCTGCCGCCGAGGATCGAGGCCCCGCCGATGGCGACTGCCGCGATCGACGTGAACAGATAGGCGTCGCCCATGCCGAGATAGGCCTGGCCGGAATAGCCGGTCAAAAGCATGCCGGCGAAGGCGGCGGTGAGGCCGGAGACGATATAGGTCAGGATGGTGGTGCGCGCCGTCGGCACGCCGGAGAATTCGGCGACCGTCGCGCTGGTGCCGAGCGCATAGAGATGACGCCCGAACGCCGCCTTGGAGAGCAGCAGCGTGGCGATCAGCGTCAGCGCGAGCCAGATCAGCGCGATGACCGGGAAGCCGCCTATACGTCCAACCGAAAGGAACTGGATCAGCGCCGGCGCCGAAGGCGTCGGCGAGCCGCCGGTCAAAACCAGGATCAGGCCCTGCAGGATGACGTTGGTGGCCAAGGTCATGATGATCGGCGGCACGCCGAACTGGGCGACGCCGACGCCGTTGACCAGCCCGATGAAGGCGCCGCCCGCAAGCAGCAGCGGCATGACCCAGACAAGCGGCAGATCCTGCCCGCCGCAGAGCAGCGCCATGACGATCGCGGCCGAATTCAGCACCCAGGGCACAGACAGGTCGATGCCGCCGCCGATGATGACGAAGGTCTGGCCGAGCGCGACGATGCCGACGAAGGCCGCCAGCACCACGGTGGAGCGCATGTTGGAGACCGACAGGAAGCCCGGCGAGAACATCGCCGTGACCAGGAGCAGCACGACCATGCCGGCATAGGCGAGCACGATGAGGCGATTGCGGGCGAGGAAAGCGCTCATTGGACCCGGCTCCTCGCGGCCTTTTCGGCGACCGAGCTGGCCAGCACCGAGAGCAGCAGGATGACGCCCGACGCGACCGGCTGCCAGTARCTCGACACGTGCAGGACGAAGACCAGATTGCCGATGAGGGTGAGCACGAAAGCGCCGATCAGTGTGCCGGCGAGATGGCCTCGGCCGCCGAACAGGCTGACGCCGCCGATCACCGCGGCTGCCACCGAGGGCAGGATATAGTCCTTGCCGATGGTCGGCGAACCGGCGCCGGTCTGCGTTATCAGGAACAGCGCGGCGCCCGCCGCGAACAGGCCGGACAGGCCGTAGGTGACGGTATTGACGCGGGTGATCGAAACGCCCGACAGGAAGGCCGATTTCTCGTTGGAGCCGGAGGCCTGGATGGTGATGCCGACGCGCGTCGCGCGGAACCACCACCAGAAGAGGAGCAGCGCCAGCAGCATCCAGACAGGGCTGGTCAGGCCGAGGAGCTGCGCGGAAGCGAAGCCAACCCACCAACCCGGAACGCTGCCGCCATCGGTCGGCAGGATGATCATGGCGACGCCGTTGAGGATCGACCAGGTGGCGAGCGTCACCAGGAAGGGCTGCAGCTTGAGCAGCGAGATCAACAGGCCGTTGAGCGTGCCGATGAGGAAACCGAGCGCCAATATCGTCAGCGCCCAGAACGCCGTGGTCGACGGATCGTCGGTGAAACGCGTCGCCGCGATCACCGTGCCGAGGCTGATCATGCCGCCGATCGACAGATCGATGCCGCCGCGCACAAGAACGATCGTCTGTCCGGTTGCCGCCAGCATCAGCGTCATCGCCGCCGCCGTATCGAGATTGAGCTCGTCCAGCGTGAAGACGCCGGACTGCAGGCTGCCATAGATGGCAACGATCAAGGCCAGCATCAGGCAGGCGACGAGGAACGGCGCGCGGTCGAGCGCTCGGCCACGCCAATCGATGCCCGGCCTGGTGTCTTTCGCATGCGCCGGCATCTGCGCCCCTTCCACAGTCTGCTCCACGGACATCACCATGCCTCAGGCCGCCCTGGTCTCAAGCATGGCGGCGCGCAGGATCTCCTCCTCCGAAATATGATCGCCCTCCAGTGTCGCGGCGATACGGCCGTTGCGCATGACCAGCACGCGGTCGGCGACATGGACGAGCTCCGGCATGTCGCTCGAATGGAACAGGATCGCATAGCCCTTGGCGGCGAGATCGCGCATCAGCTGGAAGATCTCGCCCTTGGTGCCGACATCGACGCCGCGCGTCGGATCGTAGAGCAGGAGCACGCGCGCCTGCGTCAAAAGCATCTTGCCGAAGATCACCTTCTGCTGGTTGCCGCCGGACAAAGTGCCGGCAAGCTGTTCCGGCGTGCCGGCCTTGATGCGCAGGAAATCGACCATCTCCTTGACCAAGGCCGCTTCCTTCTGGCGGCTGAGCAGGCCGTTTTCGGTGAAGCGCTTGATCACCGACAGCGTCAAATTCTCGCGCACGCTCTTGGTCAACAGCAGGCCCTGGCCGCGCCGGTCTTCCGGCACCAGCGCGATGCCGTCCTTGCCGGTCAGTGCCTGGCGCGGATTGCCGATCGCCGCTGGCCTGCCCCAAAGCTCGATCGCGCCGCTCGCTTTCGTTGCGCCGAACAATGCCTGGAACAGCTCGCGCTGGCCGTGGCCCTGCAGGCCGCCGACGCCGAGCACCTCACCCTCGCGAAGAGAAAAGTCCACGCCCGACAGGCGGCTGCCGCTGGCGAGGTTCGCGACCTTGAGCGCGACGCGATCGGTCATTGTCGGCACGCGCTCGGGATAGAGCCGGTCGAGATGCCGGCCGATCATCTGGGTGACGATCTCGTCATCGGAAACGGCAGCGGCCTCATGCGCGGCGACGGTGCTGCCATTGCGGAATATCGTCAGACGATCGGCGATGGCGCGAACCTCGGCCATGCGGTGCGAGATGAAGATGACCAGCCTGCCCTCGGCGGCCAGTTGCCGGGTGAGCTTCAACAGCCATTCGGCTTCCCGCGCCGGCAGCGCCGACGTCGCCTCGTCGAGGATCAGGATGCGCGGGTCCTTGGCTAGGCCCTTGGCGATCTCGACGATCTGCCGTTCGGCCAGTGTCAGCCGCCGCAGCTCCTGTTCGGGACGTAGCGCCGGGAAATCGTATTTCTCGAGCAGCGCCAGAGTCTTGCGGCGCATCTCCGCGCGGTTGACGGTGCCAAGCCATGTCCGGGGTTCGTGGCGGAACCAGATGTTCTGCTCGACGCTGAGATCGGGGATGAGTGACAATTCCTGGAACACGGCGGCGATGCCGCGCGCCTGCGCGGCATCCGGATTGGCCGGACGATAATCCTGCCCGTCGACCAGGATCGTGCCGCCATCATGCTGCACCGCTCCCGACAGGATCTGGATGAAGGTGCTTTTGCCCGCGCCGTTCTCGCCGAGCAACGCATGCACCTCGCCGGCGCGGGCGCCGAATGCGGCCTCGCTCAGCGCGACGATGCCGCCGTAACGTTTGGACAGACCATTGACGGTGACGAGATCCATGGGCCGATTTCTAGAGCGTTTCACCGTTTCAGGGAAACGGCGAACCGCTCTATCTCCTTGTTTTTACGCAATTCCGGACGGAAAACCGCTCACACTTTTCCTGGAATTGCTCGAAAAGGTCTCCCGGCATCGCTCGATGCCGGGAGACAGGATCGTGGGACAGGATGTTACTTGCTGCCGGCCGCTTCCGCGGCGGTGATCTCGACCCAGTCGGGCGTGATCGGCAGCGTCAGGCCGGGCGCCTGGTCGGGGAAAGCATTCTCGCCGACCGCGATCTTGATCATCTTGGTGCCCGGATAGAGCTTCGACTCGAAGGGATCGGTCGTCACGAAATCACCCTTGACCGACACCGAGCGTTCGGCCGGCTTCTTGCCGGTGTCCAGAATATCGACCGCAAGCTTGATCGCTTCCGAGGACAGATAGGCCGGGTTAGAGCCGAGGATGCACTTGGCGCCTTGCGTCTGCGCGCAGGTGACGGCCGCGACATTGTAGGAGAAGCCGACGACCGGGACCATCGGCCGGCCGGCATCCTTCAGCGCCTGGATGGCGCCCGAGCCGTAGCCTTGCGTCATGATGCCGTCGATCTTCGGGTTGGCGGCAAGCAGTGCCGCCACGCCGGACTGTTCCGGTCCGAGCGCATAATTGCCGTTGTAATAGCCGACCACCTTGATGTCGGGATATTTGGCCAACACCTTCTCATAGCCGCCCTGCAATTGCGCCGAGATCGGCGCGCCGGCGAGGCCGCGGTCGAGGATGATGTTGCCCTTGCCGCCGAGCTGCGTAGCCATCCACTCGGCCATGACGGCGGGGATGCGGTCCCAATCGGAGGCGACGGCGTAGGCGCAAGGCTCGGTCACCACCTGGTCGAAGCTGATGACGACGATGCCGGCGTCGCAGGCCTTCTTGATGGTGGGGTTGAGCGCCGAATCCGAACCGGCATCGACCAGGATCGCGTCCGGCTTCTGGCGGATGATGTTGTTCAGCGAGTTGATCTGCRCCTGTACGGTGTTCTCGACATTCTCGATCTTGAGGTCGACGCGGCCTTTGAGCGGCCCCTTGTTGACCGACACGGTGGCGACGCGCTCCATCTGCTGGCGCCAGTCGTTGCCGACGAAATTGTTGGAGAGATAGATGGTGTAGGGCTTCTTGTCCTCGGTATGCCCGGCCTGCATGCCGACCGCCATCATGGTCGCGGCAAGCACTGCGAGGCCGGTGTAACGGCTCAATAATTTCATGATTTTCTCCTCCCGTTTTTCGTTTCGAAATCGTGGCGCCGCGCTGCGGCGCCATCTCCTCATCAAATCAGCTTCCCGAGGCCTCCTTCGGCGTGATCTCCACCCAGCTTGGCGACACCGGCAGCGAAAGACCCGGCGCCAGATCGGGGAACACGGTCTTGCCGAGCTCGATCTTCACGGCCGAGGAATTCGGCGCGTATTTGGCCGCGACCATGTCCGTGGTCAGGCCCGGCGAATTGAACAGCACGGTCGTGTCGGCCGGCTTCTTGCCGGTATCGAGGATGTCGACGGCGAGCTTGATCGCCTCCGCAGACAKCGACGGCGGATTGGCGCCGAGCCAGCATTTCGCGCCCTTGGTCTCGGCGCAGGTGACGCCGGTGCCATTGAAGGCGGCGGCGACGACCGGCACCATCGGCCGGTCGGCATTCTGCAGCGCCTTGATGGCGCCGGTGCCGTAGCCTTGCGAGAAGATGCCGTCGACCTCCGGATGCGCCGCGAGCAGGCCCGCCACGCCTTCCTGTTCGGGCCCCGCGGCGTAGTTGCCGTTGAAATAGCCGACGATCTCGATGCCGGGATATTTCTTGAGCACGGCGCCGAAGTTCTTCTCGAACTGCTCGGATATCGGCGCGCCGGCGAGACCCCGATCCATGAAGACCTTGCCCTTGCCGCCGAGCATGGAGGCCATCCATTCGGCCTGGTTGTTGGCCATGATGTCGAAGTCGGAATGCAGCTTGTAGGCACATTCGGCCGACACGGTCTGGTCGAAGCTGACGACGACGATGCCGGCGTCGCAGGCCTTCTTGATCGTGGGATTGAGAGCCTCCGCCGACGACGCGTCGATCAGGATGGCGTCCGGTTTTTGCCGGATGATGTTGTTCAGCGAGTTGATCTGCGCCTGGACCGTGTTCTCGGCATTTTCGATCTTAAGGTCGACGCGGCCTTTCAGCGGTCCCTTGTTGACCGCGACATTGGCGACGCGCTCCATCTGCTGGCGCCAGTCATTGCCGACGAAATTGTTGGAAAGGTAGATGGCGTAGGTTTTCTTGGCTTCGGCATGGCCGGATGTCGCTCCAACGCAGACTGCGAATCCGGCAAGCGCCATCAGGCCGGCGCACAGGCTCCTCGATTGCATTGTCTCCTCCCTATGTTCCTCCCCGGCCGGCGATGGACTGCRCCATCTTGATCGGACACCGGGCCTTTCGGCAGGCCGCCGTGGCGACGGAATTCGCGCGCGATCTYRCTTCCYGCCRGYATCTCAGCCTAGCTATCATGCTATTATAATTTTATAGGTCTGTCTATGTGCCCGTCGACAGAAATCGCACGTCGGGGCAGCCTCAGGACAGGTCGTTGGGCGCGTCGTAGGTGATGCTGAAAATATCGGCCGGATGGCGCGCGACGGAGAACTCGATGCTGCGCTGGTCGGCCGACTGATAGAGCATCTCCACGGTCAGCACCGCGCTGCCCAGCGCGATGCCGAGATCGGCGGCAACCGCCTCGTCGGCGATTTCGGCGCGCACGGTGACATGCGCCACGTCGAGACGCAGGCCGAGATGCTTCTGCACCGAGCGGAAGATCAGCACGTCGGAGAAGTCCTCGCGCTTCAGCCTGGCGCCGACATCTGGGGGAAAGTAGGTGGTGATCTGCGCCTTCCTCTGCTCGCCGATCGACAGCACGCTGCGCAGGCAATAGCCCGCCTCCTCCTTGCCCATGCCGAAATGGCGCTGGAGCACAGGAGAAACTTCCTTGCGATAGGATTTCACCGTCAGCTGCGCGTCCTTGGTGAAGGCCGCCATGTCGGCGAAGTTCTTGAACTTCCAGCTCAGGTTGACCGACGGGCTGCGCGCCGCGACCACCGCCGGTTTCGCCGAGCGCTTCTTGATCAGGCCGTCGGCCTCGAGATCGCGCAGCGCCTGGCGCACGGTGATCAGGCTGACCCCGAAATGCTCGGCGATCGCCGCCTCCTTCGGCAATTCGCCGCCGACGGGAAAAGTGCCGTCGCCGATCGGCACACGCAAGATGTCGGCAAGCTGGCGATAGAGCGGCCCGTTGGAGCGCCCAAGCGTGCGCCTGGGAAGACTGTCGATGGTGGGAACGGCGTTGTCCATGAGCCTCGTCGCGTCTGTGTCGAAGCTTTTATAATAGCTTCCGTCGCCCGAGGCTAGGCAACGCCGGCGACGATCCGCAGTCCTAGACGAAGAGCCGGAGCGGATGCTCGACCGCCGATTTCAGGGCGGCGAGYCATGCGGTCGAGGTCGCCTCGTCGAAGGCTGCCGTGTCTGCCGTGAGCAGGCACTCGGCATGGTCGCCCGCGCTGTCGACCGAGACTGTCAGGCGCATGGCCCGGCCAGGCAACAGCGGCATCATCATCGGTCGGATATCGCTCGGCGGCAGCAGCCGCACGGACAGGATGGCGGGTTTTTGCGAATCGTCGCGTGTGTCCGTCTGGGCCGCAAGCCGCGTCGCGCGCAACGATGTCAGCGGCATTCCCGAGGTGGCCGCGAAGACGACTTGCCTCTTGCCCAGTTCGAGCGCCACCCTCACCTCGCCGGCCTGCGCCCCGTCCGAAATCTCGATGAATGCGCTACCCACCGCGCGCAGCAGGATATCGTCGATGTCGAACACTTTCCCCGAGCTCTCGAGCGCGGCCAACAATTCATGCAACGCGCCCAGCGCGATCGATGTCGCGAAGGCGGCGATGCTGGAAGCGGCAACCGTTGGCGCCGGAGCCGCATCCGCAAGCGCCGCAGGCGCTTCGAGCGGGACGAACTCGAGCACATCGGCGGCCAGGATGCGGCCGCCCGGACCGCTGCCGCGGAGGGCTTCGAGCGGAAGGTTGCGCTCGCGGGCAAGCCGGCGCGCATAGGGCGAGACAGCCAGCCGCGATGCGACGGCAACGTTCATTTCAGATACTCGGAATTGACGCAGTTGGTCAGTCGTCCCTCGGCGAGATAGGCATGCACGACTTCGATCGATTTCAGCCTGAGATCGCGCATCGCCGCCGGGCTGTAGAAGGCCGCGTGCGGCGTCACGATCAGCCGGTTGGTGATCCATGGCTCGCGGTGCCGCCACGCCGCCAGAAGCGGATGGTCGAGGTCGCCCGGTTCGTTCGGCAGGACGTCCAGCCCGGCGCCGGCAACCTTGCCGTTGCGCAGCGCCGCTTCCAACGCGTCGATATCGACGATCGGACCCCGCGCCGTGTTGACGAAGACAAGGCCCGGCTTGGCGGCGGCGAAGGCATCCGCGCCGAGCAGCTTGCGCGTTTCCTCGCTCAACGGCGCGTGCACGCTCACCACATCGGCCCGCCCCATCAGCTCGGCCAGCGAATGCACCCGCTCATAGCCGGTCGACAGGTCGACGCCGGACAGAAGATGCGGATCGTAAAACACCACCTTCATGTCGAAGGCGGCAGCACGGCGGGCCGCGGCAAGCCCGATGCGGCCGAGCCCCACGATGCCGAAGGTCGCCCCCTTGTGACGGCGCACCAGCGGCGCCTTGGAGAAATGCCAGCCCTTGACGCCATTGGCCGCTAGCTCGGCGCCATAGGCGGACGTGCCGCGCGTCAGCGCCAGCATCAGGCCGATGGCATGGTCCGCAACCTCTGTGGTGCCGTAGTCAGGCACGTTGCAGGCGGGAATCTTGCGCGCGCCCCAGCCGGCCGTATCGATGTTGTCGAAACCGACGCCGGAGCGCACCGCGATCCTGGCCTTGGGAAAGGCAGTCGGCGCAGCGGCGACATTGTGGGTCGGCGAATAGTTGATAACCGCATCGACCGTCTGGCAAACCGCCGGATCGAGCGCGGCGGCCTTATCGTTGGTCGAGCGTGCCAGGATGAACTCGATGTCAGGATAGTGCTCGCGTTCGAGCTCGGCCTCGTCGGCGGCTTGCCAATTGGCGCACAGGATCTTCATGCTTGCCCTTCGGATTCTTGGGTACAGGTGATTATTTCTTGATGCCGCCGATGCGCCCGCCCATCGGCACCACGGCGCCGACCGGCTGATCGATCGCGCTCAGCGTCCCGCTGACCGGCGCCTCGATCTCGACCACGGCCTTGTCGGTCTCGATCTCGGCGATCAGTTCGCCTTCCTTGACCGTGTCGCCGACCGCTTTCAGCCATTTGACGACCGTGCCCTCGCTGACGGTGAGATCGCCGAAAGGCATCGTCACCGGCTCGTCGTCGCTGGCGGGTACGGAAGCAGCTTGTGGAGCAGGCTGYGACTTGGCTGGAACAGCTGCTGGCTTTGCCGGCGCAGCGCTTTTCAGACCGACCGTGTACCAGTGATCCGGCACCGGCGGCTTGCCGGCAATCACAGCGCGAGCGCCCTCGGCGATGCGTGCCGTGTCGACCAGCATGGCTCGCTCCAGCACCGGCGCGAACGGATGGGACGTCGGTGCCGTATGCAGTCTTCCGGGCGGAGCGTCGAGCTCGTCGAAGGCGAGTTCGTTGATCGCCTGGGCGATCTCCCCGCCAAGGCCGCACATGGCCCACGCCTCGTCGACGATGAGCAGGCGATGGGTCTTCCTGACGCTGGCGACGATCGTGTCGATATCGAGCGGCATGATGGTGCGCGGGTCGATCACTTCGGCCTCGATGCCTTCGGCCGCCAATGCCTCCGCCGCCTCCAAAGCGCGCTGCACCATCTGCCCGGCCGCGACGATGGTGACGTCTTTCCCTGCCCGCGCGATCCGGGCGACGCCGAACGGCACATAGTGCTCGCCCGCCGGCACCTCGCCCTTGGAAGCGAACAGCGCTTTCGGTTCGAGCATGATGACGGGATCGCCGGCTCTCAGCGCCGTCTTCATCAGTCCCTTGGCGTCAGCCGGATTCGACGGCACGCAGACGATCAAGCCGGGCATATGGGCGAAGACCGGATGATAGATGCCGCTGTGATGCGGGCCGGAACTGCRCAGCGCGCCGGCGCCGACGCGCACCACCATCGGCGCGCTCATGACGCCGCTGGTCATGTAGCGCAGCTTCGCCGCCTGCAGGAAGATCTGCCCGGCGGTCTCGAAGGCGAAATCGGCGAACATCAGGTCCGAGACGGTGCGCGCGCCCGTGG
This sequence comes from Mesorhizobium sp. LCM 4576, assembly GCF_001854815.1. Taxonomy (NCBI): domain Bacteria; kingdom Pseudomonadati; phylum Pseudomonadota; class Alphaproteobacteria; order Hyphomicrobiales; family Phyllobacteriaceae; genus Mesorhizobium; species Mesorhizobium sp. LCM 4576. The sequence continues at coordinate 32,943 of NZ_MDDT01000007.1, forward strand.
CCGAAGCGCCGACGGCGGCGGCGGTGAACCCCTGCTCGGAGATCGGCGTGTCGACCATGCGATCAGGGCCGAACTCCTGCCACAGGTTCTTCGTGTGGGCGAAGCTGCCGCCGCGCTCGCCGGTGCCTTCGCCGAAATAGAGGATCGCCGGATTGGCGCGCATCTCCTCGGCGATGCCGTCGCGCACCGCTTCGAGCCAGCCTTGCGTTCGCGTCTCGCCGACGGCGCGCGGCTTCAGGGCGGCCGGCGGATTGATCGGATCGGCAAAGACATGCAGGCGCACCGTCGCCGGATCGGGCTCGGGCGAAGCGCGGGCGAAGGCGAGCGCCTCCTCCACCACTTTCTCGATCCGCGCCTCTATTGCCGCGAGCGCCTCGGCGTCGGCAACGCCATAGTCCTCGATCAGCCGCTTGCGGAACATGTCGATCGGATCGCGTTTGATCCAGGCGTCGAGTTCTTCCTGCGTCCTGTACGTGCCGATGACCGGGTCGCCCTCATGGTGGCCGACAGTGCGATAGGTCTTGGCCTCTATCAGCGTCGGGCCCTTGCCGGCCCGAGCGCGTTCGGTCGCTTCCTTCATGGCCAGCCAGACGGCGAAGACGTCGTTGCCGTCGACAGCGACGCCGGGCATGCCGTAGGACGCGGCCTTGGTGGCGATCTCGGGGTTGAGCGTGATCGACTTGAGCGGAGTGGCGGTGGCGTAGAGATTGTTCTCGCAAATGAAGACCGCCGGCGCGCGCTGCACGGCGGCAAAGTTGAGCGCCTCGTGGAAGCCGCCATGATTGGCGGCGCCGTCGCCGAAGAAAGCGACGCCGATATCGTCGCGGCCCTGCCGGYGGGCGCTCATGCCGATGCCGACGGCATGGCCGATGCCGGCGGCGACGATGCCGTTGGTGCCGAACAGGCCGACCGAGCGGTCGTAGAGATGCATGGTGCCGCCACGGCCGCCGCAAATGCCGTCGGCCTTGCCGAACAGCTCGGCCATGACGCGCCCGGGATTGGCGCCCTTGGCCAGCGCATGGCCGTGGCCGCGATGGGTCGATGTCACCCAATCGGTCGGCCGCAAATGCGCGCAGACCCCGACGCCGGTCGCTTCCTCGCCGATATAGAGATGCAGGAAGCCAGGTGTCTCGCCCTTGCGGCAGGCGATCTGGGCAACGCTTTCGAAGCGGCGCAGCAACACCATGCGTTCGAACAGGTCGAGCAGGATTTTTCGGTCGGGCAGATTTGGCGCACCCTTGAAATCCTCGCGTGCGCGCGCCGCAGAAATTGCCACCAAAGCCTCCCATGGATCTGTCTGGCGCCGGGCAAGAACGCGCCGGCGGCGAGCTTGTGGCTRCTCGCTTCGGGTTGATAATAGATTATAATAGCATAATGTCTACAGGCTCTGAGCAAAGCGTGCGAGACGCAAGCGCGTCCGCCGTTTCACCGAACCGGTGAAACGCTCCATCGCCTTGTTTTGACAAAGGTCCTGACGAAAACCGTGCTCTAGATCTTGGTGATCCGCACCGTGGCGTCGGGCCGCTGGAACAGCTCCGGCCGAAGACTGAGGCCGAGCCCCGGCCCGTCGAGTGGCGCGACATGGCCGTCGCTGACCGGCGGAATATCGGCGACGATCTCGATGTACCAGCCGGTGAAGTAGGCGCGCACGGCTTCCTGGTAGTTGACGTTCGGCAGAGTGGCGGACAGCGCGCAGCTGGCGGCATAGACGATCGGCCCGGTGCAGTCGTGCAGCGTCACCGGCAATTCGCTGGCCTCGGCCATGTTGGCGATCTTGCGCGCTTCGGAAAGGCCGCCGCACCAGGCGAGGTCGATCATGATCACGCTGGCCGCGCGCTTGTCGATCAGTTGCTTGAACATCTGCCGCGTGGCCAGCCGCTCGCTGGCCGCGATCGGGATCGATGTGTGGCGCGCCAACTCGGCCGTCGCGTCGAGCTCGTTGTAGCGGATCGGCTCCTCCAGCCAGGCGACGTCGTAGGCCTTCAGCGCCTCGGCGATGCGCAGCGCCGGCGGCAGGCTCCACAGGCCATGCAGCTCGACCATGATCTCCATGTCGCGGCCGACGGCGTCGCGGATCTTCTGGAACGGCTCCAGCGCCTTGTCGAGGTCGGTAAGCGAGATGCGGGCGCCGTTACATGCCTCGGCGGCGATGTCGAACGGCCATATCTTCATGGCGCCGATGCCTTCGGATTTCAGGCTCCTGGCGAGATCGCCGGCATTGTAGCGCCATGCCAGCAGATCCTCATACGGGCCTTCGTTCGAATCGCCCGATTTGAGCGACCAATCCTCGCCGCGCTCGAACAGCGCATTCTTCTTGCTGGCGCGCACATGCTTGTAGCCGGCGCAGGTGTTGTAGATCGGCACGGTTTTGTGCGTGCGGCCGCCCAGCAGCCGCCAGACCGGCTCGCCGAGCGCCTGGCCATAGATATCCCACAGCGCGATATTGACCGCGGAATTGCCGCGCAGCTCCGCGCCGGAATCGCGCGCGCCGACATAGACGCTGCCCAGCGTACGGTCGTGCAGCTCGATATCGCGCGGGTCCTTGCCGATGAGGTAAGGCGCGACATTGTCGTGGATGTAGGAGGCGACCGGTCCCGGCGCCCAAAAGGTTTCGCCGGTGCCGATAAGGCCGGCATCGGTATGGACGCGAAGCCAGAACAGGAATGGGAATTCCGCCAGTTGCAGCGTTTCAAGCGCGACGATCTTCAATTTTCCCTCCCGGCTCCACCGGAGCGCATAGTTCGCGAACAGTAGCACAAGCCCGTTGACACCTATCTATGGATACCGGTATCCATCGCGTCAAGATGACCTTGGGAGGAGGTTGGCTTGCCTGCTGAGATACCAGACACCACCCCGCGCAGGGCGCTTGTCACCGGCGCCGCCGGAGGGCTTGGCCGCGAGGTGGCGCTGCAACTGRCCAGGCGCGGCTGCGCCGTCGCAATTACCGACATCAATGGCCAAGGCCTGACCGAGACGGCCAGGCAGATCGCCCAAGCCGGCGCGGAAGCCGAGACCATCATCGGTGACTTCACGCTCGAGGGCGCTCCGGAAGCGGCGGTCGAGAAAGTGGTCGCGCGTTGGCGCGGCATCGACATCCTCGTCAACAATGCCGGCTATGGCGTGATCGAGCCCTTCCTCGACGCAACCTTCAAGGCCTGGACGCGCACGCTGGCCCTCAACGTCACGGCTCTCGCCATGGCCTGCAAGGCCGCCGGCCGAGTGATGCGCGAGCAGCGCTCGGGGCGCATCGTCAACATCACCTCGCCCGGCTCGCGCATGGCGCTGCCCGACTACACCGCGTACACGGCAAGCAAGGCCGGCGTCGATTCCATCACCCGCGCCGCGGCGGTCGCGCTTGCGCCMTACGGCGTGCTGGTCAACAGCCTGGCGCCGGGCATGATGGACACCGAGATGCAGCGTTCGACCGAGCTCGATCTTGCCCGCGCCAATGGCCGCAGCGATCTGCAGGCTTTCCTCGACGAACGCACGCGCCGCATTCCGCTCGGCCGCCGCGCCGAGATTTCCGAGGTGGCGGAAGCCGTCGTCTGGCTCTGCCTCGACGCGCCGCGATACATGACCGCCGAGCGGCTCAACATGTCGGGCGGGCTGGACAAGGACTAGGCATCGATGCTGCGAAACTCCCCTCCCGGCAGCGCCGATGTCGCCGCGCTGGAACGCAAGGCGACGCTGCTTCGCCGCCATATGCTGACCATGGCGCGCGGCCAGGGCCAGGGCTATATCGGCCAGGGCCTCGGCATCGCCGACACGCTGGCGGCGCTCTATTTCCACGAGCTGCGTTACGATCCGCACAATCTGGCATGGCCGGATCGCGACCGCTTCCTGTTGTCGACCGGGCACTACTCGATCGCGCTTTGGGCCGCCCTCGCCGAGGCCGGCATCATCCAGGTCGAGGAACTTGTCACCTATGGCGCCGACGACAGCCGGCTGGAGATGTCGACGCTCGACACCACGCCGGGCGTCGAGGTCATCGGCGGCTCGCTCGGACATGGCCTCGGGCAAGGCATCGGCCAGGCGCTGGGACTTCGCCTCGATCGCTCGGACGCGCGCGTCTTCGTCGAGCTTTCCGATGGCGAGATGCAGGAGGGCTCAACCTGGGAAGCGGCGATGTCGGCCAGCCATTTCGAGCTGGACGGACTCGTCGCGCTGATCGACTGCAACGGCATCCAGGCCGACGGACCCGTGGTGCTCAACATGGAGCCGGTGGCCGACAAATGGCGCGCCTTCGGCTGGGAAACGGCGGAGATCGACGGCAACGACATGAAAGCCATCGTCGATGCGCTGGCCGGCGCGCGCAAGCGCAATGGCAAGCCGAAGGCGATCGTGCTGCGCACCCTGCCCGGCAAAGGCGTGCCACGCATCGAGACCAGCGAGAAATCGCACTTCTTCCGCATCGACGTGGTGCAATGGGACGGCATCATCGCAGAATTCGACAAAAGCATGGGAACGCACCTATGAGCGGCGGCATGAAGGCAGAACGGACGCTGGCCATGGGCCAGGACGAGGCTGTCGGCGGCGGCCGGCAAAGCGTTGAGGCGCCCTTCGGGCGGGCCCTGGCCAGACTTGGGCAGAGCCGGCCTGATATCGTCGGGCTGACCGCCGACCTTGGCAAATACACCGACATATTGCCGTTCCGGGACGCCTTTCCCGACCGCTTCTTCAATGTCGGCATGGCCGAACAGAATCTGGTCGCGGTCGCCGCCGGGCTTGCCCGCGCCGGCAAGGTGCCGTTCGCCACCACGTATGGCGTGTTCGCGACGCGTCGCGCCTATGACTTCGTCGCCATCGCGCTTGCCCACTCCAACCTCAACGTGAAGATCGTCGCTGGCCTGCCGGGATTGACGACAGGCTATGGCGGCACGCATCAGGCGATCGAGGATCTGGCGCTGATGCGCATGATCCCCGGCCTGACTGTCATCGATCCCTGCGACGCGACCGAGATCGAGGCGGCGACTGCCGCGGTCGCCGAGCATCAGGGGCCCGTCTATATGCGGCTGCTGCGCGGCAGCGTCCCCGTCGTGTTCGAGCCTGGCCGCACATTCGAGATCGGCAAGGCGAGGCGGCTTCGCGAAGGCTCCGATGTCGGCATCGTCTCGACCGGCTTCATGACCGAGCGGGCACTGGACGCGGCAGAGGCCTTGCAGAAACAGGGCATTTCCACCGGCGTCCTGCACGTGCCGACGATCAAGCCGTTCGACGCCTGCGCCGTGGCCGAGTTCGCCTCCGGCGTCCGCCGGATCGTCACGGCGGAAAACCATGTCATGGTCGGCGGCCTGGCCAGCCTTGTCGTCGAAAGCCTGTTCGAGGCGGGCATCGCGAAGAAAGTGACGCGCATCGGCCTGCCCGACCGCTATATCGAATGCRGCGCGGTGCCGACCTTGCAGGCGAAATACGGTCTCACCACCGAAGCCGTCATCGCAACGATTACCAGGTTAGTGACCGCATGAAGATCACCGACATCGAGACCTTTGCCGTCGGCGCCGGCTGGAAGAACTGGCTTTTCGTCAAGGTCCGTACCGACAAGGGCATCCATGGCGTCGGCGAAGGCACGCTGAACGGCTTCATCAAGACCACCGAGGCCGGCGTGCATGAGCTCAAGCATCTCGCGATCGGCCAGGACCCGCGCCGCATCAACGCCTTGGCCAAGCGCATGYTGGACAGTGTTTCGCTCGACGGCGGCCACATCCACCGCACGGTGATCGCGGCCATCGAGGTCGCCTGCTGGGATATTCTGGGCAAGAGCCTGGGCGTGCCGATCCACCAGCTTCTCGGCGGGCAAGTACGCGACACGGTGCTTGGCTATGCCAATGGCTGGTATCGCACGGAACGCACGCCGGAAGCCTTTCTCGAAGCCGCAAAGGCGGTGCTGGCCAAGGGCTTCAAGGCGTTCAAGCTAGACCCGTTCGGCACCGCGCAAGGTTTCATCTCTCGCGAGGAACTGGAGCTTTCCTACGCAATCTGCCGCGAACTGCGCGATGGACTGCCCAGCGACACGCTGATCCTGATCGACGTGCATGCGCGCTTCACCGAGATCGCAGCGCTTCAGGCGGCGCAGAAATTCGCCGATCTCGACATTTACTGGTGGGAGGAGCCGACCTCGCGCGATCGCCAGGAGACGGTGCATGAGGTGGCGCACCGCTCACCCATCCCGGTGGCGACCGGCGAAATGTACGACACGGTCGGCCAGTTCTACACGCTTGCCGCCGGCGGCGGCGTCAACATCTTCCAGCCCGAGCCGATGTCGCTTGGCGGCATCGCGCCGTCGCTGCAGGTCGCCAATCTTGCGCTTGCTCACGGCAGCCATATCGCGCCGCATCAAAGCGGCGGACCGGTGGCGACGGCGGTGTGCCTGCAGCTGGCGGCGGCGGTGCCGAATTTCCTGATCCAGGAGCACTTCGACGCCTTCAACGATCCTTGGACCCGCGATCTCGTGACCTGGCATCCGACCGTCAATCCGGACAATGGCCACCTGTCGCTGCCGCAAGCGCCGGGGCTCGGCATCGATCTCAACCTCGATGCGATCAAGGATCATCCTTACGATCCCAACGCCTATCTCAACGTCCATGCCCAGGGCTGGGAGAAGCGTCTGGGCCGCCGCGAGCAGCCGGTGACAAAATCCTGATCAGGCGCTTTCGCGGTCGATGATCTCGAAGCCGAGGCTGGTGACGGCCGACACCTCGCCATTGCCGCCCAGCCTTGCCAGCAATTGCCGCACGGCGCGCCGGCCCATGTCGTAGCGGTTGACCTTCACCGTGGTCAGCCGCGGATAGAGCTGCGCGGCGAGGTCCATGTCGCCATAGCCGGCGATGGCGATCCTGCCGGGCACCGCCCAGCCCCGCCGGTGGCATTCCTGCACGGCGCCGACGGCCAGCGTGTCGCTKGAGAAGAAGATGGCGTCGATGTCCTTGTGCCGCGATGTCAGCGTGATCAGCGCCTCGGCGCCGCCCTGCGCGGTGATCGGCACCTCGACTTCCATGCCGTCATGGTTCCTGATGCCGAGCTTGGTCAGCGCCGCATGGTAGCCGGTGCGGCGCTGTCGCAGGCGGTCATTGCCATGGATCGGCGTCGAGACGAAACCGATCCGCCTGTAGCCCTTGGCGGCCAGATGCATGGTCATGGCGTAGGCGGTCTCGAAATTGGAGATGCCGACCACCATGTCGATCGGATCGCGGCCCTTGACCTCGGAGATCTCGACCACCGGCGCGCCGCTGCCCTTCAACAAGCCACGCGCCGTTTCGCTTTGCACGAAGCTCTGAAGGATCATGCCGGCCGGGCGCCAGCCGAGCAGCGTGCGTATCGCTTTCTCCTCGGCTTCCGGCGTGAATTCACCCTGCACCAGCAGCATCGAATAGCCGCCCTCATGRCATTCGTCGGACATGCCTTGCACCTGCTCGGCGATGCCCGAATTGATCAGCGGCGGCACCACCGTCCCGATCATACGGCCGTTGCCGCGCATGCTCGACRCAAGCTGGTTGGGCACGAAGCCGATCTGCTCTATCGCCTCCAGCACCCTGGCGCGCGTCTCCGCCGAGACCCTGMCGGGATTGGACAGGGAACGCGACACGGTTATCGGCGCGACACCGATGCGTCGCGCGATCTCGCGAACCCCAAGGCGCTGCGAGGGTGTGTTCCCGCCGGGATCGTCACCTGACCCATCGGTCATCGCCAAGCTCCAACAAGCACGATGCGCGAAGGGAAATCCTGCGTCGGATCGCACGACCAGCGCATTCATAGCGGGTACGGCAGTCGCTTTCCAGCGACGTGCCCGGCATGGTGCATCCTCTGAAATTTCGCCGTTGACAAGTTATAATATTATAATCTTAATGGCGTCGAGGAGCACGCCGGGAAGGGCGTGGGCGAGATGGTGTCGGTTGCGGGAGCCGGCGACGTGCGCCGCCAGGGAGGTCAGGATTGGAAAGCGCGGCTGACGTGAACTCGCCGCCCCGGGATGGGCAATCTTTCCGGCGGCGGCTGATCGGCTTCATCGCCATCGGCGAAGTCGGCATGCTRGCGGCGATGGCTATGCTGATCGTCTTCTTCTGGCTGCTCGAACCGGCTTTCCTGTCGGAGCGCAACATCCGCGCCATTCTCAACGTCGTGTCGTTCGTCGGCATCATCGCCATCGGTCAGACCATCCTGCTGGTCGCCGGCGAATTCGACCTGTCCGTCGGCTCGGTGGCCGGCCTGTCCGCGGTCGTCGCCGCCAAGCTGATGACGGCGGCCGCGCTGCCGGTGACCGTGGCCATCCTAGGCGGGATCGGCGTCGGCGCGGCGATCGGGCTGCTCAACGGCGTGATCGTCGTCAGGCTCGGCATCCCTGCCTTCATCCAGACGCTCGGCATGCTGTTCATCGGCCAGGGCCTGATCCAGGTGGTGACGGGTGGCTATCCTGTCTATCCGCTGCCAGAGACGATCAATGCAATCGGCGGCGCCGACCTCGCCTTCGGCCTCGGCTGGAGCTTTGCCTTCTTCATCGTCGCGGCGATCCTCGCCGATTTCGTCCTGCGGCGCACCGTGCTCGGACGCAACATCTACGCCACCGGCGGCAACCAGGAAGTGGCGCGTCTCGTCGGCATCAACACCAGCGCCTACAAGATCGGCGCCTTCATCGTCGTCGGCGCGCTGTCAGCGATCGCCGGCATGTTCGTCATGGCCGATCTCGGCAGCGGCGGTACCTCGATCGGCAGCGGCTGGGAATTGACGGTGATCGCCGGGGTCGTGGTCGGCGGCGTCAGTCTGTTCGGCGGCGCCGGCACGGTCGCCGGCGGCGTTGTCGGCATCCTGATGCTGAAGGTGGTGCAGAGCGGCCTCGTCGTCATCGGCGTCAACTCCAACTGGCAGCAGATCGCCGTGGGCGTGATCATGGTCATGGCCGTCGGGCTCGACATTGTGCGCCGCCGCTACTTCATCGCCGGCGCTTAGCGGGGGCCACGAGGAACTCACTCAAACGGCACAATTTCCAAAACAACAGATCTTACGCCGGCAAGAACGCCGGTGAAGCAAGGGAGGTAGGACATGAAGATCGATCTGAGAAAGGGACTGATCCGTACGGCATTCGCGGCCGTGGCCGCCGCCGCGTCGCTGGGCTCGGCGGGCCTCGCCCAGGCCGCAGACATCCACCTGCTCTGGGTGCAGGCGATGAAGGACCACCCTGTCCATCGGCTCATGCAGGCGGGCTTCCTCAACAAGTGCAAGGAGCTCGGCTACACCTGCGAGGTGGTCGGCGATCCGAGCGCGACGAATTGGGACATTCCGGCGACGCTGCCGCTCGCCGAAGCCGCCCTGGCGCGCACCAAATACGACGCGATCGGCGTCTATGGTCCCGATCCGGCAATCTACTCCTACATCTCGAAGCTCGCCAAGGAGGGATTCCCGATCGTCACCTGGCATGTGCTGCCGCCGGAAGGCACCGTCCAGGGGCTGAAGGCCGCGACCGGCGAGGACATTGCCGGCGCGGGCCAGAACGCCGCCGTCGCCATCGGCGAGAAGCTCGGCGGCAAGGGCACGGTGGCGCTGACGCAAGGCGCGTCCAACGACACCGAGAACGCCATGTCGGCGGCCTTCCGCAAGACCATCGCCGAGAAGTACCCCAACATCAAGGTGCTCGACAYCCAGATGGAGGGCTTCGAGCCCTCGGCAGCCGAGGCCAAGGCAGTGGCGATCCTGCAAGGCAACCCGGACGTGACGGCGGCCTTCGGCACCACCGGCAACAGCATCCAGACCTGGTCGGGCGCGGCCCGCAAGGCTGGACGCGATGTCGTCATCGTCGGCATGGACTATATCAGGCAGAATCTCGACCTGGTGAAATCGGGCGCCGCCTACGGCATCGTCGCGCAGCCGCTCTATGAAGAGAGCGCCAAGGTTGCCGAACTGCTCGGCGATCTCGCCCAGGGCAAGACCGTGCCCTACAGCAATCCGTTGCCGGCCAAAGTGATCACCGCCGCCGACCTCGACCCCTATTACAAGATGCTGGACAGCGCCGGCCAGTAACGCCCCATCGCCGGGTCCGCGGCTTGCCCGGACCCGGCATCCGCCAGAGGATCGCCGTGCCCAACGTTGCCCAGGAACCGCTGTTGTCGGCCATCGCAATCGCCAAGAGCTTCGGTGGCGTTCAGGCGCTGCGCGGCGTCGATTTCGACGTCGTCCCGGGCGAGATCCACGCCTTGCTCGGCCAGAACGGCGCCGGCAAGTCGACGCTCGTGAAGATCCTCAACGGCGTGCATCCGGCCGGCTCCTACACCGGCGCCATCAAGCTCGACGGCAAGCCGGTCAGCTTTGTCTCGCCCGCCGACGCGCGGTCGAACGGTGTCGGCTATGTGCCGCAGGAGATCGAAGTGCTCGAGCAGCTCTCGGTCGCCGAGAACATCTTTGCCGGCCGCACCGGGCTGGGCGACGGCATGCTGGTCAACCAGCGGAAACTGGAACAGCGGGCGGGTGAGATCTTTGCCGATCTTGGCATCGGCATCGATCCCAGGGCCTATGTCGCATCGCTGACCTCGGCGCAGCGCCATCTGGTGATGATCGCCCGCGCCATCGTCATGAAGCCGCGCGTGCTGATGCTGGACGAGCCGACCGCCTCGCTCTCCGGCACGGAGGTCGACGCGCTGTTCAGTGTGCTCGGCCGCCTCAAGGCGCAGGGCGTCGCGATGATCTACATCACCCATCGCCTGCCGGAAGTGCTCGCCATCTGCGACCGCGCCACGGTGCTGCGCGACGGACAGGTGACGGTGCGTATCGCGAGGGAGGATTTCGACGCCGAGACCTTCATCTTCTCGATGTCGGGCCAACGATTGCAGCGGCTGTTCCCCGAGCATGCCGCCCCGGTCGGCGCGCCGACCGCGCTGGAGGTTCGCAACCTCACCGTCGCCGGCCATAGCGGCGCCGTGCATGGCGCGAAGGACATCAACCTCTCGGTGGCCGCCGGCGAGATCGTCGGGCTGGCGGGCCTGCTCGGCTCCGGCCGGAGCGAGATCCTGCACGGCATCTACGGCCGCGTCCCGGCCGAGGGCGAAATCCGCGTCGCCGGCGGTCCCGTGGCGATCGGAGCACCGAGCGGCGCCCGTGCCGCCGGCATTGCGCTTCTGACCGAGGACCGCAAGCGCGACGGCCTGCTGTTCAATCTGCCGGTCGGCGCCAACATCACCATCGGCAATCTTGCGCCCTTGTCGCGGCGCGGCGTGGTGCGCGGCGGGCTTGAACGCAGCTCCATCCTGGCCGCCATGCGCGCGCTCAACGTCAAGGCATCGTCGCCACTGGCCTCCGTCACCCACCTGTCGGGCGGCAACCAGCAGAAACTTCTGTTCGCCCGCGTGCTGATGCGGGCGCCGAAAGTGCTGCTGCTCGACGAGCCGACCAAGGGTGTCGACGCAGCCACGCGGCACGAGATCTACCGGCTCGTGGTCGAATTGGCCGAGAAGGGCGTGGCCTTGCTCATCGTCGCCTCCGAGCTCGAAGAGCTGATCGGCCTTTGCGACCGTTGCCTCGTCGTTGCCGACGGCCGCATCGTCGACGAATTCGGCCGCGGCGAAGGCGGCGAGGATCGCGTGCTGCGTTCCGTTGCCGCGGCCCAAACCGAACGCCACGCTTCAGGGGTCTCAGCGTGACGTTTGGCGGCAAACGCGTTCTGGTTACCGGCGCGGCCACCGGCATCGGCCGGGCGACGGCCGAATATCTCGTGAACGAGGGGGCGCAGGTCTTCGGCGCCGGGCTGGACGGTAAAGATGGCAAGGCGCTCGCTGGCCGTTACGCCGAAAGCCAACTGATCTTCCGCGAGAGCGATCTCACGCGTGAAACGGACGTCCAGGCAGCGGTGGCGATGGCATCAGAGCGGCTCGGCGGGCTCGACGCCGTCGTCAACTGCGCCGGCATCTATCCGACCGGCAAGCGGCTCGAAGAGCTTTCCGACGAAGACTGGGACAGGACCATTGCCGTCAACCTGACCGCTATCTTCCGCGTTTGCCGCACGACCCTGCCGCTGCTGCGCGCGGCCGGCGGCGGCTCGATCGTCAACATCGCCTCGGTGCATGCCGATGCGACGGTTCCCGGCGTGCCTGCCTATGCGGCGACAAAAGCCGCAGTCGTCGGATTGTCGCGACAGATGGCGCTCGACTATGCGGTCGACCGCATCCGCGTCAACGCCGTGCTGGTCGGCTCCGTCGCCACGAGGATGACACTGGACGGGCTGGAAGCGGCCGGCGGCCCGGAAGCGCTGGGCCTCTCATTCGAACCCAACAGGATCGCGCGCATCGCCAATCCGACCGAGATCGCCAGCGCCATCGGCTTCCTGATCTCGGACGCCTCTTCCTTCGTTACCGGCAGCGCCATGCAGGTGGATGGTGGGCTCCTGGCCCGATTGCTTTAGAGCATGATCCCGAAAAGTGGGAACCGGTTTTCGGAAAAGATCATGCTCCAACAAAGAGTTAGATCAGGATGTGAGCGCGAATGGCCTGAATGACACGGTCCCCGCCGCGCTTTCGCCGGGCGCAAGCACGATCACGCCTTCATCCGGATCGTTCCATTGGCCACGGTTGAAGGCGCCCGAGGCATTCGTCTGCGGTTCCAGGCAGAAATAAGGCTTGGTCGGATCGGCATAGAGCATCAGATGCTTGAAGACGGGATCGGCGACGATCCGCAATCCGGCGCCCCGCGACGGAAAGCGGATGATCGCTTCGCCGGTCCAGCCGCCATAGTCATTGTTGCGCCAACCGCCCGGCAGCGACCGGCCCTTTRCAAAATCCAGTTCGGGCGGCAGCGTGATCGGATCGCCCGAAACGCCCTCGGGCTCTTCGAGATGGAAGCGCCGGGCGCTGAATTGCAGCGTCACGTCCGGATCGCGATCGAACCAGGGATGCAGGCCAAAGCCGAACGGCATGGCAACCGGCCCTGTGTTGGTCAGCGTCACGGTCACGCTGAGCCCCTCTTCCGCAACGGCGAAGGCCTGCTCGGCGCGATAGGAATAGGGCTCCGCACCGGCGGCGACCTCGAGCGTCAGCGCGGCCGCGACGGAACTAGCCCTTGTGACGGTCCATGGCTTCTTCCAGCCACTGCCGTGGACGTTGAACCTCTCAGGCGGATTGTTCGGCAGAACCCGCCAGCGCCTCGTCTCGAAGTGGAATTCGTTCCCGGCGACGCGGTTGGCGTAGGGCACCATCGGGAACATGGCGACGCCCAGCACGTTGCCCGCATCGCGGTCGTCATCCGAAAGCTGGCGCATGAGGTCGATACCGCGCCAGCGCATCGCGCTGACGCTGCCGCCGATTGCCGGCGCCAGCCCGACTTCCAGCGCCCCTGCCTTGAGCGTCCGCGCCTCAGAAATTGCGCCCATAGCCCGCCGCCCAGCCGCCGTCGACGCCCAGCATCTGCCCGGTCGTGTAGCTGTTCAACGGATCGCAGAAGAACAGCACCGCGGCGACCGCCTCCTCGACGCTGCCAGCGCGGCCGACCGGCGTGTGGCTGAGCATCGCCTTGTCGCCCGAAACGATGGCATCGCCCTCGACGGCGCCGAAGCCGACTGYATTGACCAGGATTTTCGGCCCGAATTCCATGGCAAGCGAGCGCATCGCCGCAAGGATCGACGCGTTCTCCATGGAAAAGCGAGGATGGCGGCGCATCGGCATGCCGGCGACCGCCGAGATCAGGAAGACGATGCGGCCGCCGCGCTCGGCCATCTCCACGGCGGCCCTGCGCGCGTCGGCATACAGCGAGCGCGGATCGCCGGCTTTCGTTCCCGCACGCAGCGGACACGAGACCAGCAGGATATCGGCAGCACCTGTCGGGGCGCCTTCGACGATACGCCCGCCATTGGCGCGCAGTGCTGCGAGCACCGCATCGACGATCGCATTGGTTTCACCGTCCAGCGCGATCGCGGCGCCGGCGAGATCGATTTCCATGGCGGCGCTCACATCATGTACCCCGCGGTCCAGCCGCCATCGACAGCCAGCACCTGGCCGTTGATGTAGCTGGCGGCCGGAGAGGCCAGGAACAGCACGGCCTCGGCGATCTCCTCCGGCTCGGCCGGCCGGCCGAGCGGCACATGGGCGAGGAACTCCTGGGTGCGCCCGGCGAACTTGCCGTCGTCGCCGTAGAACAGCTTGGCGGTCAGCGCGGTCAGCACCGAGCCGGGCGCGACCGCGTTGGTCAGGATCCCCTTGGCGCCCAGTTCGATCGCCATCGACCGCGTCAGATGGACGATGGCGGCCTTGGYGGCAACGAACGGACTTTGCAGCCGCATCGCGGCAAGGCCGAYGACCGAGGCTATGTTGACGATACGCCCGCCCTTGCCGGCGGCGAGCATCGGCGCCAGCGCGGCCCGGCTCATGACGTAGAGGCCGTCGAGGTCGATGCCGGTGATGCGGTCCCATTCCTCGGGAGGGAATTCGTCTATGGTGACGCGGTGCGCCAAAGTATTGACGCCGGCGTTGTTGACCAGGATGTCGAGCCGTCCGTGCCGCYCCAAAACCCTGGCGATCGCGGCGTCGACCGATTGGCCGTCGCGAATGTCCAGAGCGCAGGCCATCGCATTGCGCAGGCCAGCCGCGACACGCTCGGCGCCTGCCATGTCGATATCGGCGACGACAACCGCGGCCCCGTTATCCGAAAGCCGTTTGGCGATGGCGCTTCCGATTGCGCCCGCCGCCCCTGTGACCAAGGCGACCCGATCCGATAAGTCACACCGCATTGCTCGCCGCCATCATCATTCCTCGACGCAAAGCTATTATAATAATATCAAAGGTCAAGGAAGCCCCAAACGGGGCCGATGATAGCGGATATCGGATTAGGAACGATAGCGGTCGATCCGCTCCGCGGCTGATCGGCACTATCCGTCCGCCAGCGCCGTCACCTCGCGCCGGAAAGGCAGCGCGTCACCGATATCGGCTTCGTCCAGCTCGCGGGCGAAGCGGTGGCCGGCATAGGTGGCCCAGGCGATCGGCCCCGGCGCTTCGGCATCGCCAATGACCTTGATCGAACGGATGCCGTTGTCGGCCCACTCGCTCTCCCGGGCCTTCAGCTCGCGCCAGACGGCATCGTCCTGGTTGCGCGACGTGACCAGCACGACTGYATCGGCCGCCAGCTCATGTTTCGCGCCGGTGTAGACGCAGGCCGTGACGACGCCGCCCGACGCGATCGCCGTGACGGTCCTGTTGAGCACGATATCGACGCCCATCTCCGCCAAGCGGCGGTGGATGGCGCCCTGCTCCAGCGTGTTGCGGGTCCAGTCCGAGACATAGGCCGACGGCGTCACCAGGGTCACCTTCGCGCCCTGGCGCGCCATCAGCTCGGCCAGCACGCCGCCCATGTAGTAGTGATCGTCGTCGAACAGCACGACATTGCCGGACGGCACCTTGCCGTCCATCAGGTCGTCGGGCGTGTAGACCGGCATCGTGGTATCGATCGGCATCGGCATGACATGGGCACGCGCGACGCCGTCGCGCCGCCAGGCCGATCCGGTGGCGATGGCGACGTTCTGGAACCCGAAGGACAGGATATCGTCGGCCGACAGCCGGCTTTCGAAATAGATGTCGACATTCGGCATCTGGCTGAGCTGGTACTGCCGGTAGTCGCGCACCCTGCCCCAGGCCGACAGGCCCGGCAGCAGGCATTCGCGCGCCACGCGCCCGCCAAGCGCGGTGCCGGCTTCCGCTATCGCCACCTGATAGCCGCGCAGGCCGAGCGCGCGGGCTGCCTCCAGCCCGGCTGGCCCGGCGCCGACAATCAGCACGCTGTCGCTGTCGCCCTTTGCCTGCATGCGCTCCGGATGCCAGCCCTTGCGCCATTCCTCCATGAAGGTCGGATTCTGCGTGCAGCGCGAGATCGACATCGTCATGTCGCCGGTGATGCAGATGTTGCAGCCGATGCATTCGCGGATGTCCTCGATGCGGCCCTCCTCGACTTTCCGCGGCAGGAAGGGATCGGCGATCGACGGACGGGCGCAGCCGATGAAATCGAGCGTGCCCGACTTGATCATCCTCACCATCACATCCGGCGAGGTGAAGCGGCCGACGCCGACGACCGGCTTTGAGGTCAGCTTCTTGATGCCGGAGACGAGGCTTTCCTGCGCCRCCTCTTCCTTGAAGCGTGATGGGCCGGAGCAATCCTCCCAGGCGCCGTGCGCGAGGTCCCAGAGATCGGGCAGATCGGCATGCATCTCGATCATGTCGCGGACTTCCGAATTGGCGAAGCCAAGCTCGCCGATCATCTCGTCCAGCGACAGCCTGAGCGTCAGACCGCAGGTGTCGCCGATCGCGTCGCGCCCTTCCTCGATCAGTTCGCGCATCAGCCGCGAGCGGKTTTCCAGCGAGCCGCCATATTCGTCGCTGCGCTGGTTGGTGGCTGTCGACAGGAAATGCTGGATGATGCCGAAGCCATGCGCACCGTAGAGGCAGACCAGGTCGAAACCGGCCTGCTTGGCGCGCTTGAAGGCATTGCGGTGCCAGCGGCGCAGGTCGCGGATATCCTGCCTGTCCATGGCGCGCGCCTGCACCGGATCGTTGGTGAAGGTGCGGATTGGCAAGGCCGACGGCCCGCGCGGGACCTCCTTGGTATAGAGATTGGGACCGTTGATGCCGGAATAGGCGAGCTGGATGCCGGCGAGCGCCCCATGTTCGTGCATGGCTTTCGCCATCTTGGCCAGCGCCGGAATGTCGGCGTCGTCCCACAGCCTGAGCTCGATGAAGGGCGTGATCTCCGAGGTGTGGTGCATCTCCGTCTGCTCGGTGAAGATGACGCCCCATCCGCCTTCGGATTTCATGCGCCGCATCTCGGCCGCGGCCGAAGGATCGCGGTAGCCGCCGCCATTGCAATGCGGAACCTGGTAGAAACGGTTCTTGGCCGTCACCGGACCGATCTTCATCGGCTCGAATAGAATGTCGTAGCGTTGGTCGCGCATGAGCTTTCTTTCCCGCGGGCCTGGTGCCGCCGGTGTGGTCGAGATTACTCATAAGTTGGCGGCGGCGCGGGAAAACTATGGATTTCTTCTGCGCGGATTAGGACGCGCCTAATCGCCCTTGCATGGATTAGCCTCAGGTGAACCGCCGCTGAGCCAAATGCGACTTCAGGGCGGCGGCGGCACGGTGCTACACAGCCGACAGCAACGGGACAAGAGAGATGGACAGCATCAGGATCCTCGAACGGCTGATCGCCTTCCCGACGGTGAGCCGCGACTCCAACCTCGACCTCATCGGCTGCGCCACCGACCTTCTCGGAGCGAACGGCATAGCCAGCCAGCTCATCCACAGCGTCGACGGCCACAAGGCGAACCTCTTCGCCACCATCGGACCGTCCGACAGGCCCGGCATCATGCTGTCCGGCCATACCGACGTCGTTCCCGTCGACGGCCAGAACTGGACGCTGCCGCCCTTCACGATGACCGAACGCAACGGCAAGCTCTACGGGCGTGGCGCGGCGGACATGAAAGGTTTCGTGGCCTCGGCGCTCGCGGCCTRCATCAAGGCCTCGAAAATGCCGCTGCGCACGCCCTTGCATCTCGCGCTCTCCTACGACGAGGAGGTCGGCTGTCTCGGCGTGCGCGACCTGATCGAGATGCTAAGCGCGGCACCGCAACGCCCGCTGCTCTGCATCGTCGGCGAGCCGACCAACATGCAGGTGGCGACCGGTCACAAGGGCAAGCTCGCGGCGCGCGCGCTCTGCAGGGGACGCGAAGGCCATTCGGCGCTTGCTCCGCTGGCGCTCAACGCCATCCATCTCGGCTGCGACTTCGTGCGCGCCTTGCGCGACGAGCAGGAGCGGCTCGCCCGCGACGGCGCGCGCGACGGCGACTACGACATTCCCTACACGACCGTGCATGTCGGCAAGATCAATGCCGGCGTGGCGCTCAACATCGTGCCCAGTCTCTGCGTGGTCGATTTCGAGATCCGCAACGTCGCCGCCGACGATGCCGCCGGAATTCTCGACAGGCTGCGCGGTGCCGCCGCGCGCATTGCTGCCGAAGCCGCCTTGATCGCCCCCGAAGCGGCAATCGACGTCGAGATCACCAACACCTATCCGGGTCTCGACACGCCGGCCGCTTCGGAAGCGGTGGCCTTCGTCAAATCGCTGACCGGCGCCAACGACACCATGAAAGTCGCTTTCGGCACCGAGGGCGGGTTGTTCAGCCGCGATCTCGGCACGCCCGCCGTCGTCTGCGGACCGGGCTCGATGGCGCAGGGGCACAAGCCGGACGAATTCGTCAGCGTCGAGCAGTTGCGGCGCTGCGACRAGATGCTGGAGCGGTTACTCGCGCGGCTCGCCGACGGCTGGCCGTGACGTCCCTCATTTGACGATGCGCTCTGTGCCGAAGACGCCTTGCTCGACGACGAAGCGGCGGCAATGGTCGATGAAGGCCTGCACCGTGAGTGTGCGGTGCTCGGCGTTCGGCAGCGCAATCCCCATCGTCAGTGGCCTGATGTCGCCCAGCAAGGGCACGAAGACCAGCAGCTTGCCATCCGGCGACATGGCATTGAGCGGCCGCATATTGGCGATGCCATAGCCGAAACCGTTGGCGACCATCGAGCGCATCACGGCGATGTCGCCGGTGCGCTCGGCGATCCTGGGCCGCAGGCCCTGGAAAGCCGAGAGGAAATATTCGCGGCTGTAGGGCAGATCGAGCAACACCATCGGCTCATCGACCAGTTCCTCCGGCGTGATGCTCGCCCTCGCCGCCAGGCGATGCGCGGCCGGYAGCATCACATAGGCCGGCAGTTGCATCAGCGGCTCGAAGGTCATGTCCTGCGACAATTCGAGGTCGTAGGTAAGCGCTGCGTCTATTTCGCCACGCTGCAGCATCTCGAACAATTGGCCCTGGTTGCGCTCGAACTGCCGGACGCGCACATCCGGATAGGCGTCCTCGAATTTCCGGCGCAGCGCCGGCAGCACGATCTGCGCGAACGTCAACAGGCAGCCGATCGCCAACGGTCCGCGCACCTTTTCGGCGATATCGCCGGCAATGTCGTGCAGCGCGTCTGCATCGTTGAGCAGGCGCGCGGCTTCCTTGAGAAACAGGCGCCCACCCGCTGTCAGCGCGAGCGCATGCGAATGCTTTCGCACGAAGAGCTGGACGCCGAACTCCGCTTCGAGCTGGGCGATCGAGGCCGAGATCGATGGCGGCGAGACGTTCACCTGCTCGGCCGCCTTGGCGATAGAGCCCGCTTCGCCAACGGCGACGAAATATTCGAGCTGTCTGAGCGTGAAGCGGAGCGGCATGGGCGTCTATGATGCCCGTTTGGTCGCTGCAATCAAGTCGGGGCCGCTCCTCAGTACTTGATCCAGGTGGTCTTGAGCGCGGTGTATTTGTCGAGCGCATGCAGCGACAGGTCGCGCCCGAAACCGGACTGCCTGAAGCCGCCAAAGGGCGTCATCGGGCTCAACGCATCGACGGTGTTGACCGAAACCGTGCCTACCCGAAGCCGCTCGGCGATGCGATGGGCGCGAGACAGGCTGTCCGTCCAGAGTGACGCCGCCAGGCCGTAAATGCTGTCGTTGGCGATCCGAAGCGCCTCCTCTTCGCTGTCGAAGGCGATCACCGACAGCACCGGGCCAAAAATCTCGTCGCGGGCAAGCGGATCGTCCGGCGAAACATTGTCGAAGATCGTGGGCTGCACGAAGCTGCCGCGCCCGTCGACCGAGATCCGGCCGCCGCCCGTGACCAGCCGGGCCGACTTCCGGCCGCCGTCGATGAAGCGCATGACGGTCGCGGCGTGGCGCGCGTCGACCATCGCGCCCATCCTGGACGCCGGGTCGAGCGGGTCGCCGGGTTGCGTCGCCGCCGCGCGCTCGGCCAGTTTCTCCACCAGCGCGTCCTTGATGCCGCGCTCCACCAGAAGCCGGGAATTGGCCGAGCACACCTGTCCCTGGTTGAAGAAGATGCCGAAGGCGGCCATGTCGGCCGCCGCGTCGAGGTCGGCGCAATCCGCGAACACCAGACTGGGGCTTTTTCCCCCGGTCTCCAGCCAGACCTGCTTCATGTTCGACTGGCCGGAATATTGCAGGAACAGCTTGCCGACGGCGGTCGACCCGGTGAAGGCAAGGCAATCGACATCCATATGCCGGCCAAGCGCCTGGCCGGCGGTCTCGCCGAGGCCGGGCACCACATTGAGCACGCCGGCAGGGAGCCCCGCCTCCATGGCAAGCTCGGCCAGCCTGAGCGCCGAGAAAGGCGACTGCTCGGCCGGCTTCAGCACCACCGAATTGCCCGCCGCCAGCGCCGGCGCGCATTTCCAGGTCGCCATGTCGAGCGGGAAATTCCACGGCACCACGGCGCCCACGACCCCGAGCGGCTCGCGCCGCACCAGAGCGAGGTCGCCCTGCCCTGTCGGCGCCACCTCGTCATAGACCTTGTCGATCGCCTCGGCATACCACTGGAAGATCGCCGCCGAGCCCGGCACGTCGATGGTGGCCGCGTCCTTGACCAGCTTGCCCATGTCCAGCGATTCCAGCAGCGCCAGCTCCGGCAGGTTCTCGCGTAGCAACGCTGCCAGCCGCAGCAGCACCTCTTTACGATGCTGAGGGCTCGTCCGCGACCAGACACCGGCTCCAAAACTGCGCCGCGCCRCGGCAACGGCAAGGTCGATATCCTCTTCCCCACAGGAAGCGACCTCTGCGAGCGTCGCTCCCGTGGCCGGATTGATGCTGGCGAAGGTCCGGCCGGAGCGCGCCGATACCGGCTTGCCGTCGATGAACGCCTTGTCGCGGAAGCGGATCGCGGACGCTCTGCCGACCCACTCCTTGTGGCTGAGTTCGTTCATGCTGACTCCAGAATGCCGGTACTACTCGTCACCGGGGACGCCGTAGCTCGGCGCATCGGACGGGTTGAGGGCGCGGGTGACATACGCGTCGAGCTGGGGCTTGTAGATATCCCATAGCGCAGCCAACTGCTCGATCGGGCAATCCTCGGTCCAGTCGCAGCGCAGGTCGGCGACGGGCCAGGACACATCGCGCACCAGCTTCATGCCAGCGGAGCGGACGGGCCCCGCCTCCCCGCCCGCCTTGAGCGCGGCGCGCATGGTCGCGATCAGCCGGTCGCCGAGATGGCCTTCGGAGGCGAGGAAGGCGTCGACCATGGCCTTTGGAATTCCATCGTTGGCAAGCAGGTTGCCGCCGCAGGCAACGTCCTCGCCACGCGCCTCGGCCCAGATGCCGAGGGCTTTCGGTCCCGAATGGATTGCGCTGCCGCCGGCCGCGTCGACCGCGAGCACCTGCCGGTATTCGCTGAAGGCGGCCGTGCGCTTGATGATGGCGACCGCCTCGGTAGCGGAGGCGCCGCGCGCCATCAGTTCCAGCGCCCGGACCCCGAGCGTCGGGTCGGTGACGTTCTGGCTGGCGACGGCGCCAACGCCCGCCTGCGCATAGGCGCAACGAGCCGCGACCGCGGGAGACGACGAGGACACCGCCACGCCAAACATGCCAGTGCGCCTGCAGCGCGCGACGATGGAGAAGGTCATGGCGCGTTAGTCCGGAATGACAGCGGTGCCGTCGATCTCGACCAGCCAATCCGGCCGTGCCAGGGCCGACACGACCAGGCCGGTCGAAACCGGGTGAACGCCTTTGATATACTCGCCCATCGTCCGGTAGACGGCTTCGCGATGGCGCACGTCGGTGATGTAGACCACCACCTTCACCAGATGCTCCATCGTGCCGCCGCACTCTTCGATGAGCTGCCTGATGTTTTGCATGACCTTATGGGTCTGCTCGACCGGATCATGGCTGTCGATGTTCTTCGCCGTGTCGAGATCCTGCGGGCACTGTCCGCGCAGATAGACGGTCCGGCCGCCGCGCGTCACGACCGCGTGGCAGAGATCGTTGTCGAGCTTCTGCTCGGGATAGRTGTCCTTGGTGTTGAATTTGCGAATTCTCGTATGCGCCATCTTGGTCTCCATGGGTCGGGCTCGCAGCTCTGGTCAGGCGTCCACGGGCTCGCGCGTCGCGGCGGCGTGGTAGGCGAGATATTTGCGCTGCGTCGAAATACGGTCGGCCACATGCTTGGCATCATGCCAGACGCCCCAGATGAAGCTCGACCCCCTGCGCGACTGCCAGGGCAACCCAAGGAAATATATCCCCGGCTCGACCGAGACGCCGCGCTGATGTCTTGGCCGGCCCTTCTCGTCGAAAGCGTCGACCTTCAGCCAGCTGTAATCGACAGCGAAGCCCGTCGCCCAGATGATCGCTGTTATCCCGGCCTCGGCGAGATCGAGCTCGCTGATCGGATTGATCACGCAGTCCGGGTCCGGGCCAATTTTGCGCAGGGCGGGCTCTTCCGGGAGGTCGAGACCGTTGCGGACGACATAGGCGTCGGCTTCGTCCAACAGCGACATCAGATTGGCGTCGCCGCGGGCGATGTTCTTCGCAAGATCGGGCGCGAAACTCATCACACCGCCCTGGTATGTCTTTGTCATGCCGACGAGCGTAAGCCCCTGCGCGGCCAGGCGACGGAAATCGATCGTCTCGCCGCCGCGCGCGCCGCTCACCGCGATCGTGACATGTTCCGTGCCGGGTCCTGGGGTCTCGAGGTCCCATTTGCCGAGAACGCCCAGCCACCAGCAAAAGTCGCGCCCGCGATAAGAGCGCGGCGGCCGATCATGCGGGCCGACCGAGAGATAGACGCGCCTGCCTGAGCGCTGCAACTCGTCGGCAATCTGCACGCCMGAGGATCCCGCGCCGACCACCAGCACGGCGCCCTTAGGCAGTTGCGCGGGATTGCGGTAGGCGCTTGAGTGGATTTGCAGGATGYCGGCATCGGCAGGGACGAGAGGCGGGATGACGGGGACCTGGAAAGGTCCCGTCGCGGCCACCACGCTGTTGGCCTCGATCACGCCATCCGACGTCTCGACGCGGAATCCCRGACGGCCGACATTCCTTTGCACCAGCTTGACCTCCACGCCGCAGCGGATCGGCGCGTCGATCTGCTTTGCGTAGGCGACGAAATAGTCGGCGACCTCCTCCTTCGGGGGAAAGYCGTCGGGACCCGTCACGGGAAACTCCATGCCCGGAAACCGATCATGCCAGGCCGGGCCGTTGGCGACCAGGGAGTCCCAGCGCTGCGAGCGCCAGCGCTCGGCGATCCGGCCGCGCTCGAGCACGAGATGAGGCACCCCGCATTTGCTCAGATGCTCGCTCATGGCCACCCCGGCCTGGCCGCCGCCGACAACGAGCGTGTCTATCTTCTCAACCGACATATCCACGTCTCTTCCGATGGGGCTTTCGCCGCTGCGATGGAGGTCCGGTTTGCTTTTAGTGAGGGGCTGGCGGAGCGAAAATTATGATTTCATGTGTCAGTGCTTAGCTTATCCCTAAACGCTGAGATGGGGATCGCGGAGCCGTTACGGATGCCGACGACAAGGTCGATGGCACCACCATCGATCAGGCTTAGGCAAACCCTAAGCACGGGTGCCGGAAAAAGTTATTCTACCGCCTCGGATTCGGTGGTTCCCTGCCCTTCATCACCCGCATGAGAGCGACGGCCGCTGAAAGTCAAATGGCGCGAGAGACCCTTTACGCAMACGGCGCGCTTTATACCGTCGATGCGGCAAATCCCGTCGCCGAGGCGATGCTGGTTCGCGGCGAGCGCATCACGGCTGTCGRCTCTTGGTCCTCCGTCAGACTGCAAGCATCCAAAGACGCCGAAATCGTCGATCTCCAAGGCCGGTTCGCAATGCCGGCCTTCATCGACTCCCACCTGCATTTCGCCTGGGGAAGCAAATACCTCGATGAGGTGCGGTTGCGGGAAGCAAAGACGTTCGGCGAAGTCCTCGACCGGTTGAAGGCCTATGCGCAGGCTCATCCCGACCGCGCATGGATCGTGGGCAGCGAGTTCAGCTACGGCTACCCTGACCTCCCCGAAGGCGGATTCCACAAATCGCTTCTCGACCAAGTCGTCGCCGATCGCCCCGTTTTCTTCCRCTCGGGCATGGCGCACGCCGCCTGGTTGAACAGCAAGGCGCTGGAACTTGCCGGCATCATCCGGGATACGCCCGACCCCGAAGGCGGCGAGATCGTCAGGGATGCGAGCGGCGAGCCGACCGGATGGCTGAAGGAGAAAGCGTGGTCCCGGCTCGAAGAACTGGTCCCTCAGCCCTCGACATCGGACATGCGATCAGCGCTGCTCCACGCCATCAAGGAAGCGAACCGTCTGGGACTGTCGCGGGTCCAAAGCGCGGGGATGGATGACGAAGCGGTCCCCTTGCTGGCTGAGATATTCGCGAACGACGAGCTCAGCCTGCGGTTCACGCTCTCGAGCATTGTAAATCCGGATTCGAACCTCGACGAGGTGATCGCGCGCGTGTCTGGGTGGAGGGATGACCTCGACCCGGAGTTTCTCGACGGGCGCGTCATCAAATTCTTCCTGGACGGCGTGCTGGAATCCCATACGGGCTTCATGCCCCAGGGCTATGCCGACAAACCGGGCGAAACCGGAACATGCCTGTGGAAGGCAGCCGCCTACAACGCGGCCGTCAGCCGCGCGCAGCAGGAAGGCTTTCAGGTCTGGACGCACGCGATCGGAACGGGGGCCATCGAAATGGCGCTCGATGCCTACGCCGCGGATGGCGAACGCTCACGGCAGCGTCGACCGCGGGTGGAACATTGCGAAATACCCACCCCGCGCGACATCGAGCGCTTTGCCGAGACAGGAGCGATAGCGAGCTTCCAGCCCGCCATGATCTATCCGCGCGACCAGTGGCTCGGGATGGAAGGGCTTTGGGAGGCGCGCGTCGGCTCCGCATCCCTGCCGCGCGCCTTTCCCGTTCGCTCCATCCTGGAAGCCGGCGGCGCCGTCGCGTTTGGAACCGATTGGCCCATCGTCGATCTCAATCCGCTCATCGGTATTCGCAATGCGGTGCTGCGACAAAGCCGGGATCACCAGCCGGAAACCGGATGGGTCCCGCAGCAGCGGATCACCGTCGCGCAGGCGCTCCATGCCTATACGCTGGGGGCTGCCTTTGCCGGCCACCGGGAGAACGACGAGGGCAGTTTGGCGGCGGGGRAGCTCGCCGACTTCATCGTGCTTTCCGATGATCCGCTGCGGGTCGAGCCGGACAAGATCGCCGATATCAAGGTGCTGAAGACGATCGTCGGCGGCAAACCGGTCTGGGAAGAACCCGCGGCTTGAGCCGCGTCTTGGGGGTTGGATGGAAGCGGCTGAATTTGACTATATCGTCGTCGGTGCCGGCTCGGCCGGCTGCGTGGTCGCCAATCGGCTGAGCGCCGATCCGTCGGTCAGAGTGTGCCTGGTCGAGGCCGGCGGCAGCGACAACAGCCTGCGGKTCAAGGTGCCGGCGGGCATCCTCTCGCTCTACGGCAACCCGAACTACGACTATTGCTTCGTCGGCGTGCCGCAGCCTGAGCTCAACAATCGCCGCATTCCGGTCAATCGCGGCAAGGCGCTCGGCGGATCGAGCTCGATCAATTCGATGGTCTATATTCGCGGCGCCGCCGAGGACTATGACGAGTGGGCCAGGCTCGGCTGCGCCGGCTGGGCCTATCGTGATGTGCTGCCCGTGTTCAGGAAGCTGGAGCGCAATCTGCTCGGCCAGGACCCGCGCTATCATGGCAGCGACGGGGAGCTGCTGGTCGACAATCCGCGCGATCCGAACGAGCTTTCAAGCATGTTCGTCAAGGCCGGCAAAAACGCCGTCCTGCCCGCCAACGCCGACTTCAATGCCGAGAGCCAGTTCGGCCTCGGCATCTACAACGTCACGCAGGATCGGGGACAGCGCTTCAGCAGTTTCAGCGCGTTCATGCGTCCGGTGCTTCATCGCAGGAACCTGACGCTGCTCAGCGAATGCGAGGTGATCGACCWTGTCATCGCCCAAGGGCGCGCCACGGGGCTGCGCGTGCAGCATGACGGCCAGCAAAAGACGCTCTCGGCCAGCCGCGAGATCGTGCTTTCGGCCGGCGCCATCAACTCGCCCAAGATCCTGATGRCGTCCGGCATCGGGCCGGCGGCCGAGCTCAAGCAGATCGGCATCGCACCGCTTCTCGATTTGCCCGGCGTCGGCAAGAACCTGYAGGACCATGTCGACGGCATGATCACCGTGCGCTCCAGAAGCACCAGGACGCTCGGCCTGTCGCTTGCCAACCTGCCCCGCATCGCGGCAGCGCCCTTCCAGTATTTCGCGCGCCGCAAGGGCATGCTCACCACCAACTATGTCGAGGCCGGCGGCTTTGCGAAGACCAGGCACGCGAACGGCCTTCCCGACATCCAGTTCCACTTCGTGCCGGGCTATCGCAGCCATCGCGGCAGGCTGATCGAATACGGCCACGGCTACGCCATTCACACCTGCGTGCTGAGGCCAAAAAGCGTTGGCGAGATCAGGCTGTCGCGCGACGATTCCCGCCGCGACGTCCTGATCGACCATCGCTTCTTCACGCATGAACACGACGCCATGGTGCTGGTCGAAGGCATCAAGATCGCGCGCCGGATCTTTGCCTCGCCCGAGTTCGACGCGGTGCGCGGCAAAGAGATGCTGCCGGGCAAGGATGTGCGCGGCGATGACGAGATCCTCGCCTATCTGCGCGCCGAGGCGCTGACCGTCTATCATCCGGTGGGAACCTGCAAGATGGGAACGGACGATATGGCCGTCGTCGATCCGGCGACGCTCAAGGTGCGCGGCGTGGACGGGCTCCGGGTCGCGGATGCGTCCGTGATGCCGAAGCTGATCGGCGGCAACACCAACGCGCCGAGYATGATGATCGGGCAGAAGGTTTCGGAGATGATCCTCGGCTCGGGGCGCAGCGGGGGCAAGTAGGCCACCATTGTTTCGGTGAACCGTCACAAACGTCCGGAATTGGCTTAAGCCCTCCAAACCTCGTCATTCTAGGGCGGAGCAAGGAGCGAAGCGACGCGCGCAGACCCTAGAATCCATTCCGTGACGTTGAGGCGTCGTCGCGGAGCAGAATTCTGCTCCGCTGGACTCTACGATTAAGGTAACGGAATGGATCCTCGGGTCTCCGCGCGTCGCTTCGCTCCCGCTCCGCCCGTGGATGACGAAGCTGAGAGGCTTCGGCCAACCMCCAGCGCCTGCGCCGATTTCACGGAAATAAACGATGAAGATCTTGCCGCCGACGAGCTTGCAATTGTGTCGAGAGGCTATTTAGTGATCTTCGTCGATCTCGTCGTGCAGAAGGCCGAGGATACGGCGCTTGAGCGCGATGAAGTCGGGCTCAAGGATCACGTCCATCGAGCGCGGCCGTGGTATGTCGACCTTGATCTCGGCCTTGATCTTGCCGGGCCTCGCCGTCATCACCAGGACGCGGTCGCCCAGCACCAGCGCCTCGTCGATGTCGTGGGTGACGAAGAGCACCGTCTTCTGCTGCCGCTCCCAGACGCGCAACAGCAGCTTCTGCATGGTGCCGCGCGTCTGGCTGTCGAGCGCGCCGAAGGGTTCGTCCATCAACAGCACGGCCGGGTCGTTGGCAAGGGCGCGCGCAATCGCAACGCGCTGCTTCATGCCGCCGGAAAGCTGCGCTGGATAGTGGTCCGCAAAGGGCGCGAGGCCGACCTCGTTGAGATACTGGTCGACGATCTGCTTGCGCTGCTCCGCGGGCAGCCCCTTGCGCTTCGGCCCGTACTCGATGTTGGCGCGCACCGTGAGCCAGGGAAACAGGGTGTAGCTCTGGAACACCATGCCCCTGTCCGGGCCGGGCTCGATCACTTCCCTGCCATCGACCTTGATGCTGCCCGAGGTCGCGTCATTGAGGCCGGCCGCGAGGTACAGCAAGCTGGATTTGCCGCATCCCGAAGGACCGACGATGACGCAGAATTCGTTCCTGGCCACCTTCAACGACACATCGTCCAGCGCCAGCACGCCGTTGGCGTCGCCGTAGCGCAGCGTCACGTCCTCGATGGCCATCGTGGTGCCGGCGGCGCGCRCATCGACATTGGCGGAGGCCATGCCGTCCAAATTGTTCGCCTTGACGGTTTCGGTCATTAGTACCCTTGATCCGGCTGCGGTTTGCGAGGATGCGTTCAAGATCAAGGTGCCCATGGCGCGACCCTTGCCCGGAGAATGCGGAATGCCGTGTCGGTGATCAGGCCGAGAAGCCCGATCGCGGCGATCGCCATGAAGATCACGTCGACCTGGAAGCCGCGCATCGCCTTCAGGCTGATGTAGCCGAGGCCGCTCGACGCCGCGACGAGCTCGGCCACGACCAGATAGGTCCAGGCCCAGCCCATGGTGACGCGAAGCGTGTCGAGGATCGCCGGAAGCGCTGCCGGGAAGATGACGTGCCACACTGCTTCGCTGCGCTTGGTGCCCAGCGTGTAGGAGGCGTTGACCAGATCCCTGGAGACGCTGCGCGCGCAATCGGAGATCATGACGAGTTGCTGGAAGAAGGTGCCGAAGAAGATGACCGCGATGCGCTGCTCGATGCCGATGCCGATCCAAAGGATGAACAGCGGCACGAAGGAGGTCACCGGCAGATAGCGGATGAAGTTGACCAACGGCTCCAGCGGCGCCTGCACCGCCCGGTAGGTCCCCATCCAAAGTCCCAGCGGCACGGCGATCAGCGAGGACACGATGAAGCCCAGGATCACCACCTTGGCGCTGGTCAAAGTGTGGTAGAAAAGGCTGCCGTCGARCGACATGCGATAGGTCGTCTCGAGCACGGTTCCTGGCGTCGGCAGGAACATGTTCGGCACGACGCGGCCATAGGACAGCAACGCCCAGCCGCCGATCACGACCACCCACATCRCCAGCGCGAGCGTTGTTGCCGTGCGGGCGGGAATGGTGGCGAATGGGGTCGTCAGGCGTGTCCACGCCGTCCGCCTCTGTGCCATAAGATGGCCTCCGTAGATCTAAACGCGAAAACCTGGCTTTGAGAAAACGGGATCGGCCCGAACGGGGCCGACCCTGGCGATCCCGAAAGCTCACTGTTCCTTGATGAAATCGGTGTCGAGGATGGTTTTCGAGTCGATCGTCATCTTGAGCTTGCCGGCCTTGCCCCAGATGTCCTGCGCGAAGTTCACCAGGTCGGCCGCCTCGCTCTTCTCCGGCGTGCCGAAGAATTCCAGGTTGCGGGCGCGGTCGTAGTAGCGCACGCCCTTGGCGCCGGCAGCGAAATCCTCGGGCTTCTCGAGATAGCCGCCAATGCCCTTGGCCATGATCTCATAGGCCTTGTCTGGGTTGGTCTTGATGTAGTCGACCGCCTTGTAATAGCCCTTGATGAGGGCCTTCACGTCCTCGGGATGCTTCTCGATCAGGTCGCATTTGAGCGCGATCACATCGACGATCAGGCCGGGCGTGGTCGTGGAATCGATCAGCACCTTGCCCTTGCCGCCCTTGCGGACTTCGGTGAGATGCGGCTCCCAGGTCACTGCGGCGGGAACCTGGCCGGCGATGAAGGCGGTCGCCGCATCATCGGCGGTCATGTTGGTGATGGTGACATCGTCCTCGGTCATGCCTTCCTTTTTCAGGAGCACGTTGAACCAGAATTCGGAAATGGAGCCCTCGTTCAAGGCCACTTGCTGGCCCTTCAGGTCCTTGAGCGACTTGACGTCGGGCTGCGTGACGACGCCGTCGCCGCCATGGCTGTCGTCGAGCGCCACCACATATTTGAAGCAGAGTTCGTCCGAGCGATACTTCATCAGCTCGTCGACGGTGGAGGCAGCGCCGTCGAGGTCGCYACCGGCGACAGCCGCCATGTAGAGCGCTGATTCTTCAATGATCTTCAGGTCGACATCGACRCCGGCTTCCTTGAAGTAGCCGAGGTCACGGGCCAGAAACAGCGGCCCGTAACCTACCCAGGTGGTCATGCCGAGACGGATGGCGCCGGCATTGGCGGGAGCGGCAAGCCCCAGACCCAGCAGACCTGCGGCGACCGCGGTCATCAGGCAGTTTCGGAATGTCTTCATTGTCGTGGTTCCCCATGGCTGTTGCTGGCATCGGCCTCATTCGAGTGGCGTATGCCAGGCTGTCGTTTCGGCAGCCGCTCTCTTGTTATGCGTCGCCCTCCCAGGCGGGCCTTGTTCTAGGTCCCGCAAGAGAGCATCCGGGCCGGATCGCAAAAAGAAGTCTTTTTCTGTCCTTTGCTTCGCCGAAACCGAAGCAGCGGCCRAGCTTGGCCAACGCGCTTGAACTACGGCGCCAGGCGACCCGCGGTTCCGATGACCGTGGACGGCATGCCGGCCAAAGGGATTCTTGTAGGACGGTTCGCCCAATCGGAGGTGTTCTCGGGCCGCCGGAAAAATCGACGGCGGTACCAGGACGAATGGCAATTCAGATGCTTCGAGGACCAGCGAGGGATGCGGCCTCATCGGCCGCATCCCGGAGATTTTCGGCGCGAGCCGCGCCCTTCGGCGCGGCAAGCGGGCTTGAGCAATTCCAGGAAAAGTGTGAGCGGTTTTCCGTCTGGAATTGCGTAAAGACAAAGGATAGAGCGTTTCGCCGTTTCCGTGAAACGGTGAAACGCTCTAGGCCGCCAAGGCTCCCGACTTCTTCGCCGTCCAGGTGGYGATATAGTCCATCAGGCCGGGGCTGAGGCAGTCATAGGGCTCGAGCCCGATCGACTTCAGCTGACCGCGGATGCCGTCCATGCGGCTCGGGTCGACGCCGGATTCGATGATCGAGGAGACGAAGGCGGCAAAGCCAGGCGGCGACCAGCCGTCCTCCTCGAAGCGCTCGGGATGGATGAAGGACAGGCCCTTGAAGGGATGGTCGCGCTCGACCGGGCCGTACATGTGGACGCCGCAGCCGGTGCAGGCATGGCGCTGGATCAGCGCCGAGGGATCGACCACCTTCAGCTTGTCGCCGTTCTCGGTGACGGTGACGTCGCCGGTGCCGGCGACGGCCACGACCGAGAAGATGGCGCCTTCCGGCTTCCAGCATTTGGTGCAGCCGCAGGCGTGGTTGTGGGCGATCTGGCCCTTGACCTTCACCTTCACCGGCTTCGAGGTGCACAGGCAAACCAGCGTGCCGCCGGCAAAGGATGCGCTTTCCTTCGGCAAGCCGTTGTCGATCGAGTGATGCAGTTTTTCGGCCATTTACACTTCCTCCTGTTTGACCATCGGCTCGCGGGGGTCGGCCTGCGGCCCGGTGGCTTTCCTCACCAGTGGGTTTGCTCTGTCACTTTGTTCTTGCGCAATTGCGGACGGAAAACCGCGCACTTTTCCTGGAATTGCTTTTAGTAAACCACCACGCTCCTGATCGACTTGCCCTCATGCATGAGGTCGAAACCCTTGTTGATGTCCTCGAGCTTCAGCGTATGGGTGATCATCGGGTCGATCTGGATCTTTTTCTCCATGTACCAGTCGACGATCCTGGGCACGTCGGTGCGGCCGCGCGCGCCGCCGAAGGCGGTGCCCATCCAGGTGCGCCCGGTGACCAGCTGGAAAGGTCTGGTCGAAATCTCCTGGCCGGCGCCGGCAACGCCGATGATGACCGACTTGCCCCAGCCGCGATGCGAGGCCTCCAGCGCCTGGCGCATCACCTTGGTGTTGCCGGTGCAGTCGAAGGTGTAGTCGGCGCCGCCGATCTGGTCGGCGCCGCGCTTGGTCATGTTGACCAGGTAAGGCACGATGTCGCCGTCGATCTCCTTCGGATTGACGAAATGCGTCATGCCGAACTTCTCGCCCCAGGCCTTCTTGTCGTTGTTCAAATCGACGCCGATGATCATGTCGGCGCCGGCAAGGCGAAGCCCCTGGATGACGTTCAAGCCGATGCCGCCGAGGCCGAACACGACCGCCGTCGCGCCCTGCTCGACCTTGGCGGTGTTGATGACCGCGCCGATGCCGGTGGTCACCCCGCAGCCGATGTAGCAGATCTTGTCGAAGGGGGCGTCGGGATTGACCTTGGCCACCGCGATCTCCGGCAGCACGGTGAAGTTGGAGAAGGTCGAGCAGCCCATATAGTGGAAGAGTTTTTCGCCCCCGACCGAGAAGCGCGAGGTGCCGTCGGGCATCAGGCCTTGCCCTTGCGTGGCGCGGATGGCGGTGCACAGATTGGTCTTCCTCGACAGGCAGGACGGGCACTGCCGGCATTCGGGCGTGT
This sequence comes from Mesorhizobium sp. LCM 4576, assembly GCF_001854815.1. NCBI lineage: Bacteria > Pseudomonadati > Pseudomonadota > Alphaproteobacteria > Hyphomicrobiales > Phyllobacteriaceae > Mesorhizobium > Mesorhizobium sp. LCM 4576. The sequence continues at coordinate 64,934 of NZ_MDDT01000007.1, forward strand.
AGAGCGGGATGACATGGTCGCCCTTCTTGACCGAGATCACGCCCTTRCCGACATCGACGACGATGCCGGCGCCCTCATGGCCCAGGATCGCCGGGAAGATGCCTTCCGGATCGGCGCCCGACAGCGTGAACTCGTCGGTATGGCAGATGCYGGTCGCCTTGACCTCGATCAGCACCTCGCCCTCGCGCGGCCCCTCGAGGTCCACCTCCATGATCTCCAGCGGCTTTCCAGCACCAACGGCTACGGYGGCACGCGTTTTCATGAGGCACTCCTCCCAAGGCAGTCGAAAAACTTCATGTWCCGGCGGGCCTGAGGTCCGCCTCGCAACAAAAATACCGTTTCCAAGCCGTAGTGAGGTCGCAATAATCGAACGGTCTCCCTGATAAGTCTATTCTACCAAGGTCCCCCCATCCGTGCTGTTCCGGCATGCCGCGATCCGCCCGATCACCGGCCTCCTTGCCGGCGGCAAATAGGACTAAAGCAGAAGCGGCAGGCCAGCTTGCAAGGTTTGATAAATCCAACGCTTCCGCTAAGTTTCTCCACGGGCACCTTGGCTTGGCGCTGGTCCGACACGATCGGACGTGGCGCAAGAGTGGGTATTGTTATCGATGAGCGCGGTGCCGGGCACTCTCACGACCCTTTTGTGCTTTCTTCTMCTGACCGCCAATCTCTCCGGTGCGGCGGCCCAGGAATCTGCGAGCAAGCAACCGGCTGCAGCGGCCAAGCCTGAAAAGAAGATCACCGAAATCAAGATAGGTTATTTGCGGGCGTACGCGCCGCAGCTGACGCTTTCCCTGCTCGACCTGCCGCCAAGGGACGAGGGCGTTGCCGGCGCCAAGGTCGCGATCGGCGACAACAACACGACAGGAACRTTCCTTGGCCAGAAATTCAGTCTCGACATCACCGAAATAAAACCTGACTCCGATGYGGTTCAGRCATTCGACGACCTGATCGCCAAAGGCGACCGCTATGTGGTCGCGGACCTCTCGGCCAGGCAATTGCTGTCCATCGCCGACATCGCGCGCGACAAGGGCGTGCTCATCTTCAACATCGGCGCCACCGACGACAGCCTGCGCGAGGAGAACTGCCGCATAAACGTCTTCCACATCGCACCGACACGCAGCATGCTGGCCGACGCGCTGGCGCAGTATCTCATGGTGAAGAAATGGCCGAACTGGGTGCTGCTCTACGGTTCGCATGAGCAGGACCATCTCTACGCCGATGCGCTGCGCCGCGCGGCTGCCCGTTTCGGCGGCCAGATCGTGGCGGAGAAGGAGTTCAAGGACAGCGGCACCGCCAGGCGCACCGACACGGGCGCCACGCAGATCCAGCAGCAGATTTCCGTGTTCACGCAGGACCTGCCGGAGCACGACGTGGTGCTGGTTGCCGACGAGAGCGAGGTCTTCGGAACCTATGTCCCCTACCGCACCTGGACGCCGCGGCCGGTCGCGGGCACGGCCGGGCTTGTCGCCTCTTCATGGCACCCCGCGAGCGAGCAGTGGGGCGGCATCCAGATGCAGAGCCGGTTCCTGAGGACGACCGGCCGGCGCATGCTCTCCAAGGACATGTCGGCCTGGACGGCCGTGCGGGCCGTCGGCGAAGCCACCACGCGCACCAATGGCGACGATCCGAAAAAGATCAGCGACTACATCCGCTCCGACGATTTTTCGGTCGCCGCCTTCAAGGGCCAGAAGCTGACCTTCCGCAAATGGAACCTTCAGCTGCGCCAGCCGATCCTGCTCAGCGACACCAAGTCGGTCGTCTCGACCTCGCCGCAGGAGGGCTATCTCCACCAGGTTTCCGAGCTCGACACGCTCGGCGTCGATCAGCCGGAGACCAAATGCGTCCTTAAGTAGAAGCAATCGGGAGGAAAATCGGTGCAGGGACGAGCTTGTGCACTCGCCTTTCTTGCGACCTGCCTCATGGCGGGTCCGGCATCGGCCTATACGGCCTATGTCTCCAACGAGAAGGACAACACCATGACCGTCGTCGACACGGCGACGATGAAGGTGATCAAGACCGTCGATGTCGGGCAGAGGCCGCGCGGCATCACGATTTCGCCCGACGGCAAGTTCGTCTATCTGTGCGCCAGCGACGACGACACGGTCCAGATCATCGATACGTCCAGCCTTGACGTCGTTGGCGATCTGCCCTCCGGGCCCGATCCTGAATTGTTCGTGCTCTCGCCTGACGGCAAGACGCTCTATATCGCCAACGAGGACGACAATCTGGTCACCGTCGTCGATGTCGCGAGCAAGGCGGTGCTCTCGGAGATCCCGGTCGGCGTCGAGCCGGAAGGCATGGGCGTCAGCCCCGACGGCAAGACCATGGTCAACACCTCCGAAACCACCAGCATGGCGCATTTCATCGACACGCAAAGCCATGAGGTGACCGATAGCGTACTGGTCGATACGCGTCCGCGCTTCGCCGAATTCAAGCCCGACGGCTCCCAGGTTTGGGTCAGCGCCGAGGTCGGCGGCACGGTCAGCGTCATCGACAACGCCAAGCGCCAGGTGGTGAAGAAGATCCAGTTCGCGATCAACGGATTGCGGGCCGAGACCATCCAACCCGTGGGCATCGCCATAACCGCCGACGGCAAGAAGGCCTATGTCGCGCTCGGCCCGGCAAACCATGTCGCGGTGATCAACACCGAAACCTACGAAGTGGAGAAATACATCCTCGTCGGCCAGCGCGTCTGGCACCTGGCCTTCACCCCGGACCAGAAGACGCTGATCACCACGAACGGCAACTCGAACGACATCACCTTCATCGATACCGCGACCGATGAACCGGTCCAGTCGCTCACCGTCGGCCAGCAGCCGTGGGGCGTSGCCATATCGCCCAACTAGCGATGCCCCAAGCAAGCCGGGAGGTTCATTCCATGACGATCAACCGTACCATTGCCTTCGCCGTCCTGGTCKGACTGGCGGTTGCTCCGCTCGCGGCCAGCGCCGACGACGATACRCCGAAGGTGACGCGATCCAGCAAGACCCTCCCCGAGTTGGTCCTGGGCTCGGACAAATCCAGCTACGACGTCAACCGTACGGATTTCGAGCTGATTGCCGGCCAGGGCTATCGCTGGAAGATCACGTCTCACGGCGGCTTCGAATACAAGTTCATGACCGACTTGTGGCGCAATGTCTGGATCGACCAGATCGTCATAAACGATCTCGAAGTGCATATGGCCGGCGCGCCGGCCTGGCTCGAATTCGACGATGCGGGAACCATATTGGTCCAGTTCCACACCGTGCGCCCGGGCGAATACAGCTGGTCCGTCCCCGACCTTGCCGACAAGGGCCTCAAGGGAAAGATCACGATCAAATGAGACCTGGCAAATGAGACCTGGCACACGAGAACGGGCCAATGAGAACGGTGCRCATATGAGGACAGGGTGATCGGCGTGCAGCATGTGCGGACAGGCGGGCCGGGAAATGAGGTGGCGGCGCTCGACGTCGCCGGCGTCAGCCATTCCTACGGTTCCAAACGGGCGCTGAACAATGTATCCTTCTCGATCGCCCCAGCGACTTTCACCGTTCTGCTCGGCCTCAACGGGGCGGGCAAGACAACCTTGTTCTCGCTGATCAGCCACCTTTACGACACCCGCCACGGATCGATCCGCATCTTCGGCCATGACATCCGCCGCGCTTCCGGCGAAGCGCTCAGATGTGTCGGCATCGTGTTTCAGGCACGCACGCTCGACCTCGATCTCAGCGTGTACCAGAACCTCTCCTACCACGCCTCGCTGCACGGTATCGGCGGGCGCGAGGCCCGGCAGCGCATCGCCACCCTGCTCGAAACAGTCGACATGCGGGGCCGTGAGCACGACAAGGCCCGCTCCCTCTCCGGCGGCCAGATGCGACGGATCGAGATCGCCAGGGCGCTGCTTCACCGCCCCTCCCTGCTGCTGCTCGACGAGGCGACCGTCGGTCTCGACATCCAGTCGCGCGCCGGCATCCTGGCCACCATCCGCAGGCTCGTCGACACCGAGGGCATCGGCGTTTTGTGGGCCACGCACCTGATCGACGAGGTCGAGGACGGCGACCATGCCGTCGTGCTGCGCCAGGGCAACCTCGTCGCCAGCGGCACGGTGTCCGATCTGATCCAGGCCAGCGGCACCGGTTCGATCCGCGACGCCTTCTCGAAGCTCAACCGCAGCGGGACGGCCGGCATTGCGGAGATTTCGCCATGAGCACGTCCGCGACGCCGCAAAAACTCACCTCTGTCACGCCGGTGAGGTCGGGCGCGTTCGGCCTGCGTCACTATCTCATCTGCCTCAAGGGCGTCGTGCTCCGCGAGTGCCTGCGTTTCCTGCATCAACGCGAGCGCTTCATCTCCTCGCTGGTCAGGCCTCTCGTCTGGCTGTTCATCTTCGCCGCCGGCTTTCGCCAGGTGCTCGGCGTCTCGATCATCCMGCCCTACAAGACCTACGTCCTTTACGAGGTCTACATCACGCCCGGTCTGTGCGGCATGATCCTTCTGTTCTCAGGCATGCAGTCTTCGCTGTCGATGGTTTACGACCGTGAGATGGGCAATATGCGCACCCTGCTCGTCAGCCCGTTTCCGCGCTGGTTCCTGTTGGTGTCGAAGATGCTTGCCGGCGTCGCCGTGTCGATCGCGCAGGTCTACGCCTTCCTGATCGTGGCGTGGTTCTGGGGCGTCAAGGCGCCGCCCCTCGGCTACCTGTTCGTGCTGCCGGCGCTGTTTTTGTCKGGCATGATGCTTTGYGCCCTCGGGATGCTTCTATCCTCGATGATCAAGCAGCTCGAAAACTTCGCCGGCATCATGAACTTCGTCATATTCCCTGGCTATTTCGCCTCACCGGCCCTCTATCCGTTGTGGCGCATCCAGGAGGCCAGCCCCCTCCTTTACAAGATCTGTCTCGTCAATCCGTTCACCTACGCGGTCGAACTGATCCGCTTCGCCTTTTACGGGCAGGTCGATTGGGTGTCGCTGGGCGTCGTCGCCGGATGCACGCTGCTGTTCCTGRCCGGAGCCATCATCGCCTACGATCCCTCGCGCGGCCTGATGACCCGCAAGCAGGACACGGGAGGAAATGCCTGATGGCCAGAACAGCCTTTGCTCTCAGCCTGGTTATGGTCAGCCTGCTTGCGCAGGCCACAAAAGCCGGTGCGGCGACCGCCGATCCGGACTGGCCGTGCGTCCAGCGCAAAGTGCCGCAATTGTCGCYCGGCCAAGTCTGGAACGGGCCGGATCTTCCGCCCTCGGCCAAGGACTGGTCAGACGACGCRTCGGTCTCCGCCCTTGTCGAGGACGTTGCTGCGCGACGGCTGCCGCTCGGCGATGCGCAGAAGAAGATCAGGGATTTTGCGGCGTCTCTGCCGGCCGAGCAGCTTGCGACGAAAATGGCGATGCTCATGCAGGGCATGTTCGACCACATGGACGCCGAGCGTTCGCACGTGATTGCCGGCATTTCCCGTTACGCTCACAGGCAGCTCGAAATGGCCGCCGACTTGCGCAAGCAAGCGTCCGATGTCGACACGTTGCGCGCAAAGCCCGACGCGGATCCGGACGAGGTCGAGCGGCGCACCGACCAGCTGAATTTCGCGACGCGGATCTTCACCGAGCGCGCGCAATCGCTGACTTACGTCTGCGACGTGCCGACGATCATCGAACAGCGGCTCTATCAGCTGGCCAAGACCGTCTCCGAGACGCTTGCCGCGAAGAAATAACCTGTCTCGGTCAACTGCTCCGGCCAGGCAGCACGCGCCAGCGCTGCACGAAATAGCCGGGATGTGTCTCCAGCCAATGCGCGACCAGCGGCTGCGCCTGCATGAAGGCCACGCCGGGATTCATGGCCAGGCCGTCCGCCATTTCCTCGCGTTGCTCGCAGGTCTGCGGCATGGCCGACATGCAGACCATCATCACGATTGTATAAAGCATTGCCCCTTCCCCTTCGAAATCCCGAACCCCACGCCGGGACGCGTGGCGATCTGCCCGCAGGGTTGGCTGCCCTTCCGCCTCGCTGAGAATGCGAATTGCCGCCCGCCCTTCCATTAGCAATAAACAATATAACATGTCGGCCCGCCGATCGCCATGGCGGAGACCCGTTGCTGACGCCCTTTCCGAACCTTTTCGCACGATCCCGACGGCCGATATGTCAGGCGTTTCACTTGGGTCGCCTTGCAGGCGTTCTCGCTTGCCGTGCCGGCGCTGCTTCATCCGCTTCGGCGTGGGGATACAATTTGCCGAACAGGGGCAGGTAAGTCGCGCCCTTGCGCATCAGGAAATCGTTGAWGGTCGCCATGGCCGGCGAGATCACGTGATCGGTTCGCATCACCGAAAACCATTGCCGGCGGATCGGCATCCCGGCCACGTCGAGAATGACGAGCCGTCCGGCTTCCGTTTCGGCGGCGATGGTGTGGGCGGAGATGAAGGCGATGCCGAGACCTGCCATCACCGCCTGCTTGATCGTCTCGTTCGAACCCATCTCGACGCCGAGATCGTCGATCCGGCCGGGCACGTCGCTCAGGAATATCTCGAGCGATATGCGCGTGCCCGAGCCCGGCTCGCGAATGAGGAAATGCTCCTCGGCGATCCTTTCCTTGGAAATGTCGCGTGCCGAAACCAGCGGATGCTCGGGCGGCGCGATGATGACCAGCGGATGGTCGCCGAAGACCGAAGCGCGCACCGAAACTTCCTTGGGCGGACGCCCCATCAGCGCGATGTCGATGTCGTGGTTCTTCAGCCTGTCGATCGTTTCCGCGCGATTGCCGATGGCAAGCCGCATGTCGATATCGGGATGCTCCTTCATGAAGCCGGCCATCAGCCGCGGCGCGAAATATTTGGCGGTGGAAACGACGCCGAGCCTCAGGCTGCCGGTGCGCACGCCCTTGATGGCGTCCATCTCGTCCTCGAGCATGCGAAGYCGCTCGTCGATGGCCTGTGCCGCCTCGACGAAGGCCAGCCCTGCGGCGGTGGGACGCATGYCGTCCGACGTCCGGTCGAACAAGGCCAGCTGGAATTMCTCCTCCACCTGCCGCAGCTGGATCGTGACCGCTGGAGGAGAAAGGCCTAACACCTTGGCCGCGCTCACGATTTTCCCGTGGCTTACGATGGCCTGCACGGTCTTGAATTGCTTGAGCGTGAGATTCCTCATAAGGCATACTAAATTAATTTTAGTGCCTGGGTAAAGTTATTGAATTTTACTTAGCATGGATCGTTTGGTTTCATTTCTCCATCCGGCCTCGAGGGATACGGCCGGACCGGGAGGTTACGATGCCAGCGGCAACGCTCGACGCTTTTTTGAACTCCTACCTCGGCGATCAGCCGGACGAACGCCGGTCCGCGGTCGTTGCCACCGTCCGTCAATTCACGCAGGCCGCCACCAAGGTCCGCAACGCCATCAACCAGGGGGCGCTCGGCGCCGCTTTTGCCGGGACCCGCGGCGCCAATGCCGACGGCGATGTCCAGAAGGATCTCGACGTCTTCGCCGACGACATCTTCCTCGACGCCATGCGTCGCGCTCCGGTCGCGCTCTATGCCTCCGAGGARCTGGAGCAACCGGTCCTGCTCGACAGGCAGGCCCCGCTCGCCGTCGCCATCGACCCGCTCGACGGTTCTTCCAACATCGACACCAACGTGTCGGTCGGAACGATTTTCTCGCTCCTCCCTGCAACTGGCGCGCCGGACGCCGATCCGGCCGCCTCTTTTTTGCAGGCGGGCGTGAGCATACTGGGCGCCGGATTCTTCATTTATGGGCCGCAGCTGGCGCTCGTTTTATCGCTCGGCAGCGGCACGCATGTCTTCGTGCATTCGACCAGGCTGGGCACCTTCGTCCAGGCATACGAAAGCCGGATCATCCCGCAGAAGACCCAGGAGTTCGCCATCAACGCCGCCAACTACCGGCACTGGGACGAGGCCGTTCGCCTCTATGTCGACGACTGCCTGGAAGGCGCCGAAGGCCCACGAGAGAAGGATTTCAACATGCGTTGGATCGCCTCGCTTGTCGCCGAATGCTACCGCATACTGATGCGCGGCGGCGTGTTTCTGTATCCTGGCGACCAGCGCCGTGGTTACAGCCAGGGTCGGCTTCGGCTGGTCTATGAGGCCAATCCGATCGCCTATCTGATCGAACAGGCGGCCGGTGCCGCGACCGACGCGATCACCCGCATCCTGGAAATCGAACCCAAGAGCCTGCACCAGCGCGTGCCCGTGGTCTTCGGATCCGCGCGGGAAGTCGCGCGCATCGCCCGCTACCACACCGAACCCAGBGCCATCGGCGAGCGTGCGCCGCTGTTCAGCCGCCGCGGACTCTTCAGGGCCTGAGCGGATACCATGTCGGCGAAGCACCCCATCATCACCATCACCGGATCGTCGRGCGCGGGCACGACCTCGGTCAAGCGCATCTTCGAGCAGATCTTCCGACGTGAGAACATCGAGGCTGCCTTCATCGAAGGCGATGCCTTCCATCGCTACGATCGCGCCGCGATGAAGGCGGAGGTCGCCGCGCAGGAAAAGGCGGGCAATCCGAACTTCACGCACTTCCATGCCGAGGCTAACGAGCTCGGGATCCTCGAAGGCGTCTTCGAGGAATATGGCCGCCGGGGAAGCGGAAGGACCCGCACCTACGTCCATGACGAGGACGAGGAGAAGCAGTATGGCACGCCGCCCGGCAATTTCACCGAATGGCGCGAATTCGCGCCGAGCGACCTGCTCTTCTACGAAGGCCTGCATGGCTGCGTCGTCACCGACAAGATCAACCTGGCCAGGCATGCAGACCTCAAGATCGGCGTGGTGCCGGTCATAAATCTCGAATGGATCCAGAAGATCCATCGCGACCGTGCCACGCGCGGCTATTCCACCGAGGCGGTCATGGATGTGATCCTGCGCCGGATGCCGGACTATGTCCGCTACATCGTCCCGCAATTCTCGCAGACCGCGATCAACTTCCAGCGCGTGCCGATCGTCGACACGTCGAACCCGTTCATCGCGCGCTGGATCCCGACCCCCGACGAATCGATGCTKGTCATCCGTTTCGCCAACCCCCGCGGCATCGATTTTCCCTACCTGCTTTCGATGATCCACGACTCCTTCATGTCGCGGCCGAATTCCATAGTGGTGCCGGGCAACAAGCTGGACCTTGCCATGCAGCTGATCCTGACGCCGCTCATCCTGCAATTGATCGAACGCAAGAAACGTGTGTCGTGAGGAGGATGCCATGACAAGCCTGGCAGCATTGAAGTCCGCCGCCGCCGTCTCCGAGCGCGACATGGCCAACGCCATCCGTGCCCTTGCCATGGACAGCGTGCAGAAGGCCAATTCCGGACATCCGGGCATGCCGATGGGTATGGCGGATGTCGCGACGGTATTGTTCGGCCGCTTCATCAACATCGACCCGACGGCGCCGGATTGGCCCGATCGCGACCGCTTCGTGCTTTCGGCCGGGCATGGCTCGATGCTGCAATATGCGCTGCATCACCTGCTCGGCTACGAAGACATGCCGATCGGGGAATTGCAGCGGTTCCGCCAGCTAGGCAGCCGCACCGCCGGGCATCCCGAGCATGGCCACGCGCTCGGCATCGAGACGACGACCGGTCCGCTCGGACAAGGCATCTCGACCGCTGTCGGCATGGCGCTGGCGGAGCGCATGCTTGCCGCCCGCCACGGCGCCGATCTCGTCGACCACCACACCTATGTGATCGCCGGCGACGGCTGCCTGCAGGAAGGCATCAGCCACGAGGCGATCGATCTCGCCGGTCACCTGAAGCTTTCCCGCCTCATCGTGCTTTGGGACGACAACGCGATCTCCATCGACGGGCCGACCTCGCTGTCGACATCGATGGATCAGCGGGCTCGGTTCAAAGCCGCCGGATGGYATGTGCAGTCGGTGGATGGCCACGACATGCAGGCCGTCGCCGCGGCGATCGAGGCCGCGCGGCGGTCGGATCGGCCATCCCTGATCGCCTGCCGCACGGTAATCGGCAAAGGCGCGCCCAATCTCGGTGGTTCGGAAAAGACGCATGGCGCGCCGCTGGGCGACGCGGAGATCGCCGCGACGCGCGGAAACATCGGCTGGGCCCACCCGCCGTTCGAGGTTCCGGATGAAATCCTTTCGGCCTGGCGCGAGATCGCCGAACGCGGCCGGGCGGCGCGGCGCGCCTGGGAGCGGCGGCTTGCCGCCTCGCCGGCGCGCGAGGATTTCGAGCGCGCGCTTTCGGGCAAGCTGCCCGATGCGGTCTTCGAAGCACTGGACGCCTTCCGCAGGGAGCATGTCGAGAAGGCGACCAAGGTCGCAACGCGCAAGGCCTCCGAAATGGCGCTTGCCGCGATCAATGGCGCGACCGAGCTGACGGTCGGCGGCTCCGCCGATCTCACGCATTCGAACCTGACGATCACCAAGGGCATGGATCGCATAGCGCCTGACGACTACGCAGGCCGCTACATTCACTACGGCATCCGCGAGCATGGCATGGCCGCGGCCATGAACGGCATCGCGTTGCATGGCGGCTTCGTGCCCTATGGCGGCACCTTCCTCTGCTTCGCCGACTACGCGCGCGGCGCGATGCGGCTCTCGGCGCTCATGGACCAGCGCGTCGTCTATGTGATGACGCATGATTCCATCGGCCTCGGCGAGGACGGCCCGACACACCAGCCGATCGAGCACCTGGCGATGCTGCGGGCGACGCCGAACATCAACGTCTTCCGCCCGGCCGACATCATCGAAACGGCGGAATGCTGGGAGCTGGCGCTGAGCAGCGAGACACGACCCAGCGTGCTGGTGCTTTCGCGGCAGAACCTGCCGATGCTGCGCCAGGCACACGGCCACGAGAACCGGTCGGGCCGGGGCGCCTACGTCTTGCGCGAGCCGTCCACGCACCGCGCCGTGACGCTGATCGCCACCGGCTCGGAAGTCGAGATCGCCGTTGCCGCCGCCGAACGGCTGGAGGCCGAACACGGCGTCGCCGCCGCAATCGTCTCGATGCCGTGCTGGGAACTGTTCGAGGAACAGGACGCAGACTACCGCAAGTCCGTTCTCGGCTCGGCACCGCGCGTCGCCGTCGAGGCGGCCGCCCGTCTCGGCTGGGACCGCTGGATCGGCGACACGGGCGCCTTTGTCGGCATGACCGGCTTCGGCGCCAGCGCCCCGGCTCCGGACCTCTACAAGCATTTCGGCATCACGCCCGAAGCCGTCGCCGCGGCGGCGCTGAAGCTCATCATCTAGGAGGACCGACAATGGCCCGCATCACCCTCGCCAGCTTCTCGACCATGCCGCCGAGCACGGTTACCGCGTGCCGGCATTCAACATCAACAACATGGAACAGGGCCTCGCCATCATGGAGGCGGCGGGCGCCTGCGACGCGCCGGTCATCATCCAGGCCTCGCGCGGCGCCCGCTCCTATGCCAACGACATCATGCTGGCCAGGATGATGGAGGCGCTGACCGAGATTCATCCGGCCATTCCGCTGTGCATCCACCAGGACCACGGCAACAACGAAGCCACTTGCCTTTCGGCGATCCGCCACGGCTTCACCTCGGTGATGATGGACGGGTCGTTGATGGCGGACGCCAAGACCCCGGCGAGCTACGACTACAACGTCGCCATCACCGAGCGCGTCGCGCGCATGGCGCATTGGGTCGGCGCTTCCGTCGAAGGCGAGCTCGGCGTGCTCGGCTCGCTGGAGACCGGCCAGGGCGAAGCCGAGGACGGTCACGGCGCCGAAGGCGCGCTAGCCCATGACCAGCTTTTGACCGACCCCGATCAGGCTGTCGACTTCGTGACAGCCACCAGGGTCGATGCGCTGGCGATCGCCTGCGGCACCTCCCACGGCGCCTACAAGTTCACGCGCAAGCCGGACGGCGACATCCTGGCCATGCAGGTGATCGAGGCGATCCACGAGAAGCTGCCGAACACGCATCTGGTCATGCACGGTTCGTCGTCCGTGCCGCAGGAACTGCAGGACATCATCAACGCATATGGCGGCGAGATGCCCCAGACCTTYGGCGTTCCGGTCGAGGAGATCGAGCGCGGCATCCGCCACGGCGTGCGCAAGGTCAACATCGACACCGATTGCCGCATGGCCATGGCCGGACAGTTCCGCCGCGTCGCGACGCAGGATCCGCGCGAATTCGATCCGCGCAAATTCCTGAAGCCCGCCATGGACGCCTTGCGCGATCTCTGCCGCGATCGCTTCGAACGCTTCGGCACCGCGGGCAACGCCTCGAAGATCAAGGTCATCGCCATGGACGAGATGGCCAAACGCTACGCCGCGGGAAAGCTCGACCCGCAGATCGCAACCGCGAAARCCGCCTGAGCGGCGGTCCGCCAAAAAGGAAAGGACCAGCGTTATGTCCACCAAAAACGAAACCGTGACCGGCAAGGAACGCTACAGATCCGGCGTCATGGAATACAAGAAGATGGGCTATTGGGAGCCCGACTACGAGCCCAAGGACACCGACATAATCTCGGTGTTCAGGATCACGCCGCAGGACGGCGTCGACCCGATCGAGGCCGCCGCGGCGGTCGCCGGCGAATCCTCGACCGCAACCTGGACCGTTGTGTGGACCGACCGGCTGACGGCGTCGGAAAAATACCGCGCCAAGGCCTATCGGGTCGACCCGGTGYCGAACGCGCCCGGACAGTACTTCGCCTACATCGCCTATGACCTCGACCTGTTCGAGCCGGGCTCGATCGCCAATCTTTCGGCCTCGATCATCGGCAACGTCTTCGGCTTCAAGCCGTTGAAGGCACTGCGGCTGGAGGACATGCGTTTTCCCGTCGCCTATGTGAAGACCTTCCAGGGTCCGGCGACCGGCATCGTCGTCGAGCGCGAGCGCCTCGACAAGTTCGGCCGCCCGCTGCTCGGCGCCACCGTCAAGCCCAAGCTCGGGCTCTCGGGCCGCAACTACGGCCGTGTCGTCTACGAGGCGCTGAAGGGCGGRCTCGATTTCACCAAGGACGACGAGAACATCAACTCGCAGCCCTTCATGCATTGGCGCGAGCGTTTCCTCTACTGCATGGAGGCGGTCAACAAGGCGCAGGCCGAGACAGGCGAGATCAAGGGCACCTATCTCAACGTCACCGCGGCCACCATGGAGGACATGTACGAACGGGCCGACTTCGCCAGGGAACTCGGCTCCAACATCGTCATGATCGACCTCGTGATCGGCTACACGGCGATCCAGTCGATGGCTAAGTGGGCGCGCCGGAACGACATGATCCTGCACCTGCATCGCGCCGGACATTCGACCTACACGCGGCAGAAGAGCCACGGCGTATCCTTCCGCGTCATCGCCAAATGGATGCGGCTCGCCGGCGTCGATCACATCCATGCCGGCACCGTGGTCGGCAAGCTGGAAGGCGATCCGGCGACCACCAGGGGCTACTACGACATCTGCCGCGACGACCATAACCCGATGAGGCTGGAGAACGGCATCTTCTTCGACCAGCACTGGGCCTCGCTCAACAAGCTGATGCCGGTGGCGTCCGGCGGCATCCATGCCGGCCAGATGCATCAGCTCATCGACCTGCTCGGCGAAGACGTCGTGCYGCAGTTCGGCGGCGGCACCATCGGCCATCCTATGGGCATCGCCGCCGGCGCCACGGCAAATCGCGTTGCCCTTGAATGCATGATCCTCGCCCGCAACGAGGGCCGCGACTATGTGCGCGAAGGACCGCAGATCCTGGAGAACGCGGCAAGGAACTGTCTGCCGCTGAAACAGGCGCTCGAGACCTGGAAGGACGTGACCTTCAACTACGCCTCGACCGATACGCCGGACTTTGTCCCGGTGGCAACGGCGGCCGAATAAGGAGAACGACCATGCGCATCACCCAAGGGGCCTTTTCCTTCCTGCCCGACCTGACCGACGATCAGATCCGCGCCCAGGTGCAGTATTGCATCGACAACAAATGGGCCGTCAGCCTCGAAGTCACCGACGACCCGCATCCGCGCAACACCTATTGGGACATGTGGGGCCACCCGATGTTCGACAATCCCGACGCGGCGGCGCTGATGCTGGAGCTGAACGCATGCCGCAAGCTCTATGGCGATCGCTATATCCGCGTCGTCGCCTTCGATGCCTCGCATGGCTGGGAATCGGTGAAGCTCTCCTTCATCGTCAACCGCCCGGCCGACGAACCCGGCTACCGGCTCGAGCGGCAGGAGACCGCGGGCCGCATGATCCGTTATACCACAAGGCCCTACGCCGCCGACAAGCCGGCCGGTGCAAGGTATGGCTGATCGTTCAGGGACAGGAGGAAATGCCATGYCGGCGCCAGCCTTAGCCGAAACGGACGTGCCGCAAGCCGCTACCCCGACGGCGATCGATCTGCGCGAGGAATTCGAAACCTCCGGCGTCAAGGACGTCTTGGCCGAGCTCGACCGCGATCTGATCGGGCTCGCCCCGGTCAAGCGGCGCATCCGCGAGACGGCGGCGCTCCTGTTGGTCGAGAGAGCCCGCCGTCGCATGGGCCTCGCCCATGAGACGCCGACGCTGCATATGAGCTTCACCGGCAATCCGGGCACCGGCAAGACCACCGTTGCATTGCGGATGGCGGACCTTCTGCATCGGCTTGGCTATATCCGCAAGGGCCACCTGGTTTCAGTCACGCGCGACGATCTGGTCGGCCAGTATATCGGCCACACCGCGCCCAAGACCAAGGAGATCCTGAAGAAGGCCATGGGCGGCGTGCTGTTCATCGATGAGGCCTATTACCTCTACCGGCCCGAGAACGAGCGCGATTACGGCCAGGAGGCGATCGAGATCCTGCTGCAGGTGATGGAGAACCAGCGCGACGACCTCGTGGTGATCCTCGCCGGTTATGCGCAGCGCATGGACCGCTTCTTCGAAAGCAATCCGGGATTCCGCTCGCGCATCGCCCACCACATAGACTTTCCCGACTATTCCGACGACGAGCTTCTCAGGATCGCGGAACAAATGCTCGACCAGCAAAATTACCTGTTCGACACCAAGGCAACCGCCGCAATGGCCGACTACATCGCGCGCCGACGCGCGCAGCCGCATTTCGCCAATGCCCGCTCGATCCGCAACGCGCTCGACCGGGCAAGGCTGCGGCAGGCCAACCGCCTGTTCGAGAGCGCCAAGGGACCGCTTGACGCCGAGGCGCTGTCGACGATCTCCGCCGAGGACATCACCGCCAGCCGGGTCTTCGCGCTGAAGCCCGGGAAAGGAGCAAGCAAATGACCGCGAAGACCATCATCGCCCCTTCCRTCCTGTCGTCGGATTTCTCGCGGCTCGGCGACGAGGTCGAAGCGGTCGCACGCGCTGGCGCCGACTGGATCCATCTCGACGTGATGGACGGACATTTCGTGCCCAACATCACCTTCGGCCCGCCGGTGATCAAGGCGATCCGTAACCGGACCGACAAGACCTTCGACTGTCATCTGATGATCGCGCCGGCCGATCCCTATCTCGCCGCCTTCGCCGACGCCGGTTGCGACATCATCACCGTGCATGCCGAGGCCGGGCCGCATCTCGACCGTTCGCTGCAGGCCATCAGGAACCTCGGCAAAAAGGCCGGCGTGTCGCTCAATCCGTCGACGCCGGAAAGCGTCATCGAATATGTCCTCGACCGGCTCGATCTGGTGCTTCTGATGACGGTCAATCCGGGTTTCGGCGGCCAGGCCTTCATTCCGGCTGTCATCGACAAGGTCAGGCGCGTCAAGGCGCTCGTCGGCCAGCGTCCGATCGACATCGAGATCGACGGCGGCGTCACGCCCGAGACGGCTCCCCTTGTCACCGCGGCCGGCGCCAATGTGCTCGTCGCCGGTTCCGCCGTCTTCAAGGGTGGCGCCGAGGCCGCCTATCGCGCCAATATAGGCGCGATCAGACAGGCGGCCGACGGGGCGGTCCGGCAAGCTGCGTGAACCTGCTTGGTTGGAGGACGACATGGCGGCAATCCCACCCGTCTGCGATTTCGGCTGGCAAGGCGTCGATGCCGTCTTGCCAGGCATCGACGGCAGATCGCATTCGATCCTCGGTCAGGCCGGACCCAACGGGCTGGTCGTCGCCTTCATCTGCAATCATTGCCCCTATGTGAAGGCGGTGATTTCGCGCGTCGTACGTGATGCTAATGATCTCAAGGCCGAAGGGATTGGCTTCGTCGCGATCAACGCCAACGACGCCGCCGCCTATCCGGACGATTCCTTCGACAAGATGAAACTCTTTGCCAGGGCGAACGCCTTCACCTTCCCGTATCTCCACGACGAGTCGCAGGCGGTGGCGCGTGCCTATGGTGCCGTATGCACGCCGGATTTCTTCGGCCTCAACGGCGAGTTGACGCTGCAATATCGCGGCAGGCTGGACGCATCGCGACGGGACGCCGGAGCGCCTGGGCTGAGACGCGATCTGTTCGAGGCGATGAAGCGGGTTGCCCGAACCGGCAACGGTCCGCTCGACCAGATCGCTTCGATCGGCTGCTCGATCAAATGGAAGGAGGCCGCATGAACGTCGGCTCAGGCAAGCGGTTTAGGTCGCCGAGGGCGATCCTGTTCGATCTCGACGGCACGCTGATCGATTCGGCCCCCGACATCGCCGCGGCCGTGAACGAGTTGCTGGCYGGCCGCGGTCTGCCGCCGCTCGGCATCGACCAGGTCAAGACGATGATCGGCGGCGGCGTCATGAAACTGGTCGACCGGGCTTTCGCCGCCTCCGGGTCGCCGCTTTCCGGCGGCGCTCTCGAGGATGYCAACCGCGACATGGCGCCGATCTACCGCAGACACCTGACCGGCCTGACGCGGCTGATGCCCGGCGTCAGGGAGGCACTCACGCACTTCCACCTGAACGGAACGGCCATGGGGGTCGTCACCAACAAGCCGCAACTGGCGACCCGCGAAATCCTGCTGCACTTCCACCTGACGGAATATCTCGGCGCGATCGTCGGCGGAGACGCGGTGACGAAACTGAAACCGGCGCCTGACGCTCTGCTTCTGGCGCTCGACCAGCTTCGGGTCGAGCCGTACGAGGCACTGATGGTTGGAGACAGCGTCAGCGATGTCGGCGCAGCGCGCGCGGCCGGCATGCCGGTCGCTCTGCTGCGCGGCGGCTACACTCAGGTCCCCGTCGAGGAGCTTGGCGCGGACCTTGTCTGCRACAGCCTGCTCGATCTGCCTTCCGCGATGCAGAGGCTCCAGGCCGCTGCCTGACAGGCTGCGTCGAATAGGCAGGCAATCGCCGGCCGATCGAAAAGCGAACGACCGGCGAAGCTGCCCCTACTTTGAGAACTGCCCTACTTTGAGAACTGCTTGAGATAGGCGATGACGTTGGCCACGTCCTTGTCGTCCTTGAGGCCGACGAACGCCATCTTCGTGCCTTTCACCATGGCCTTCGGATCATGGAGATAGGTCGTCAGCGTCGCTTCGTCCCATTTGACGCCGGACTTTCCGGCCGCGACCATCGCCTGGRAATAGCTGAAACCGGGATGCGTGCCGGCCGTGCGGCCGATGACGCCATTCAACGACGGACCGACCTTGTTCTGGTCCTTGTCCGCGACGTGGCAGACCTTGCATTTGGTGAAGACCTTCTCACCTGCCGCTGCATCCTGCGCGTGGGATTGGTCCGTGATGAAAGTAACCAGGAATGTGACGGCGAAAAACGCGATAGCGCGCATGGCAATTCCTCATTGATCGTCAAATGYCCRGTGCCTGAAAAAAAGYTAACTGGAGGACTGCGGAAGTCAATCATACGAAGGTCCAGACTCCGGATCGACAGATGCCCATCCTGTACTTTCGCCTTTGTTGACGGTCTTGGGGCGAGCGCGTAGCTTCGGATCGTTCTGGATTTCCAAGGGCACCTCGGGACGTCGGCCAGGCTGGCTGAGATTTGCCCAGGCAACGGGGTCGGCGGCATTTCGCCGGAGCGGGCATCTTCGCGCGCGAGAGGTGCTGAATGAGTATGGTCGACCTCATCTTGACGGTTTGCCTGAGTGCCAATCCCGGCGATTGCCGAGACGAGCACCTCTATTTTGAAAGCCGCGGCTCCCTGTTCCAATGCATGATGCTGGCGCCCAGCGAGATCGCGAAATGGTCGCAGGAGCATCCGGCCCTGAAGGTCAGGCGCTGGAAATGCGCTTTCCCGACGAAGGACCAGGCGATCTGACCGGCGCCCCTGGTTTGTTGCAGTCCCGGGAGGACGCGTCATGATTTCGCGGCGGGAAACGCTCCGTTTGGCGGYCCTTGGAACGGCGGCGCTTCTCGGCTCGCATGCCATTGCCGCTTCCGCCGCATCCAAGGTCCGCATCGGCGTGCTGAAGTTCGGCACGGTGAGCTGGGAGCTTGATACGCTGAAGCACCACGGGTTCGACGCGGCCAACCGGATCGATCTGGACGTCATCTATTTCGCCGGGGAGGATGCGACCAATGTGGCGATGCTGGCAGGCGCGATCGACATGATCGTGACCGATTGGCTGTGGGTCTCGCGCCAGCGCTCGGATGGCGGCGACGTCACATTGGCCCCCTATTCGACTTCCGTCGGAGCGATCATGGTGAAGGACGCATCGCCGATCCGCACGATCGCCGACCTCAAGGGAAAGAAGATCGGCGTCGCCGGCGGGGCGCTCGACAAGAGCTGGCTGCTGATACAGGCGCTGGCCAGGCGCGATCACGGTCTCGACCTGCCTTCGGTGAGCGATGTCGTCTTTGGCGCGCCGCCGCTGATTTCGCAAAAGGCCATCCAGGGCGAGCTCGATGCGGCGCTCAACTTCTGGCATTTCTGCGCCCGGCTGGAGGCCGATGGCTTTCGCCGGCTGATCGGCGTCGGTGACGCGCAGATGGCGCTCGGGGCATCGGGCCCGGTATCCGCGCTTGGCTATGTCTTCCACGACAAATGGGCGAACGACAATCCGCAGGCCGCCCGCAGTTTCTTCAAGGCTTCCGCGCAAGCCAAGGATCTGCTGGCAAGGTCCGACGAAGAGTGGTTGCGCCTCGCGCCGATCATCCGCGCGGACGGCAAGGAACTAGCAAAGCTGCGCGACCGCTACCGCGAGGGCATCCCCAGGCGCCCGGTCGCCGAGGAGGCGGCCGATGCCGGCAGGCTCTATCGGGTACTGGCCAGGATCGGCGGCGAAAAGCTGGTCGGCAGCGCGTCCGAGATGGCACCCGGCACATTCTGGCAGGAGCCGCCGCAATGACCACGAGAGACGGCGACGGACGCACACTTGGCGATATGATCGGCATCTCCAGCCGTTCCGGCTCCACTGCGACGCTGATGCCCGCGCTAACGGTGACGATCTCCTTGCTCGGGCTTGGCCTGTTGTGGAGCCTGGYGGCGAATACCTGGCCGAGCCGTGCCTTTCCGGGGCCGGGAGAGGTCTGGCAGGTGTTGCTGAGAGAGGCGGCGAGCGGYGACCTCTTCTACCATCTCGGCGCGACGCTGGGCCGGGTCGCCGCCGCATACGTCGTCGCGATGATCATCGGCTCGGTGATCGGCATCCTTCTCGGCAGCTACCGCCGCGCGGACCGGTTCTTCAACCCCTGGGTCATCCTGTTCCTCAACATCCCGGCGCTGGTGATCATCGTGCTGGCCTATATCTGGTTCGGCCTCACCGAGGCGGCGGCGATCGGCGCGGTCGCCGTGAACAAGATCCCGAATGTCGTGGTGACCATGCGCGAGGGCGCCAGGGCGCTGGACCCGCGTTACGCCGAAATGGCGGCTGTCTACCGCTTCGCTCCCCTCGACCGGCTTCGCCACATCCTGCTGCCRCAACTGCAGCCCTATCTGGCCGCGGCCTCGCGCTCCGGCATCGCCCTCATCTGGAAGATCGTCCTGGTGGTCGAGCTGCTCGGCCGCTCCAATGGCGTGGGCTTCCAGATCCATCTCTATTTCCAGCTTTTCGACGTCGCCGCCATTCTTGCCTATACGCTGGCATTCGTGGCGGTGATGCTCGTGATCGAACTTCTTCTGGTGCAGCCCGTTGAACGACATGCAACCCGTTGGCRCCGCCGCCCCGCTTAAGGTCGACATCGCCGAGAAGACCTTCAGGTCCGCGCAGGGCGTTTCGGTCACGGCGCTCAGGAACCTTTCCTTCGAGGTCCGGCAAGGCGAATTCGTCTGCCTGCTCGGGCCGTCGGGTTGCGGCAAAACCACGACGCTGCGCATTCTGCTTGGGCTCGACAGGCAGTTCTCCGGTTCTTTCCAGCTTCCCGAAGGCGGCTCGAACCGCATAGCCGCTGTGTTCCAGGAACCCACACTGCTGCCCTGGCGGACGGTGGAGGAGAATGTCAGGCTAGYGCTGCCGAAAGACCTGCGCGTCAAAAATCTCGACGCGCTGTTCGACACGCTCGGTCTCGCCGGCATGCGCTCGCTCTATCCGGCCGAGCTCTCGCTCGGCCTTGCAAGAAGGGCTGCCCTCGCGCGGGCCTTCGCGATCGAGCCGGCGGTGCTGTTCCTCGACGAGCCCTTCGTCTCGCTCGACGGACGGACCGCCGGGCAGCTCCGGCGCCTGCTTCTCGACGTCTGGTCGGCCCGGCCTACGACTGCCCTGATGGTGACGCACAACCTGACCGAGGCGCTGACGCTGGCGGATCGCATCATCGTGCTTGCGCCGCGCCCCTCGCACGTGCTCGGCGTTTTCGACATAGGGCTGCCCCGGCAACACCGCAGCCCCGAGGCGACGAACGACCTTTTGCGATCGTTCCATCAGAAATTTCCGGGCGTGGCCTGACCGCCCTGGCCTATTCCTATTCCGGACGGAACCTCGCTGCAGACTGTCCTGGTTCAGAAGCAACGCACGTCGGCTTCAGCCTGCGCCTGCTTCAGCTCCGTGCGCGCGGCTTTCGCCGGCGCGCTTTCGCGGAACAGACCTGCATTCTCGCCTGTCGTCAGGGACATGCTCTTGAAGGTCTCGGCCCTCTCATAATGGTCATAAGGCAGGATCGAGGCGATGACGTCGATCGAGCATGAACAACTCTCCAGCGCCTGGCGTGTCTGGCCGTTCGTCCGCATGCAGCCGAGCACATAGTCGACGATCGTTGCCGTCGGATAATCCCCCGCGGCGCCGGCCGGGTTTGCAAGGACCGTTGCCGACGAGAAGAGGAGCRTCAGGATCGAAAATCCAGCATATCTGACCATGAGAAATTCCTCCTATTGCCCGGGCGCGCCGCAGCGAGGCGGCATCATCGTGCCCACTTGGCGACATGCCGCAAGCGCGGTCAAGTTCTCACCGCCTCGGTATAGGACCAAAGGAGGAATGCCGTACCCACCGACAACGGCGCTCCAAGGCAGCTTCAGGACCATTCCCAGCGCCGACCTTCGTGAGTACTTTTTTATGACCATATAAATATGGAAACCAAAGATATCATACGAAATAACAAGAAAGAATATATATAAGTATAAATCGAAGTTAACTATACGCAACAATACGGGAATTGTAGTTATACATATATATGGCGCCTCAACTTTACACTAAAAAACGGCGCGAATTTTCGAGTGGTTTTTATCCTTGAATTTTGTATTGCGCCGCATCAAAGTTATGCTGCATCGCACAATCCAGGCAGGGGTTTTTCCTTGCCTGACTTTTTGCAATGACATAGCCTTACCCTGTTTCCGGCTTCAAGGACATCGCTGTAACAAGGGAGCGGCGACAGTCTTTCGTAGGCCACATCGGGCGGGTGCAGGCTAGACTGGTTTGGTAGAGGACGGAAAAGTTCCTCTGCTATTTGCAGTTTAGGTCGTGACAGCTGCCGGAAATACTTCCCAATACGGATCGCCTGGACAGGCTCTTGCGAGCTTGAGTACCGATTTCTTGTTGTCAACCTGGGAGGAATTTGATGCGCGCACTTAAGCAAGCTACCTACATCGCGACAACCACTGCGTTACTATCGTTGGGCGCGCTCTATACAGCGTCAGCCAACGAAGAACTCGCGAAGATGGCCAAAAATCCGAAAGACTGGGTGATGCAGACTGGCGACTATGCYAACACCCGTTATTCCACGCTCAAGCAGATCACCAAGGAAAATGTGAAGAACCTGCAGGTCAAGTGGACCTTCTCGACCGGCGTGCTGCGCGGTCATGAGGGCGGCCCGCTGATCATCGGCGATGTGATGTATGTTCACGCGCCGTTCCCGAACACCGTCTATGCTCTCGATCTCAACAAGGACGGAAAAATCCTTTGGAAGTACGAGCCCAAGCAGGACACGAACGTCATTCCGATCATGTGCTGCGACACRGTCAATCGCGGCGTTGCCTATGCGCCTGCCGATGGCGATCGCCCTGCGCTGGTCATTCTCAACCAGGCCGACACCACGGTCGTCGCGCTCGACGCCAAGACCGGAAAGGTCGTATGGTCGGTCAAGAACGGCGAAAACACCGACGGCGGAAAGGGYGAATCCGGCACGTCGGCGCCCGTGGTCRTCAAGGACAAGGTCCTCGTCGGCGTCTCGGGCGCGGAGTTCGGCGTCCGCGGCTGGCTGGCCGCCTACGATCTGAAGGACGGCAAGCTCGCCTGGAAGGCCTATTCGGAAGGCCCGGACGCAGACACCCTGCTSGATCCCGAGAAGACCACGCAGCTCGGCAAGCCGGTGGGGAAGGACTCTGGCACGAACACCTGGGAAGGCGAGCAGTGGAAGACGGGCGGCGGCACGACATGGGGATGGTATTCCTATGATCCCAAGCTGAACCTCGTCTACTACGGCACCGGCAATCCCTCGACCTGGAATCCCGTCCAGCGCCCCGGCGACAATCGCTGGTCGATGACCATCTTCGCCCGCGACGCCGACACCGGCGTGGCCAAATGGGTCTACCAGATGACCCCGCATGACGAGTGGGACTATGACGGCATCAACGAGATGATCCTCGTCGACGGCATGGAGGTCAAAGGCAAGAAGCACGACGTGCTGGTGCATTTCGAYCGCAACGGCTTCGCCTACACCATGGACCGGGCCACCGGCGAGCTTCTCGTCGCCAAGAAGTACGACCCGGCGGTGAACTGGGCCACCGAAGTCAATATGGACCCCAACAGCAAGGAATATGGCCGCCCGCAGGTCGTGGCGAAATATTCGACGCAGCAGAACGGCGAAGACACAAACTCGACGGGTATCTGCCCGGCAGCGCTCGGAACCAAGGACCAGCAGCCGGCCACCTACTCGCCGAAGACCGGGCTGTTCTATGTGCCGACCAACCACGTCTGCATGGACTATGAGCCGTACAAGGTGAGCTATACCGCCGGCCAGCCTTATGTGGGCGCCACCGTATCGATGTATCCGGCGCCAGGCGGCGACGGCAACATGGGAAACTTCATTGCCTGGGACGCCGCCAAGGGTGAGATCGTCTGGTCGAAGCCCGAGCAGTTCTCGGTGTGGTCGGGCGCGCTGGCAACCGCCGGCGACGTCATCTTCTATGGGACGCTCGAAGGCTACATCAAGGCAGTCGATGAGCACGGCAAGGAACTCTACAAGTTCAAGACCCCGTCCGGCATCATCGGCAACGTCACGCCCTTCGAGCACAACGGCAAGCAATATATCGCCGTTCTGTCCGGTGTCGGCGGATGGGCAGGTATCGGCCTCGCCGGCGGACTGCTGTCACCCGACAACGCCGCTGCCTGGCACGGCGCCGTCGATCAGGGCCGCGCGCAAGGCGATCAGGCCGCGGTCGTTGGAACCGCCGGTCTCGGAGCGGTCGGTGGCTACGCGGCACTTGCCGACTACACGACGCTGGGCGGCCAGCTCACCGTCTTCGGTCTTCCGGATTGATCTCCCGGAAAACCCTTAAGACCGAAGACTGAAAGATCGAGAGCCCGGATCATCCGCAGGCAACAGCCGGGCTCTCGATCTGCAGCACACCCGAACACCGGTCAACAACGCCGCGTCGCGACGGCAACCCTTCGTCCTTGGCAAAATAAGGAAGTGTCTGAATGTCCATCCGCATCGCAATTTCCGTTCTCGCCCTGGCCCTTCTGCCTTTGGCCGGCCCGACGTCGGCGCAGGCCGAGGACAGCGCCGACAAAGCCAAGGCGGTGAAGGACGAGGGCGGCAAATATTTGGATGCGGATGGAAACCCAACCTTCAAGATCGAGAACGGAACCGTGGATTGGTATACGTTCAGCGGCTATCGCCGCTATCACTCGGACTGCCATGTCTGCCACGGACAGGACGGGATGGGTTCGACCTATGCCCCGGCCCTGGCGAACAGCCTTAAAACGATCGACTACCCTACCTTCCTCTCGATCGTCGCCCAGGGCCGCAAGAACACCGCCAACGGCAAGGAGAATGTCATGCCGGCCTTTGGCGACAACAAGAACGTCTATTGCTACCTGGATGACCTCTACGTCTATCTGCGCGCCCGCGCCGACGGCGCCGCGCCGCGCGGCAGGCCGCCCAAGCACGAGGACAAACCCCAAGCGGCCAAGGATGCCGAAAAATCCTGCATGGGGGGATGACGTGACAGGCCGGGTTGCATCGAAGCCACGTTTCGTTCTGCCCATGCTCGGCGCGCTCGCCTTGCTGCCATCGGCTGCCTGGGCGCAAGGCGCCGGCCTCGGCGCCGCGGGAGAGCTGGTCGATCCCGACATTCTGCGCGTCTGCGCAGATCCTTCCAACATGCCCTTCACCGACCAGAACGGCCAGGGATTCGAAAACAAGCTGGCCGAGCTGGTCGCCAGGAAGACGGGGCGCAAGTCAGTCGCCTACACCTGGTTTCCGACCGTGATCGGCTTCGTGCGCAACACGCTTGCCGCCAACCGATGCGACGTCATCATGGGCTACGCTCAGGGCGATGAGCTGGTGCAGAACACCAATGCCTATTATCGCTCTTCCTATGTGCTTGTGCATCCCAAGGGCGACGGCCTCGAAGGTGTCGAGACGATCGAGGATCCGAAACTCACCGGCAAGCGGATCGGCGTCGTCGAACGCACGCCGCCGACCGCCAACATGGCCGCCAACAAGCTTTTGCGGACGGCAAAGATCTACCCGCTGGCCGTCGACACGCGCGTCACGCCGTCGATGGGAGAGGTCATGATCAAGGACATGCTCGCCGGCAAGATCGACGCGGCGATCCTGTGGGGGCCGATGGCGGGCTACTATGTCAGGCAGCTCGGCGCGAATGTCGCGATCGTTCCGCTGGTCAAGGAAAAGACCGGTTCGCGCATGTCCTACCGCATCACCATGGGAGTGCGTCCATCCGACCAGGAATGGAAGCGTACCCTCAACAAGGTGATCCGTGAGAACCAGGCGGAGATCAACAAGCTGCTGCTCGACTACAACGTGCCGCTGATCGATGAGCATGACAACCCGATCACGGCGACGCCGGGGTAACCTCGATGGGAGCGAGAACGRCAGAGGCGATGGAGGGAAGGAACCGATCTTCGATGCGGATAGTTTCTTTTAGTTGTTTGAGAACCCGGTGTTTCATTTGTCCATTTGTGAAGTGATGGACGAGCCATTGCACCCGCCCGCAATGGCGCCAACGACATGACCGGCCCATTCGGGCTGGCAGAAGAGGAGAATGCGATGAAGAAGAGCTGGAAGAAACCGACCATGTGCCAGGTCGCTGCGGGCTTCGAAATTTCGCGGTATCTGCCTGCTGAAATTCCTCCCAGGAAGTAGGCCGCAAGGGTGCATGTCCCTGGCAGCAGGGGCATGCACCCCGCCTCACGTGAGGGCTTTGCAGYGGGAAACACGGATACGAAGCTGCCTGCCGCCGACAAGCCGGTCGGATGGGCCGCGGAGCGGGCATTTGGCATGCGCGTGAAGATCATCGGATCGGCGGCGGGAGGCGGCTTTCCGCAATGGAACTGCAATTACCGCCTGAGCCGCGCGGCCCGCGCCGGCATGCCTGGCGTGCATTCGCGTACCCAATCGTCCATCGCCGCCTCGGCGGACGGGAAAGGCTGGGTTCTCTTCAACGCATCGCCCGACATCCGTCAGCAGATTGCGCAAGCGCCCGAGTTGCAGCCCGCGGCGGACGCACCGCTGCGTTCGACGCCTATCCGCGCGGTGGTGCTGACCAATGCCGACGTGGACCATGTCGCGGGCCTGCTCAGCCTTCGTGAGCGACAGCCTTTCGCGATCTATGCGAGCGCGCAGGTGCTGGCGACGCTTGAGGCCAATTCGATCTTCAATGTTCTCGATCCGTCGATCGTGCCTCGGCGCCTCTTGGCGCCGATGGAGGAAGTGGCGATCCGCGGCGCGGACGGCCACCCGACCGGCGTGGTCGTCGGCAGCTTTCCGGTGCCAGGCAAGGTCGCGCTCTATCTCGAGCAAGGAGGCGATCCCGGCGCCGACTTCAGCTCCGACACGGGCGACACGATCGGCGTCCGCATCAGCGGGGCCGACGGTCGCGGCGCCGTGTTCTATGTTCCGGGCTGCGCGCGCATCGACGCCGCGCTGCGCATGCGCCTGGCGGACGCCGCCTGCCTTCTGTTCGACGGCACCGTCTACACGGACGACGAGATGATCACCGCCCGTGTCGGCCAGAAAACCGGCGCGCGCATGGGGCACATCGCAATGTCGGGAGAAGCGGGTTCGATCGCCGGCCTGGCCGATGTGAAGATCGGTCGCCGCATCTTCATCCATATCAACAACACCAATCCTGTTCTGGACGAGAATTCCGCCGAACACGCGGCGGTCAAGGCGGCTGGCTGGGAAGTCGCCGCCGACGGCATGGAGATGGAATTTTGAGCGATTTCCACGACCCGGCCCGAGGCGGCCTCTCCAAGAGCGGGCTCGAAGCCGTGCTGCGGCAGGTGGGCGACGAGCGCTACCACAACCGCCATCCTTTCCATCACAGGATGACCAGCGGCGCCCTGTCGAAAATCGAAATGCAGGCCTGGGCGCTGAACCGCTATTGCTACCAGGCCGTCATTCCGCGCAAGGACGCCATGATCCTGGCACATGCCGAGGATCCGGCGTTCCGCGCCGCCTGGCGCAAGCGCATCGAGGATCATGACGGCGAGGACGGCTGGAGCGGCGGCATCGCGCGCTGGCTGCATCTGGCGACTTCGCTCGGCCTTGATGCCGAAGCGGTCAAAAGCGAAAGGCTGGCGCTGCCGGCGACCCGCTTCGCCGTCGGCGCCTATCTTTCCTTCTGCACGAACCGGACGCTGCTCGAGTCGGTCGCATCGTCGCTGACCGAGATGTTCTCGCCAACCATCATCGGCGAGCGGGTGCCGGCGATGCTGGCGAAATACGATTACATCACCGAGGACACGCTGGCTTATTTCAGCCGGCGACCCGAACAGGCATCACGCGACGCCGACTTCGCCCTCGCCTATGTTCTCGCTCATGCCGACACGGCTGAACGCCAGCAGCAGGCGATCGATGCGCTGGTGTTCAAATGCGATATACTCTGGGCCATGCTCGATGCGCTCCAGCATGCCTATGGCGCGCCGGGAAACATACCGCCCGGCGCCTTCCGCCCGGAGGCGGCCTTATGACAGCACAGCGCGAAAGAGCCATCGTATCGCCGCGGTCGGTGCCATCGCTGCCCAGGCATGTGCGCATACAGCACGACCCCGTGCGGCAGGCCTTCGCCGTGCTTTCGCCGGAGAAGGTGTTCTGGCCGAACGAGATCAGCCTCGACATTCTGCGCCGCTGCGACGGCCGGTCCAGCGTCGAGCGCATCATCGCCGATCTTGCGGCCGACTATGACGCGGATCCGCAGGACGTGGCGGCCGACGTCGTCGCCTTCCTGCAGGAATGGTCGGACAAGCTCCTGGTGAAGCTATGAGCGAGCCCACTCTGCCTCCGATCGGCATGCTGGCGGAGCTGACGCATCGCTGCCCGCTGCAGTGTCCCTATTGCTCCAACCCGCTCGAACTGTTGAAGGCCAACCGCGAATTGGACACGCAGACCTGGCTCGATCTCTTCTCGCAGGCCGCCGATCTCGGTGTCCTGCAGGTGCATCTTTCCGGCGGCGAACCGACGCTGCGCCGCGACCTCGAGCAATTGATCGCCGGGCTTTCGGCGCGCGGCGTCTACACCAACCTCATCACTGCCGGCGTCGGCATTGCCGAAGGCCGCATCGAGGCCTTTGCCGAAGCCGGTCTCGACCATTTGCAACTGAGCTTCCAGGGTGCCCGCCCAGTGACCACCGACCGTATCGGCAACCATCAGGGCAGCCACGAGAAGAAGCTGGAGACGGCGCACCGCGCCCGCGCGGCCGGGCTCCCCCTCACCATCAACGCGCCGGTCCATCGGCACAATATCGAGGAAGTGCCGGAATTCATCGACCTCGCCCTTTCGCTGGATGCGGAGCGGCTCGAGATCGCCAACGTCCAATATGCCGGTTGGGCGCTCGCCAACCGCGAAAGGCTGATGCCCGACCTGGCGGCGGTCAACCGACAGGCGGACATCGTCGCGGCGGCGCGCGAAAGGCTCGCCGGCATCATGACCATCGATTTCGTCACGCCGGATTATTTCGCCATCTACCCCAAGCCATGCATGGGCGGCTGGGCGCGCGACGCCTTCATGGTGGCTCCCGACGGCACCGTGTTGCCGTGCCATGCCGCCCAGACGATTCCCTCGCTCCGCTTCGAGCGCTTCGGGGACCGCAAGCTCGCCGAAATCTGGGACGACTCACCGGCCTTCAACGCCTTCCGCGGCACTGACTGGATGCGCGAACCGTGCCGAAGCTGCGAGCGCCGCGAGATCGATTGGGGCGGCTGCAGGTGTCAGGCGATGGCGATTGCCGGCGATGCCGCCGCAACGGATCCGGCCTGCGTCAAGTCGCCGATCCACAATCGAATGGCGATGCTGACCGACGCCGCGCACGCGGAGGCAGYGCCGGAGGGAAATGAAAGCTTCATTTTCCGGCGGATCGGCTCGCCACAACGCGACCCGACACGCGCTCTTGAGCCTGCCCGCCGATGACAGCCGCGGCGGGTCTAAGCGCCGCTCAGGCCCGCAACCGCCGCCAGATCGATCTCGGTGATGTGCCAGCGTCCGAGGTTCGCAGTATAGAGCTTGTCGCCCTTGAACGCGATGTTGGTGGGATGCGCCAGCGTCGTCGCCGCCGGATCCTCGATTAGCACTTCGAGACCGCTGTCCTTTCGCCAGCGATAGATGCGGCTCGGCTCGTAGCATGAGATGAGCAGCGAGCCGTCGGGGGCGAAGGCGAGCCCGTCCGGCACATTGCGCACGTCTTCGACGATGATCTGCCGGGGTCCTGCCGTACCATCGGTGAGGATCGRCACATAGCTGATGCAGGGCGCATCGCTCTCAACCACATAGAGCCCGTTGGCGTCCGGCGCCATGGCCATGCCGTTGGCGAAGGACATCGCTTCCCGACACCACAGGCCGCCCTCACCCGTCCGAAGATCGTAGCGGAAGATGCCCGAACGTTTGTCCTCGCCCACACTGTCAGACACGTAGAGCCAGCCTCGCGCCTCGTCGATGACCGGATAGTTCGGCACGCGGATGCCGGACGAAGCGAAGCGCTCCATGTGGCCCGTCGCGGCATCCCAGCGGAAGATCGCGGCATGCCGGAGATCRCAGGCAAAGCAGTTGCCAGCACTGTCGAAGGCAATGCCGAGCAAAAAGCCGTCCGTGCCGCCCATGCGCTCAACCGAACCGCCATCTGCCGCCAGCCGCAGGAGATCRCCGGTTTCGGTGCCGCACCAGATCGATCCGTCGCGGTGGACTGYCACGCCCTCCGGATGCGCGACGCGCGGATTGGTGAAGATGCCGTCGAAGAAGACCCGGGCGGCGGACATGTCGAGCAATGGTTTTGCCATGGAACGCTCCTCAGCTTGCGGCAGTCAACCTTTGCGCGGCGATGCAGCGCTCGACCATGGCGCGGTCGGCCGCGAGTATCTCGGCGATGAGCGCGCCGCGCTCCTTGGCGCTGACGAATTCCAGACGACGCAGGCCAAGCGGGTCGATGCGGTTCCGCAGCACCCACAGCGTCTCCTCGGAAGGCGTCGGCACCTCGCGGCATTCGGCATCGAATGTCACTTCGAACCCTGTGGCTTCACGGATCTGCTGCCGGGTGACACCCGGCATGGTTTCGATGACGATCAACTCCCTGGATGTCTGGTCGAGCCGGAAGATGYAGAGATCGGTGAAGACCAGCGCCTTGCCGGTGCGGTAGCCCATCGGCTCGCGTTCGGCCGGCGTCAGCAGGCCGCGGGCGGAACTTGCGATCTCGACATCGCTAACCAGCGACTGGACCGAATGGCGGGGGACATAGAGCAGGTAGTCGCGATGCATGTTGGCTACGTCGGCCATGCCGCCCTGCCCCGGCAGCCGGATGAGGCCGCCGCTCGGCTTGCGCAACGCGATGGTGTTGACGCGGCCGTGCCGGTCGACCTGCGCGGCGCCGACGATCTCATGCGTCACCGCGCCCGCCTGGTAATAGGTCGAGTAGGTGTCGTCGCCGCCGGCATGCGCCACCGCCGTCTCGCAATCGAGGCTCTCGATCAGCGACAGCACCATCGGG
Organism: Mesorhizobium sp. LCM 4576; assembly: GCF_001854815.1. Taxonomy (NCBI): domain Bacteria; kingdom Pseudomonadati; phylum Pseudomonadota; class Alphaproteobacteria; order Hyphomicrobiales; family Phyllobacteriaceae; genus Mesorhizobium; species Mesorhizobium sp. LCM 4576. The sequence continues at coordinate 95,279 of NZ_MDDT01000007.1, forward strand.
CTCGGCGCGATGTCGAGGTGGCCGCAGCTCATCGTCGCGATGATCATGTCCGGCGCGTGCGTCGCCTTGGCCAGCCGGTAGGCGACATTGGCGAGCGGCGACACCGCCCCGGCGCTGGCGAAGCTCTCATTGTCGAGCTCGGCGGCGATCCGCGCGGCGATGATCTCGTCGACGGATGCTTCCCTTTCGCCCTGCACCGATGCGGGCATCGCGAGGACTGTTTCGGCGCTGACTTTGGCCGCCTTTTCAACCAGCTCCGGCAGGCCATCCACTGGCACGCGGAGCTTCTCCGACAARGCCGCGCCCTTGGTCGCGAACGCCTCCRACAACGCCTGATAATCGGTGACGTAGAACGGCAGGCACGAGGCCGGGTAGGCGCCGCCCGGGGCCAGCGCTATCGCCGAAACCTGGTTGCGGGTAAGCACGCTCTGGCGGCCATCCCGCCGCAGCGACCCGACCGGCACGACCTCTTCGACCGTGACCAGCACCTGGCGTGCCGCTCCGGCCATGGCGAAGTCCAGCGCCCGCGGTCCGATGATCTCGACATTGCCGCTTTCGTCGGCGCGCTGGGCGTGGACGATGAAGGTGTCGAGCCCGAGCGGCGGGACAAACCCGGTATCGGTCCCGGCAAGCGGATCGGGCCTGGCGACCGCGCACGGCACACGCGCCAGCATGTCGGACCCTTGAGGAAGCTGGAACGGCATCGAGGGCAGGTTCTGCTGGGCCGCCCGCAGCGCCTGGATCATGGCTAGTGCCGTCCAATCACGGACCGGGATCGCGCTGCTCTCGGCGGCCGTACGGAACTTCGGCGGCAGCCCGAAGRTATCCAGGCTGGAAAAGCAGAGGTCGATTTCCGCCACCGCGCCCGCCTCGAGCAGCAGTTCGAGCGGCAGGCCGCCGGCCCAGGAGACGTAGCGCAAATCTTTCACGCCGGACGCGGCGATAGCGCGCAGCAAGGCGATCGGCAACCGGGCGAAGTGATGGCCGCCGACGCCGAAAGCATCGCCATCGCCAACCATCGCCGCCAGCCCCTCGATATCGGTTAAGCGCGGCCGGTTCGGCTTGACCAGGGAAACTGACCTGAAATCTGTCACAGCGCCGATGCCTCGATGCGGTAGCGGGTCACGAACGGTTTCTCGGGCGAGAAGTCCAGCGCCGTCGCTATGCCGGATTGCGCGATCGGATTGTCGGCCAGCGCGGTCGCCGGACCGAGCCCGAAGGGCGAACAGATCGGCTCGACGCCGATCGCCACATGACGCCCGTTCCAGGGCGCCGCCTTGCGGCCGCGGTTGGAGTACCAGAGCAGAAGGCTCGGGAGGTGCTCCTTCTGCCAGGAAAGCTGCACCCGGTAGCCGTCCTCATGGTTGACGAGCGCCGCGATACCGTCGACGCCTTCGATCTGCAGCAACTCCTCCGTGGCGGCCGCCAGAGGCAAGCGGGAGGCGTCGATCGTATTCCCAGCGCGCACCGGCACGGCGGCCAGTTCGAAGAACGATTTGTTCCTGGCAAACAGCTCCGCGCCTGGTTCGACATCGTGCGGATAGGTGCGGCCTTCGTCGAAGCCATCAAGCTCGAGTGTGGCGGCGCCCGTCTCGAACGGTAGCCGGAACACCGGATGCAGGCCGATCGGCAGGCGGCAAGCGCGRCGGACGAATATCCTGAATTCGATGTCGACGGCCGGCGCCGACGGATCGGGCCTTATCGTCCGCTCCACACGCTCGACCGGRCTTGTCTCAGGATAGGCAAGCGCCAGCGAAAGCGACCCACGGGGGCTGTCGCGCCAGGTCCAGTCATGGTTGGAGCTGTGGCCATGAACTTCTTCGTCAGGACCCGGCGGTCCCATGACGCGCGCCCAGGTCGCGGGCCACCCGTCGGCAGACACCGAATAGCCGAAGGGCACGCACGGCCATTCGCCGCGCAGCTTGCGCAGTATACCTGGCAGCGTTTCYGACTCCGGCTCGTTTGCCCAGGGTGCGATATGCATCGGCGAGACTTGCCGGCCATCGGCCAGCACGAATGTGACCGGCGCCAGCATCGCGCCGAGCCGCTGCACGGTCAGCGCGCCATGCGCCCAGYCGAGGCCGCGATAATCGTCGCCGCTCATGAGCCGGCCTTCTTCACGGCGCTCCTCTCGGCGAACTCCTTGACGCGCCGCTGGCCGGTCTCGCTGCGGTAGAGGCCGCCCAATATGTTGCGCTCCATCGCAAGGCCCTCACCCAGATCGCCCGACACGGCATGCGCCGTCAGGGCTTTCAGGCCTTCGATCGCGGCGACGGGTTCGGCGGCGATCATCCCTGCCAGTTCCAGCGCGCGCGGCATCAGCTTTTCGACTTCGACGATCTCGTTGACCAGGCCGGCGCCGACGAATTCCGAGGCAGGCACGATGGCGCCGGTCATCAGCAGCAGATTGGCGCGGTTGCGGCCGAGCTTGGCGACGCTGCGCTGCGTACCGCCGCCGCCGGGAATCAGCCCGAGCTTGATCTCCGGCAGGCCGAGTTTCGCATACTGGTTGGCGATGACGATGTCGCAGCACAGCACCAGCTCCATGCCGCCGCCCAGCGCGAAGCCGTTGACCGCCGCGATCACAGGCTTTCGGTTGTCCTCGATCGCCGCGTACATGCGCGTGCCGGCAGCCTGGAACGTGTCGAACTCGGCCGCGGTCTGCGCRGCATATTCCTTGATGTCGGCGCCGGCCATGAAGCCGCGCCCCTCGCCGGTCACCACGATCGCGCCGACGCCCGCATCGGCGGACAGCGCCTCGAACGCCTCCGTGATCTCGCCTTGCATCAGCCGGTTCATGGCGTTGAGCTGGTCGGCGCGGCGGAAAGTCACGACCGCGACGCGATCGTGGGTTTCGACCGTAAGCGTCTGGTAGGTGCCCATCGTCAGGCCGCGTCCACGGTCATGTCGCCGGACGCCTCGAGCGCCGCGATCTCTTCCTTCGAAAGGCCGAACTCGGCCAGGATCTCGCGGCCATGCTGGCCGACCAGCGGCGCCGGCCGCTCGATGGTCGCGGGCGTCTCGCTCATCTTGACCGCGGGCGCCACCACCCGCACCTTGCCRCCGCGCGGATGCTCGTAGCTGGTGATCATGCCCATATGCGTGACCTGAGGGTCTTCCGCCGCGCGACGGATGTCCTTCACCTCGGCGCACCAGATGTCGGCCTTGAGAAGCCGCGCCAGCAAATCCTGCGTGGCGAATTTCTTCGTCTCGGCGTTGACCTTCTCGAACACCTCGTCGCGCTTGTCGAACAAGGTCTTGAGGTCGTCATAGACGGCGAGCTGCGGCGCTTCCAGAACATCGTAGAGCGTCTTGAACGGGCTCATGGCGATCGACACGTAGCCGCCATCCTTCGTCTCGTAGATGCCGAACGGCGCCTGCATGCCGGGGTGGCCGATGCCGGAATTYGGCCGCACGAAATCCTCGCCGAGATTGAGCACCGCGACATATWCCTGGTTGAGATGCRCCAAGAGGCCGGYCAGCAGGTTGACCTCGATCTTCTGCCCCTTGCCGGTCTTTTCGCGATAGTAGAGCGCCGAGAGGATGCCGTAGACCATGTTCATGGCGCCGATCTGGTCGGCGAGCCCCGCGCCGGCGGGAACCGGAGCCTGATCGCCGCGACCGGTGTTGGCGATGAGCCCCGCCAATCCCTGGATCAGCATGTCCTGTCCTGGGCGCTCGACATAAGGGCCTTCCTCGCCGTAGCCCGAACCCGAGCAGTAGATGATGCGCGGATTGACGGCCTTGAAGTCCTCGTAGCCGTAACCGAGCTTGGCGAGCACGCCGGGACGGAAATTCTGCACCACGACGTCGGCGCTTTTCGCCATCTCCATGATGATGGCATGCACCTTGCGGCTCTTCAGGTTGAGCGCGATCGAGCGCTTGTTGCGGTTCCAGGCGAGGAAGTTCGGGCTCTCGGAGCCGCCCACCCATTTGGCGAAGAAGGTCATGCCGCGGAACATGTCGCCGGCGCCGGCGCGCTCGATCTTGATGACGTCGGCGCCCATGTCGCCGAGCAACTGCGTGGCGAACGGCCCCTGCAGCAGATGGCTGAAGTCGAGGATGCGGACGCCTTCGAGGGCCTTGTTCATGTCATGTCTCGTTTCGTGTTCAAAGCAGTTCGGGAACGTAGCGGGGTGCTGCCGTCAGCCCGCCATCGACGCGCAGGTCCGTGCCGGTGGTGAAGCCGGCCGCATCGGAAGCCAGATAGACGGCGGCCTCGGCCACTTCGGAGGGCTCGCCGATGCGGCCGAGCGGATGCATCTTGACCCAGGCCTTGGCGAGGCTGCCGCCGATCTCCTTGATCAGCCTGTCGTTCATCGGCGTGTTGATGGTGCCCGGCGAGATCGAGTTGACGCGGATGTTCATCGGGCCGAACTCGACCGCCATCTGGCGCGTCATCGCCATCACCGCGCCCTTGGCGCCGGCATAGGCGGTCCAGCCGTCGAGGCCGATATGGCCCTGCGCCGAGGCCATGTTGATGATCGAGYCTGACTTCTGCGCGATCATGTGCGGTAGCGCGTATTTGCAGCCGCGAAACACGCTGGTGAGGTTGACGGCGATCAGCCTGTGYCATTGCTCGTCGGTCATCTCGTGCACCGGCATGCCGCCGATGGCGATGGCGGCGTTGTTGACCAGGATATCGAGATGTCCGGTCTTCTTCACCGCGCTCTCGATCAGGCCGGCGATATCGGCCTCCTGCGAAACGTCGCAATGGACATAGTCGGCGCGGCGGCCGGCCGCGCGAAGTGCTGCGGCGAACGTCTCGCCGGCCTCATCGGCGATATCRCCGAGAAAGACATGCGCCCCTTCGCGYGCCATCGCCTCGGCGATCGCGTGGCCGATGCYGTCGGCGGCGCCGGTGATGACGGCGGTTTTTCCTTCAAGACGAGCCATGTCAGCCTCCATTCGCGCGCCTGCGCTTCGCTTCGTCGAAGGCGACCGCGGCGATGATGATCATGCCGGTGATGACCAGTTGCCATTCGGTTGGCAGGCCGAGCCCGCGCAGGCCGTTGGACAGGAACTGCAGGATCAGCACGCCGAGCGCCATGCCGGTCAGGCTGCCGATGCCGCCGGCAAGGCTGACGCCGCCGAGCACGGTCGCGGCAACGACCTGGAATTCGAAATTGAGYCCCGCCGTATGCTGCGCCGAGCCGACGCGCGCCGCCAGCATGATGCCGGCGACCGTCGCCAGCAGCGCGCTGATGATGAAGCAGATGAACTTCACGCGCCGCACGTCGTAGCCGGCCAGCCGCGCCACTTCCTGGTTGCCGCCGACGGCATAGATCTGCCGCCCGAACGGCCGGTGCTGCATCATGTAGCCGAAGGCGGCAAGCAGCACGATGGCGATCACCGCCGAATAGGGGATGATGTTGAACAGGCGCCCGTCGGAGAGCGCGATGAAGCTGTCTAGGCTGGCGTCGTCGGGGATCGCGCGCTGGCCGGTGTAGAGATAGACGCCGCCGCGCATGATGAACATGGTGCCGAGCGTCACGATCAGCGAGTTGATGCCGGCATAGGCGACGAGATAGCCGTTCACCACCCCGATAATCAGGCCGAACAGCAGCGCGCCGCTGACGCCGAGCAGCAGCGAATTGGTGTCGTTCATGATGATGATCAGCGGCAGCGCGATGGTCGCCAGCAGCGAGCCGATCGAGATGTCGACCTCGCCGGAAATGAAGACGATGGCGCAGCCGATGCCGGCGGTGAGCGCCAGCGAGGCCTGCCCGAGCACGTTGGTCATGTTGCGCACGGAGAAGAAATTCTCGACGGTGACGGAAAAGAACGCCAGCACCAGGATCAAGCAGACGAGCAGCGCGAGCTCCTGCCGGGCAAAGAGCCGCGCCAGCAGGGATGGCGGGGCTTTTGCGGGCGCCGTGCTTGCAAGGCTCATCGCTTGCCTCCTTCGAAGGGATGGCGCGGATCGCAAGGAATGCCGAGACGATGTGTCATGGTTCTATCCGATCGCCGCATTGAGGATCTTCTCCTGCGTGGCTTCCTCGCGCGGCATTATCGCGGTCAGACGGCCTTCGCACATCACCGCGATCCGGTCGGCAAGGCCGAGCAGCTCCGGCATCTCCGACGTCATCATGACGACCGCCAGGCCCTCGCCGGCCAGCCGGTCGATCAGCGCGAAGATCTCCGACTTGGCGCCGACATCGATGCCGCGCGTCGGCTCGTCGACGACGATGACCTTCAGGCCGCGCATCAGCCAGCGCGAGATCAGCACCTTCTGCTGGTTGCCGCCCGACAGGTTCTTGATCTGCTGGAACAGGCTGGGCGTCTTGATGCGGAAGCGGTCGACATAGTCCTGCACCGCCTGATGCTCTTTCGCCTTGTCGACGAAGCCCAACCGCGCGAACCCGCCGAGCGACGCGAGGCTGGCGTTCTGGTAGACGGGCAGCTCGCCCATCAGGCCTTCGCTCTTGCGGTCCTCGGTGAGCAGGCCAATGYCGAGCCGCACACCGGTGCGCGTGTCATGCGGTGCCAGCCGCTGACCGTCGACTGTGACGGTGCCCGAAGCGATCRGATCGTAGCCAACGATCGCCTTAGCGAGCTCGGTCCGGYCGGCGCCCATCAAGCCGAAGAAGCCGAGCACCTCGCCGGCGCGCGCCTCGAAGGACACGTCGATCAGTTTCTTCGCCGTGCTGAGCTTCTCAACCGACAGCGCCACCTTGCTGCCTGCCGCGCCGCGCTGGCGGGGAAAGAGGTTGTCGATCCGACGGCCGATCATGTCCTGGATCAGCGTATCATTGGTGTGCTCGCCGATCGGTTTGGTCGAGATGTGGCGTCCATCGCGCAGCACTGTCACCGTGTCGGCGATCTCGAACACCTCGTCGAGCTTGTGGCTGACATAGACCACGGCGATGCCGAGCGCCGCCAAGCGGCGGATGACGGTGAACAGCAGCGAGACTTCATTCGGCGTCAGCGAGGATGTCGGTTCGTCCATCACCACCACGCGCGCCTCGTGGGCGAGCGCGCGCGCGATCTCGACCATCTGCTGCTGGCTGACCGGCAGCGATCCCGTCCGCGCCGCCGGATCGACGTTGAAGCCGATGCGGTTGAACAGCGCCGCCGAGTCGGCGCGGATCTTCTTCCAGTCGATCGAGCCGGTCCTGCCGGTCGGATAGCCTTCGAGGAAGATGTTTTCCGCAACGGTGAATTCGGAGATCAACGCGATCTCCTGGAACACGACCTTGATGCCTTCCTTCAGGCTGTCGCGCGGCGACTTGATGTCGACCTCGCGTCCGCGCATGCGGATGGTGCCGGCGTCCTTGCCGTAGACGCCGGCCATGATCTTGATCAGCGTCGACTTGCCGGCGCCGTTCTCGCCCATGAGGGCGTGGATCTTGCCGGGCTCCAGGGTGAAGTCGACATTGTCCAGCGCCACCACGCCCGGAAAGCGCTTGCCGATGCCGCGCATTTCCAGCGCCGACACATTCGTGTCGATGGCCGCGCCTTCGCCGGGATGAAGGAAATCAACGGACATTGGCTTTGTTCCGGATGATGTCGAGATAGGTCGCCAGGATGATGACGATGCCCGGCACCACCATCTGCAGGTCCTGGTTCCAGCCGAGGATGATGATGCCGTTGTCGATCACCTTGAGCACCAGCACGCCGAGCAGCGTGCCGAACAGCGAGCCGCGGCCGCCGAGCAGGCTGGTGCCGCCGAGGATGACGGCGGCGATCACCGTCAGCTCGAAGCCGCGCCCGGCGGTCGGCTGGCCGGCATTCATCAATGACGACAGGATCATGCCGGCGACGCCCACGCACAGGCCGGTGACGATGAAGGCAAGCAGCTTCAACCGTTCCGAACGCAGGCCGGACAGGCGCACCGCTTTTTCATTGGCGCCGACCGCGTAGAGATAGCGGCCGAGCGTGGTGAAGCGCAGCGTCACATAGGCGACGATGAAGATCAGCGCCGCGATAATGACGGGGACGGGCACGGCGCCGACATAGCCGGCGCCGAGATCGGTGAAGCTTGCCAGCTGATTGTGGTTCTGYACCGCTTCGCGCGTGAACAGATAGACGCCGCCCTGCAGCATCATCATGGTGCCGATGGTGGCGATCAGCGAGTTCACCCTGAGCCTGGTGAYGACGAGCCCGTTGAACAGGCCAACGCCGCCGGCAAAGGCAAGTGCGGCCAGYATGCCGAGCGCAAGGCTGTGGGTGGAATTGAGCACCGCCATGCCGATGCAGCCGACAAAGGCGAGCGAAGCGCCGACCGACAGGTCGACCTCCGCGGTGATGATGAGCATGGTCATGCCCGAGGCGACGATCAGCACCAGCGCGCATTGGCGCAGGATGGCGATGATGTTGGCCTCCGAATAGAACTGAGGCGCCGCGATCGAGATGGCGATGCAAAGCACCGCCAGGATGGCGCCCAGCACCAGTTGGCTGCTGCCGAGAAGCTGGCCGCCGATGAAACGCTTCTGCGCGGAAGCGTGTGTAAGCTCGCTCATGTCAGTCCGTTTCCGTCGCTAGAGCATGATGCCGAAAAGTGTGAAGCGGTTTTCGGACGACATCATGCTCTATCTCTTGGACTTAGGGACGGATTCAGATTTCAGGTCGAAMAGACCTGAAATCATCCGGCTCTAAGGTCAGGCGCCGGCTCCGTGTCCTTGCCGGCCACCGGCGCCTGGCAGGTAGCCCTTCCCGCATCGCGGGAAGGGCCGTGTCGATCGACCTATTTCTTCAGGTCGGCCGAGGTCTTCATGCACTTTGYCGGCGGCTGCAGCGCATTGACGGCGTCCCATTTGATGGTGCGGGTCTTGCCGTCATAATCATAGTATTTCTTCCAGTCGTCGCCAGTCATCGGCGCGGTCGGGCTGACGATGTGCTCCGGCACCTGCTCGTTGTTGAACAGCTTGACCGCCGCGTCGATGGTGGTGAAGCCTTCCTTTTCCGGGAACATGGCGGCCTCGATGCGGTAGGACGGCTCGTTCTGCATGGCGTTGATGAAGGCGAGCCCTTCGCCGCCGGTGCCGACCGTCAGCAGGCCGTCCTGCGACTTGCCGGCGGCCTTCCAGGCCTGCAGACCGCCGAGCGAGGAGGAGTCGTTGATGCCGTAGATGATGTTGATGTCGGAATTCTTGGCGAGCGCCGCCGAGGAGACTTCCAGCGCGCGGTCCGGATTGCCGCCGCCGTCGAGGTCATGCACCATGACCGCGTCGGGAATGATGGTCTTCAGCCCATCCATGAAGCCGTGCGAGCGCAGCACCGTCGCCGACAGCAGCGGCAGGCCGACATTCATCACCTTGGCGACGCCGCCGAGCTTTTCCTTGGCATATTTTCCGGCCTCGACGCCGGAGAAGTAGCCGGTGTCGTAGTCGCAGATGGCGACCATCGTGGTCATGCCCTTGACCGGGTTGCCCTCGAGCACCACCGGGATGTTGGCGGCTTTGGCCTGACGCAGCAGCGGCACCACGCCTTCCTCATTCACCGGGGTGATGATGAGCACGTCGACGCCCTTGGCGATGAAGTCTTCGGCCGCGGCGACCTGCTTGGCTATGTCGAGATTGGCGTCCTGCACCTCGACGTCGATCCCGAGTTCCTTGCCGTGCGCCTTCATGCCCTTGATGACGTTCTGGTACCACTCATGCGTGGCGTAATTGGTGACGTAGCCGATGTGCTTGGGCATGTTCTCGGCGCGCGCCGCCGCCGCGCCTATGGCCAGCATGGCCGCGGATGCGAGCAGGATTGATTTGGACCAGTGCATTTTTCTCTCCCAGGTTTTTCGTTTGTCTCAGTCGCTGAACGGTTAATCCCGCCGTTCCGGGTCGGCACGTGAAGAGCTGTTGGCTTCGCCSCAGCCGAGCGCGGCCGATATCTTCTCGGCGGCGGTCCGGGTTCGTTCGAAGACGGTTTGACGGTCGAAGCGCGCCGCCTTCTGCGGCAGCAGCGGCACCGTGAGCGCGGCGATGACGGCGCCGACATGGTCGCGCACGGGCATGGAGATGTTGGTGCAGCCCTCGACGGCCAGCGACGCGCGCATCTCGTAGCCGAGCCTGGCCACCTYGTTCAGCCGCGCCTCGATTTCCTCGCGCGTCCCCTGCCCTTCGCCGGCAGCGACGATGCGCTCGACGATGCGGTCGCGCTCCGCCCGGTTCGAATGGGCGAGCAGCACCGCGCCGGAACTGGTTTCGAGGATCGGGAAATGCGATCCGAGCGCAACCGAGTAGCGCATCGGCAGCGGTGAATCGATCTGCAGCACCACCAGGGCGTTCTGTCCCTCGCGCACCACCAGGTGACAGCTCTGATCGGCATTGGCGGTCAATTCGCGCATCACCGGCAGCGCGCATTCGACCAGCCTGTTCACCGGCGGATGCATATGCGCCAGCTCGAACAGCCTCAGCGACAGCCGGAAGCGGTCCGATTGCGTGCGGAACAGGTAGCCGCGCTTCTCCAGCAAGARCAGGATGCGGTAGATCTCATGGATGGACCTGCCAAGGCCGGTCGCGATCTCGGTCTGCGTCATCGCATCGGCGCTTGCAGCCATGAACTCCAGGACGTCCAGCGCCTTCTCCACCGCCGGCACGCGATATCCGTTGCGGCCGCTTTCGCTTTCCTCGAGCGTTTCGGCAATACCGGCAGCCATCACGCGACGCTCCGTTCCGGTTGCCTGGTTTCKCGATAGAGGCGGTTGACGTGATCGGCGAGTTCAGCGGCCGAGATGTCGCCGGCAATCGCAGCGGCCGCGCGCGGCGCGCAGTCGCGGAAGAAGGCGATGAAACCCGGATGGGTCGGACGCAGATAGGAAGAGCCGATCGTGCGCAACGTCGAGGAGAAGAAATCGCCGGAAAGACGATTGACCTCGGCATCCTTCCACGCCGCCAGCGACCCGGGCTGTCCGCCCGACTTCACATAGTCGCCGCGCTGATAGTCGGGCGAGCATAGGAACAGCGCGTAATCGATCGCCGCCTGCTTGTGCTTCGACCGGGCGCTGACGCCGATGCCGGCGCCGCCGAGCAGCGCGCCGGCCGATCGCGCGGTCGGCACGTCGGCGAAGCGCAGATACGGCCTGTCGGTTTTCGCGGCGTAATTCACATAGCCGAAGGCGAACGGCACATAGACCACGTCGTCATGCGCGATCATATGATCGTAGCAGCGGATCGGATTCCATCCGGATGAGTTCGGGTGCGACAGCGCTGCCAATTCGCGCAATTGCCCGACGGCCTTCTCGACCATGTCCGTCGCGATGAACTGGTCGCCATCTTCCTGCGGATGTCCAAGCGTCAGAAGCAGGCACATCGCGTCCGTCGGCACAAAAGGCAGACCGAGCCACTTGCCGTCCTTGCGCGCGCGGCGGCCGAGCTCGACCACTTCTTCATGCGTACGCGGCGCCGGCCCGTAGCGCTCCAGAAGGTCCGGGCGATACGAGGCGACGTGGCAGGCGGCGTCGATCGGCAACGCCCATTGGCGTCCGTTCTTCGCGTAGGACCGCCAGGACGGACCGACGGAATCCTGTTCGAAGAAACGGACCTGCTCCGCCGACAGATAGGCGTCGAACGGCACCATCAGTCCATCCTGCGCGATGTCGCCGATGAAGGGATGGTCGAACACCACCAGGTCGTATTCGCCGAGCACCGGGCCCAGCGCGCCTTCGCCGAATTCATAGAGGCTGCGGCGGTCCCATTCGATTTCCAGGCCGGGATTGGCGGCGCAATAAGGCGCGACGCTGGCGTCCAGCGGACCCCAGCAACGTCGATGATCCCACGCAAGACCGCGCAGTCTTGTCATATCCGGCAATTCCTCCCTGGAACCGGGCCACGCGCCCGGTCCGCAAACCACTAGCAGGTATTTTTACCTGAGCAAATAGTTTTTACATACGCAAACCGCCTCAGACCAGCCCGAACCGCTCGACGGCCCGCATGATGCCGCGCAGTTCGGCGAGGCCCTTGAGCCGGCCGATCAGCGAGTAGCCGGGATTGATCCTGGTCTTGCCGATGTCGTCGGCGAGCAGATGCCCGTGGTCGGGCCGCATCGGAATGCGCCAGTCGGCGCGGCCTTCCTTGCGGCGACGCGCCTCTTCCTGCATCAGCGCGAGGATGACATGCGCCATATCGGTACCGCCCTCGAGATGCTCGGCTTCGTGGAAGGAGCCGTCATCCTCCATGGTGACGTTGCGCAGGTGCACGAAGTGGATCCGCTCCGCGAATTCCTTGACCATGGCGACGATGTCGTTGTCGGCGCGCGTGCCGTAGGAGCCAGTGCAGAACGTCAGCCCATTGGCCGGGCTGTCGACGGCATCGAGGATGAAGCGCGCATCCTCGGCGGTCGAGACGATGCGCGGCAGGCCGTAGAGCGAGAATGGCGGATCGTCGGGATGGATGCACATGCGCACCCCTTCCTGCTCGGCCACCGGAATGATCTCGCGCAGGAACCAGGCGAGGTTGTCGCGCAATTCCTTCGGACCGATTGCGTCATAGTCGGCAAGGGCCTCGCGAAAGCTGTCGCGGTTGTAGGCGCGCTCGGTGGYGGGYAGGCCGGCGATGAGATTGCGCTCGATCCTGTCGATCTTCTCGTCGCTGAGTTCCTTCAGCCGCGCTTCCGCTTCTGCGATGCGGGCGGGCGTGTAGCTGTCCTCGGCATTCCGGCGCTTCAGCACGAACAGATCGTAAGCGGCGAAATCGATGGCGTCGAAGCGAAGCGCATAGCCCGTCGTCGGCAGGCGGTACGCCAGGTCCGTGCGGGTCCAATCGACCACCGGCATGAAATTGTAGCAGATCGTCGCGATGCCGGCCTTGGCCAGCGCGCGGATCGTGTCCTTGTAGAAGCCGACATAGCGGAGCCGCTCCGGCGAACCGATCTTGATCGAGTTGTGGACCGGAATGCTCTCGACGACCGACCAGGTCAGCCCCGCCGCCTCGATGATGCGCTTGCGCTCCAGGATGTTCTCCAGCGGCCAGACGCGCCCGTCATAGATGTCGTGCAGGGCCGAGACCACGCCGGTCGCGCCCGCCTGCTTGACATGATCGAGGGTGACCGGATCGTCCGGACCGTACCAGCGCCAGGTTTGTTCCATTTGCCGCATTCCTCTGTGAGAGAGTCGGCAACTTATTGTTGGACCACAACGGGAGTCAAATTAAAATTTGACGCTCGTGAGTGGCTACTCGCTTCGGCCAGGCCCGGAAAATTCACCGAGATCAAGCCCAAAMCCGATTGTTTTCCTCAAATCATACGATATGTTGGTCCAACAATTAGGAGGATCGATGCCGGAAAATCCCCAGGCTGCACGCGACAATGTCGCCGCCCGCCGCGCCGGCGGCTCCTCCGCGGTCGACACCGCGGCCGGGCGCATCCTCGACCTCATCCGCGCGCGGCAGCTGAATGTCGGCGACGTGCTGCCGACGGAGCGCGAGCTCAGCGAGATCACCGGCGCCAGCCGCAACACGGTGCGCGAGGCGCTGCGTACCATCCGCACCTACGGGCTGATCGAGCCCAAGCCGCGCGTCGGCGCCGTGCTCGCCGAYGGGCAGAGCATCGCGATCCAGAATTTCTTCGCCGCGCACATGGATGTCTCGCGCTCCTCTTTCGCCGACATCCAGGGTTTCAGGCGCATCATCGAGGTCGGCATCGGCGACCACATCATGCTCAACGCCACGAACGAACAGATCGCGGCGCTCGACGAGGTCAACGCCAGGATCGTCGACAGCCGCTCGATCGAGGAAGCCGCTCAGAACGATTTCAATTTCCACAGGGCGCTGATCGGCCTGGCGGGCAACCGCACGCTCATCGACATGTATTCCTTCCTGTCGCCCGTGATCCTGCGGATCATGACCATCGGCAAGGAAATGCGGCCGGTGCTTGCCGACACTCGCGCCGCGCATGGCGAGATCATCGCCGCGCTGCGTGCACGCGACCGACTGGCCTATGCCTATCTCGTGAGCCGCCATCTCGATTTCGCCTTGCGCTTCCTGCCGGAAGAGCCGGTGTCCGACAGTGACTGAAGGAGTTCCCGCAATGAAGGATTTTGAAGGCAAGGTCGCGCTGGTGACCGGGACGACCGGGATCGGTCTGGCAACCGCCAGGCGCCTCGCCGCCGGCGGCGCTGCGATCGTCGCCTGCGGCATCGACCGCTCGGCCAATGAAGCGATGAGAGCGGAGCTGGGAAGCTTAGGGGCCGGCGCTCTGGTCGTGGACACAGACGTCTCCGTGCCGGACCAGGTTCGCGACGCCGTCGCGGCTGGCGTGGCGCGCTTCGGCGGCCTCGACGTGATCGTCAATTCGGCCGCGGTCCATCCGTATGGAACCGCGACGACGACCGACTGGGAAATCTGGAACAAGGCGATGACGGTCAATGTCGGTTCGATCTATCTGACCGCTCATTTCGGCATTCCGGAAATGATCAAGCGCGGCGGCGGCGCGATCGTCAACGTCGCCTCGGTGCAGGGCTTCGCCTGCCAGCAGAACGTCGCCGCCTATGCCACCACCAAGGGCGCGATCCACACGCTGACGCGTTCGCTGGCGCTCGACTACGCGGCGGCCGGCATCCGGGTCAATTCGGTCAGCCCGGGCTCGATCCGCACGCCGATCCTGGAGAAAGCCGCGCGCGGCGACAACGGCAGCGATGCCGATGTCGAGGAAGCCTACAGGCGCTTCGGCGCGGCCCATCCGCTCGGCCGCATCGGCGAGCCGGAGGAAGTGGCCGAGCTCATCGCCTTTCTATGCTCGTCCAAGGCCGGCTTCTGCACCGGCGCCGACTATAAGATCGATGGCGGCCTGACCRCCGGCATCGGCGTGAAGTGAAACCATGAAGATCGGTCTTGGCCTCTACCGGGAATCGCTGACGCCCGAGAATTTCCGCTTCGCCCGTCAGGCGGGCGCAACGCATATCGTCGCCCACCTCACCAATTACTTTCGCGGCCGCGATCCTTCCCTGTCGGCCGGCAGCGAGACGGAAGGCTGGGGCGATTGCTCCACCGACGAGCTATGGAACTATGAGGACTTCGCCGGCCTGGTGAAGACCGTGCGCGACAACGGGCTGGAAATCGCCGCGATCGAGAATTTCTCGCCGCGCTTCTGGTCCGATATTCTGCTCGACGGCCCCGATCGGGCGAAGCAGATCGAAGGGCTGAAGCGGCTTATCCGGGATGCCGGGCGCGCCGGCATCCCGTGCATCGGCTACAACTTCTCCATCGCCGGCGTCTGGGGCTGGTCGCGCGGGCCCTTCGCGCGCGGTGACGCGATGTCGGTGGGGCTCGACCTTGCGGCCATCGATCCCGATCTGCCCCTCCCCGACGGCGTGGTCTGGAACATGCGCTACCGCGCGGGCCGACCGGGCGCCGCTCCGGTGACGGTGAGCAGCGACGAGCTCTGGCAACGGCTCGGAGCCTTCCTCCGCGACATCGTTCCGGTGGCTGAGGAAGCCGGCGTGATACTTGCTGCGCACCCCGACGATCCGCCGGCCGAAGCGCTGCGCGGCGCGGCACGGCTCGTCAACCGTCCGGAGAAATACGACCGGCTGATGGACATCGTCGAGTCGCCGTCCAACGGGCTGGAGCTCTGCCTCGGCTCGCTGCAGGAAATGCCGGGCACCGACGAGATCTACGGGCATGTCCGGCGCTTCGCCCGGCGCGGGCGCATCGGCTACATCCATTTCCGCAACGTGCGCGGCAAGGTGYCGAACTACCACGAAACCTTCGTCGACGACGGCGACATCGACATGGCTGAAATCGTCCGCATCCTGCGCGATGAAAACTATGACGGCGTCATCATCCCCGACCATACGCCGGAAATGTCCTGCGATGCGCCCTGGCATGCGGGAAAGGCCTTCGCGCTCGGCTATATGCGCGCGCTGGTGCAGAACGCCGCGGCGCTGGGACCTTCGCAGTCGATTCAATCCACCAGCATCCGGATGCAAGCCTGATGACCAGATCGACACGCCTCTATGCCGACGACGCCGAAATGTACCACCTGTTCGAGGAGGAGCTCTTCGTCGCTGTCGTCGGCGACGTGATGGACACGATCGGGCTACAGCATCAGTTCCTGCCGCCGGTATTCAAACCTGTCGACGAGAAGACGAGACTGCTCGGCCGGGCCATGCCCGTGCTCGAGACCGACATCTTTCCGTCCAACGAACCGACCCACAATCCGCTGATGAGCAAGCCCTTCGGGCTGATGTTCGAGGCGCTGGACGATCTGAAGCCGGGCGAAGTCTACGTCGCAAGCGGCGCCTCGCCCCGCTACGCGCTGTGGGGCGAGCTGATGTCGACGCGTGCGAAGATCCTCGGCGCGCATGGCGCGCTGGTCGACGGCTTCGCCCGCGATACAGATGGCATCAAAGCGCTGGGATTTCCCTGCTTCTGCACCGGCTTTTACGCGCAGGACCAAGGCGTGCGCGGCAAGGTCGTCGACTATCGCTGCGCGCTCGAGATCGGCGGCGTCCGCATAGAGCCCGGAACGCTTCTGTTCGGCGACAAGGAAGGCGTCCTTGTTATCCCAACTGAAGCCGAGGAAGAGGTGGTGCGCCTCGCCCTCGAAAAAGTCCGYGGCGAAAAGCGCGTCGCCAAGGCGATCCGTGACGGAATGAGCGCGGTCGAAGCCTACAAGACCTTCGGCATCATGTGACAGGGCGTGGCAGTCAGTGGTAACCGGATGGTCAGTCGGGCTTGCGCGACAGCACGAGATACATGGCTGCAAGCATCAGGATCAAGGCCAACCAGAACGAGGCGGCCGGCCGTTCGTCGAAGACGGCCAGGCTCCAGAGAATGCCGGCGGCCACGGCCAGATAGTTGAAGATCGAAAAGCGCGCCGGTCCCATCCGAGCGACCAGCTCGAAGAACAGGACGAAGAAGACGGCATTGATCGTCGTGGCGAGAGCGAGCGGCATCAGGGTCCTGCCCGTCCACTCGAAAGGCAACACCGCGCCGCCGAGCGCAAGCATGACGACGCCAGCAACCGCGGCCCCTCCCAGCAGCGTTCCGGCCGCCATCATCAAGGAGGGCGCACCTTCGGGGCGCAGCCATTTGGCGCAATTGTTGGCGGCTGCAAACATCACCGGGGCAATGAGCGCCACCAAAAACCAAACGAAGCCGTCCGGGCCGACAGCGCCCGCATCGGGCAGCACGAGGACAGCCACGCCGGCCACGCCGAGAAGCATACCGGCGAAAGTTCGCCTATCGAAGCGATCGATGCCCGCCAGCGCGCCAATGGCGAGGGTGAATAGCGGAGAAAGGCAGAGCACCAGGGTCAGCACCGAGGCGTCGACATGCGGAGCGGCCGAGACCAGGATACCGATCGGCAGGCCAACCACAAGGCCGCCTATGATGAGGTATGTGCGCACCTGCCCGGCGGTGACGGCGAACCGCCCGCCGGCAACTACCGCCGCCAGGGCCAATATCGCGCCTGCCGCAAGCGACTGGGCGAAAGCGAAACCCACAGGCGGCCATTGCGTTTCGGCGGCCAGCCGGTTGACCGGAAAGATACCGCCATAGATCGCTGCCGCCAGGAGCAGAAGGGCAGCGTCCGTCGATGGCAGGCGGCGGCTCGATACCGGTCGATCATCATGCATGGCAAACCGCCGGCAAGGCGCTCCCTCCGCCAATCAATGGTCTGGAATTCCAGGTTTCTGCCGATTTCGCGCCTGTTGGAATCAAACCGCCCTGAGGGCGGCTGTACGGGCTTCGTCGACTTTGAGCAGGCCAGGCTCGTCGGCAACGGTCAGAACCACCTTGTAGACCGTTTCGGCGTCCTCGCGGCTCAGCCAGCCGCGATTGACGGTCGCCGCGACACGCTTCGGATCGCGCTTCAGCGGATCGCCGTAACCGCCGCCACCGCAGGCGGTGAACTCGATGCGGGCGCCATCCTCGATCGTCTCTTCGCTGAAGGCGGGCAGCACGATCTTCTCGCCGGCCCTGAGCTTGATCGTCTCGCTCTCCTTGCCGTCGCCGCCRCCCAGCACGCCGCGCGGCGGGAAGCTGGTGCCGTCGGCCGCGTAGACGATCGTCATGTCGTGGTCGAGCGGATAGAAGACGCCGCCGGTCGCCGGTGCGCCCTCGAACTCTCCGAAACCTTGCGATCCAGGCAGCACGCCGCGCCGCTCGATGACGATCGGATACATCGACTCGTCGACCTCGACCGAGTCGAGCTGGATCAGGCCGGCATTGGCCGGGCCGCAATAGGTCAGCCAGCCGTCATAGCCATGACGGGCGCCGCCGCCGGCGTAGYCGACGAAGACCTGGTTGACATAGGACTTGCCGTGCTTGAACGGATCCTCGCCCGAGATGACGCCGACGCCGGCCGGCAGGTGCGAGCCGCTCTCCGCCTGGCCGTAAGGCGCGCCCATGCGCGAGAAGACGCAATTGCCGGCAATCATCAGCCGGTCGTTGACATTGGTCGTGGCGACCGAAGTGCCGACCGGATATTTCGGCTTGCCGATGGCGCTGCCTTCGCGCAGCAGCACCTTGATCTGCGACTTCGCGCCCTCATTGTGCGGGATGCTCTCGTCGAGATTGTTGAAGACGCCGATCCGGCAGGAGCCGGTGGCGGTGTTCTCGGACAGATTGAGGCCGCCCGGCACATTGTCGATGTTGTCGCGCACGTCGACGACGATCTCGCCCTTTTCCGGATCGACATTGATCGTCACCTTCACCGGTATGCCTTCGTCGGCGACGCCCGGCACCGGATCATGGCGCGTTTCGTAGCTGTAGCTGCCGGCCGGCAGTTTGGCGATCGCGGCCTTGGCGCAACGCGCGCCGTAATCGAACCAGTCCTCGACGAAGCCGAGGATGGTGTCGCGGCCGTAGCGCGCGAACAGCTCGCCGATACGCCTTTCGCCGGTGCGGCAGGCGCCGATCTGTGCGCGCACGTCACCCAGCCACATGTCCGGCACACGGTTGCGCATCGTGCCGATGCGCAGGATGTCCTTCTTCTCCTCGTAATTCTGCGCGACGCGCACGCAGGGGAAGTGCATGCCTTCCTCGAAGATGTTCTTGGCGAAAGGCAGATAGGTCGACGGCACCGGCGCGCCGGTGTCGGCGTGGTGCGACAGCGCCACGACCCAGAACAGCGGCTCGCCCTCGAAGAACACCGGCATCGCCATGATCAGGTCGGCGTGATGGGTGCCGCCGGTATAGGGGCAGTTGTTGAGGAAGATGTCGCCCTGCGTGATGTCGTCGAACAGGTCGGTCAGCGGCCGCGTCGCCATGTCCATCGACATGACGTGGATCGGCAGCGCGTCCTCGACCGAGACCAGCCGATGATCATAGGTCAGGATGGCGCAGGAGAAGTCGCGCGCGTTCTTGATCACCGCCGAGCGGCTGGCGCGCATGACGACCAGCGTCATCTCGCGAACGATCGCCTCGAAGCGGCTTTTCAGCACCGACATCAGGAAGGGGTCGACACGGCGTTCAGCGACGTCGAGCTCGAGCCTGTTGATGGAGTCCATGGGTCGTTCTCTCACGTGATTGTTGAACTAGGCGATGTTGACGACGAGATTGCCGTAACGGTCGATCTGCCCTTGATGCTGATCCTTGAGATAGGCCGTGAAGGTCTCCGCCTCGACCAGGCAGGGGCCGGCAAGCTGCGCGCCGGCGCGCAGCTGCGCAAGTTCGTAGACCGGGACCGTTTCGACACGACCGCTCTCCTGCTGATAGATGCCGCGCCTGGCCTTCAGGTCGATGGGGCCATTCTGATCGGGCAGCGTGTTCTTCTGCCAGATGTCCTGACCCGAGCGCTTGCCGATGGCGCRCAGCTTCCACGCCGTGAACTCGACGACGTCATTGTCGGCGCGGATCGAATAGATGCGCTCATGCATCTTGTGGAAGGCCTCGACCAGCGTCGGCAGGTCGCTCTCCGACACCGCGCCGTCCTTGGCCTCGAACGGCACTTCGATCTCGAAGGACTGGTATTCGTAGCGGCCGAGGAAGGAGAATTCGAACTGACGATTCTCCGCCGCGACGCCCGCTTCCGCGAGGAAGGTGTTGCCGGCCTGCTTCAGCCGCTTCAGCGCGTCGTTGACGCCGGYGACGTTGAAGTCCGCGTCGGAGGTGAGCAGCACCGCGCTCTCTTCCGAGCGGATGTCGGAGATCAGGCCGCCGAAGGCGCTGAGCCCGGCCATGAAACGCGGCACCATGTAGCGCTTCAGGCCGAGGATGTCGGCCATCTCGGCGATGTGGATGGCGGTGGCGCCGCCGCCGCAGACAAAGAAAGAATCGCGCGRGTTGATGCCCTCGCGCACGGTGATCTCCTCGATCGCCGCCACCATGTTGTGGTTGGAAGTGGTGTAGATCGCGTAGGCGGCTTCCTCGCGCGTCACACCGAGCCGCGCGGCGATCTTGTCGACCGCGGCTTCCGCCAGCTCCCGCTTCAACTGCATCTTGCCGCCGAGGAAGTAATCGGGGTCGACGATGCCGAGCACCACATTGGCATCGGTCACCGTCGGCTCGGTGCCGCCCTGCCCGTAGCATGCCGGGCCCGGCCGGGCGCCGGCGCTGCGCGGGCCGACCTGCAGCAGGCCGCCTTCGTCGACGAAGGCGATCGAGCCGCCGCCGGCGCCGACCGAGCGCACGTCGACCTTGGGGATGCCGAGCGAATCGTCGTGGATCATGCTGTCCGGCGTGACGATGATCTGATGGTCGCGCAGCGCCGACACGTCGAAGGTGGTGCCGCCCATGTCGCCGACGATGATGTCGGGCTTATCGGACAGCGCCAACGCCGCCATCRGCGCCAGCGTCGGACCGGACATGACGCTGTAGATCGGCTTCCGGATCATGTCGGCCAAAGGCATCATGCCGCCGACGCAATTGGCAAGCAGCAGCTCGCCCTCGAAACCCTCCTCGTCGAGCGCCGTCTTCAGCTTCTCGATATAGGTGCGCACGATCGGATTGATCGAGGCATCGATCGCGGCCGCGATGATGCGCTTGTATTCGCGCGGCATCGGGTTGATCTCGTGGCTGAGCGTCACCGGAATGCCTGGCAGCTCTTTCTCCAGGATCTCGCGCACGGCAAGCTCATGCGCCGGGTTCACCACCGACCACAGCAGACCGACTGCGATCGCCTCGACGCCGAGGCCTCGGAATTCGGCCGCCGCCTTGCGCACGTCGTCCAGCGACAGCGGCGCGAGCTCGCGGCCGCGCGCGTCGATGCGGCCCGCGACCGTCTTGGTCAGATGGCGCGGCACATAGGGATCGGGATAGTTCAGCCGCCACTGGAAGGCGCCTTTGCGCGGGCCTTCGCGCAGCACGAGGATATCCTGGTGGCCGGAGGTCAGGATAAGGCCGACCTTGACCGTCTTGCGTTCGACCAGCGCGTTGGTCGACACGGTGGAGCCGTGCACGACGAGGTCGATCTCTTTCATGAAGTCGGCGCCGCTCAGGCCATAGCCCTCGGCCGCGACATGCAGCACGTTGATGAAGCCTTTCTCGAATTCGCCTGGCGTCGTCGGCGATTTGAAGATCGCGATCTCGCCCTTGCTGTTCGAGACGAGGCAGTCGGTGAAGGTGCCGCCGATGTCGATGCAAACTTGATAGGCCATACGAGCTTCCCGAAGAGGTTGGAGTATCAGCGCCTGGCTTCGTCGCGATTGACGATCAGGCTGACGATGATGATGACGCCCAGGCAGATCTGCTGCAGATAGCCGTCGATCTGGACGAGGTTCATGCCGTTGGAGAGCACGGTGACGAACAGCGCGCCGAGCACGGCAGCGCCCACGCCGCCCTCGCCGCCGGAAAGGCGCACACCRCCGACCACGGCGGCCGCGATTGCTTCCAGGGTGAGATTGCCGCCGAGATTGGGCTCRCCCGAGCCGGTGCGCGCGGTGAGCAGAAGCGCGCCGAGCGCCGCCAGCAGCGCACACAGAACATAGGCCAGCACCAGCACCGGCACGGTGCGGATGCCAGCTGCCACCGCCGCCTTGGGATTGGCGCCGATGATATAGAGGCTGCGGCCGAAGCGCGTCGCCTTGAGCGTCAGGAACAGAAGCACGAAGACCAGCGCGGCGATCCAGATCGGCGTCGGGATGGCGAGCAGCGAGCCCTCCGCGAATTCGGCTGTGAGGCTCTTCGGCAGGCCGGTGACGGGGAAGCCGCCGCTGATCGTCGAGGCGAGGGCCAGCACCATATTGGCCATGCCGAGCGTCGTCACCAACGGATTGATGCCGATGCCGGCGATAAGCAAGCCGTTGGCGAGGCCGATCGCGCCGGCGATCAGAACCGCCGCGCCGACGCCATAGAGGATCGAAACGTCGCCGCCGCCCATCGCCACCATCGCCATCGAGGCGGCGACGCTGACCAGCGAGACGGTGTAGCCGAGCGAGAGATCGAAGCCACGCGTCAAAAGCACCATGGTTTGCGCCATGGCGAAGATGGCGAGATAGCTCGCCTGCAGCGCGATGTTGCGAAAATTGCCGAAGGAAAGCACGCGCGGCTCGACCAGGCCAAACAGGACCAGCACGACGACGATGGCGATCGGCAGTCGCGCGGCGCGCAGGATCTCTTTCGGCGAGAGGCCGGAAGGCTGAGCCATCGGTTGTGTCTTGGCCTCGGTGCTCATGCCTGCCGCTTTCTCAACAGAAGCCGTTCGATGGCCAAAGCCACGATCAGCACAGCGCCGAGCACCAGCGTTTGATATTTGCTGTCGACCTGCACCAGGTTCATGGCGTTGGCGATCACCGACAGGAACAGCGCCGCCAATGCCACCAGTTCGGCGCGACCGACGCCGCCGCGCAGCGACACGCCGCCGATGACCGCGGCGGCGATGGTCTCGAGCGCCAGCGTCCCGCCGATGGTGGATTGGCCCGAGCCGAGCCGCGACGTCATCAGGAAGCCGGTGAGCGCGGCGAGCAGGCCGGCGAGCATGTAGGCCGCGATCAGCGTGCGGCTTGTGGCAACGCCCGACAGGCGCGCCGAGCGCTGGTCGCTGCCCACCGCATAGATATGGCGGCCGAGCGCCGTGAAGCGCTGCATGATTATACACGCGGCAAGGACGCCGAGCGCCACCCAAAGCACGATCGGCAGGCTGAGAAACTGGCCGCGCCCGACATTGGCGACGAAGGAATCCACCACGCCGTAGATCGGGATGYCTTGCGTGAAATAAAGCGCGATGCCCATCAGCACCGACATCATCGCCAGCGTCACCATGAAGGGCGAGAGGGAGAAGATCGAAACCAGACCGGCGTTGACGAGCCCGACAAGCGCCCCGACGCCAAGGGCGATCACCAGCGAGGCGATGATGAGGGCCAATTCCATGCCGGGGAAATAGATGCTGCCGACCAGCATCACCGCGGCCGTCACCACCGAGGTCGCCGCCACCACCGCGCCGACGGAGAGATCGAAACCGCCGGCCGTCATMACCAGCATCTGCGCCAGCGACGGGATGAGCAGCAGCGCGAAATTGCGCATGACGTTGAGCAGGTTGAGCCGGTTGAGGAAGCGCGGCTCGATCAGTGCGGTCGCGACCACCGCCACGACCAGGAAGGTGATGACGATGCCGCCTTGCATGAGAAAGCGGTCGAGTCGGCTCGCGCGGTGCGATGGCGCGTTGGCAACGGTCATGGTCGCCGTTTCAGAGCTCATGCGTGCCCTCCGAAATAATGCGACAGCACCTGGGCTTCGCTGAGCTCATGCTGGGCAAGCTCGGCGACGATTTTGCCTTCATGCATGACATAGACACGCGAGGCGAGATTGATCAGCTCCGGCAATTCGGACGTCGAGACGACGACCGAGGCGCCTGCCTCGACCAGCGATTTGATGAGATTGTAGACATCGGCCTTGGCGCCGACATCGATGCCGACGGTGGGTTCATCGAACAGATAGACATCGAAAGATTTCATAAGGCCACGCGCCAGCATCAGCTTCTGCTGATTGCCGCCGGAGAAGGCGGAGGCCCTGCGCTCGGGCGCCATCGGTCGCAATGCGAGATTGCCGAGCGGCTCCTTGATCGCCTCGGTCTCGCGCCAGAACTTCAGCACCGGTCCAGATGACAGCGCCGGCAGGTCGAGCGAGCTCATCGTCRCATTCTCGCGCGCCGATCGCGCCAGTGCCAGGCCTTCCGATCCGCGATCGGCCGGAAAATAGCAGACATTGGCGGCAAGCATCGACGTCGGCGTCGGCCGCTCGACCGGCTTGTCGCCCAGGCTGATGGTGCCTGCCTCGATGGTCTCCAGGCCGAACACGGCGCGGCAGAGCTCGCTGCGCCCGCAACCGACGAGGCCGGCAAGACCGACCACCTCACCCGCGCGGGCGGTGAAGGAAGCGCCGATGACGGAGTGCTTCTCCGTCGTGAGATCCCGCACCTCGAGCCTGACCGCGCCGGGCTTGTGCTCGATCTTCGGAAAGAGCTGCTCGACGGGGCGGCCGACCATCATCTCGATCAGCCCCTCGTCCGAAATCTCGGCCGTGACCACCGTGCCGATCTTCTTGCCGCCGCGCAGCACGGTGACGCGGTCAGAGAGGTTGCGGATCTCGCTCATGCGATGCGAGACATAGATGATGCCGACGCCCCGCGCCTTGAGCAGCGCCACGGCATTGAACAGTTTCTCCGCCTCGCCGTCGGTGAGCGACGCGGTCGGCTCGTCGAGGATGAGCACCTTCGGCCGCATGCGCAGCGCCTTGGCGATCTCGACCATCTGCTTTTGCGCGCGCGACAGGAAGGCGACCTTCTCGTCGAGCGGCAAATGGAAGCCGAGACTGTCCAGCAGCTCGGCCGCAGCCTGTCGCATCTGCTTGCGTTTCAGGAACAGTCCGGACGACTGTTCGCGGCCGAGGAAGATGTTCTCTACCACGGTGAGGTCGGGCACCAAGCTGAATTCCTGGAAGACCGCGGCAATGCCGATCTCTTGCGCCACCTGCGGCGTCAGGCTGGTGATTGTCCGGCCGTTGATGCGGTAGACGCCTTCGGCCCAGGGAAACGTGCCGGCAATGAGATTGATGAGCGTCGACTTGCCGGCGCCATTCTCGCCAAGCAACGCGTGGACCTCGCCCTCATTGAGGGAGAAGTCGACATTGTCGAGCGCGGCGATGCCGCGGAATCTCTTGGTGAACCCTGTAACTTCCAGCATCTCGTCCAAAGGCCCAAAGCCGGCAAGAGCAATTCAAGCAAACTGCGTGGCGGTTCGCCCGGAATTGCGTCAAGTCGCCTGACCGCCTTCTGCAAGGCGGTCAGGCCGGGAGGATCGCGATATAATCGCGAAGCTGAAGGCCGCGCCGGCGGCCTCGTTACTATTCGACCGAGAACACGGGGCGCCAGTTGTCCGGCGCGAAGATCTGGGTCGTGTCGATCTTGTCGACATTGTCCTTGGTAACGATGCCGGGGGCAACCAGCAGGACCTTTTCGTGATCCTTCTTCTCCAGCGCGCGCACCGCGAGGTCGACGCCGATGCGCCCCATGATGACCGGATACTCGGTGGCGAAGCCGAGCACCGAGCCATCCTTGACGGCCTTCAGCATGGTCTGGTTCTCATAGGACGACATGATCGTCACGTTGCTCAAGCCGGCATCGGCCACGGCGCCGATCGCGGCCTCCGCCGTCGGTGCGCCCCCCCAGATGACGTTGACGTCCGGATGGGTCTGCAGCGCGTCTTCGACCAATTWGAGCTGCGCCGGCACGCTGGCCTCGCCGAACATCTCGCCGACCAGCTTGATGTTGCCGCTCTTGGTGCTGTCGCGGAAGCCGTTCATGTAGGTCTCGGCCCAGCCGCTGCCCTGCGGCCCGGGGAACGCCACTGCGGTGCCCTGCTTGTCGCCGAGATACTTCTTCACATACTCGCCGGTCTGAAAACCCTTCTGGTAGAAGTCGGGCGTGATGCGAGCGGTGATCGGCGTCTCCAGGATCGGATTGGCGACGGCGATGTTGACGATGCCCTTGCCCATGCCCTCGTTGATCTTGGCGGCCACGCCGGCTTCCGAGATGGCCGAGATCAGGATGGCGTCGGCGCCCGAGGCGACGCAGTCGTCATATTGCGAGATCTGCTTCGGCAGGGCGGTGTAGCCGCCGGCCTGCAGCACCGTCACCTTGACGCCGAGGCGTTTCGCTTCCTCGACGATGCCATAGTCCACCGAGACCCAGTAGCTGTCCTGYAGGTGCGGGAAGAGCACGCAGAGCTTCCAGGGCTTCTCCGCCTTGTCGAGCGGCTTGTACTCGATCTCTCCGACATTCTTCAGATCGCCGTCCTTGGCCGAAGCGATCTTGAATGGCCACCAGTCGGCGGCCTGCGCCATTCCGGCCGACAGCACCGTCGCCGACAGCGCCAAGGCCAGTGATTTCTTCAATCCTCTCATATCAGTCTCCCATTTTTCAGCGCCCTGCTGGGCTGAAGTTTTCTCGATTTCGGCTTCAGTTGCCTTTGTATCCAATTGCCACTTCTGCGTTGGCATTTCATAATGTTGGACGACGCGTTGCAATAAGAATGTATCCAATAGGCATCGCAACGTACATCTTATATCTTATATGTCAACGCGAGAAAGAGCAACCGCCACCGCGCCGGATACCTGACGAAGCCCTTCAGCCCTGCGGGTAAACCTGCGGCAATGCAGCGTCGAGCGACCGCTCGAAGGCATCGACCAGGGCGTCGATTTGCGCCTCGGTGATGATCATCGGCGGACAGAAGGCGATCGCATCGCCCATGTTGCGCGAGATGACGCCGTTCTGCTGCAGGAAGCCGTTGACCAGYGCGCCGAGCGCCGCCGGCTTGCCCCACGACGCCTTGGTCGCCTTGTCGGCGACAAGCTCGACCGCGGCGATGAGACCGACGCYGCGCACCTCGCCYACCAGCGGATGCGAGGCGAGCTTGCGCAGCCTTGCCTGCAGGTGAGCGCCGACCTTGCGCACATTGCCGACGAGGTCGCGCTCCTCGATCAGCTTAATGTTCTCCAGCGCGACGGCCGCGGCGACCGGATGGCCGCCGCCGGTGAAGCCGTGGCCGAAAGTGCCGATGCGGTCGCTCTCGTCGGCGATCGGCTCGAACACCTTGTCGTTGATCAGCAGTGCCGAGATCGGCAGGTAGGAGGACGAGATCTGCTTGGACAGCACCATGATGTCGGGCTTGATGCCGAAGGTCTGCGAGCCGAACATCTCGCCAGTCCTGCCGAAGCCGCAAATCACTTCGTCGGCCACCAGCAGGATGCCGTATTTCGACAGCACCGCCTGGATCTTTTCCCAATAGCCGGCGGGCGGAACGACGACGCCGCCGGCGCCCATGATCGGCTCGCCGATGAAGGCGGCGATCGTTTCAGGCCCCTCGGCAAGGATGAGCTTCTCCAGCTCGTCGGCAAGCCGTGCGGAGAACTGTTCCTCGCTCTCGCCGGGCTCCGCGTCGCGCCAGTGATGCGGCGTCGACGTATGCAGGATATTGGCGATCGGCAGGTCGAAGGAGAGATGGTTGTTGGGCAGGCCGGTCAGGCTCGCCGAGGCGATGGTGACGCCGTGATAGCCGCGCTTGCRGCTGATGATCTTCTTGCGCGCCGGCTGGCCGAGCGCGTTCGAGCGATACCAGATCATCTTGATCGCCGTATCGTTGGCCTCGGAACCGGAATTGGTGAAATAGGCCTTGCTCATCGRCACCGGCGCCACCTGCACCAGCTTCTCRGCCAGGTCGATCAGCGGCGAATGYGCCTTGGAGCCGAAGTCGTGATAGAAGGGCAGCTTCGACATCTGCCGCGTCGCGGCGTCCACCAGCCGCTTTTCCGAGAAGCCGACGGCGACGCTCCACAAGCCCGCCATCGCCTCGATGTAGCGGTTGCCGGCGATGTCCTCGACATAGACGCCATCGCCCTTTTCGATCACCAGCGGCCCCGTCTCCTGATGCTTGCGGGCGTTGGTGTAGCCATGCAGGTGGTAGCGAATGTCGCGGGCTTCGGGGGAATTCGGTCTGGCGTCCATGACGGCTCCTGTCTGCAGGCGTCCAAGCGGGAATTGCCCTGCCTACCCCTCGTCCAAGGGATCGCAGTTCCCTCTTGCATTATGCTGTTTGATGCATCATGTTTCTTATAAGATATACTGTCAAGCCCTTTTGGGCCGGCAGCCAAAAAACGGGACGGGAACGGCATGGCGAGCTTCAGCTTCGAAACGCTCGAGCGCGAAAACCTCGGCGAAACCGTCTATGCGCGCGTCGCCGAGGCGCTGATCAAGGGACGTTTCGCACCGGATGCCAGRCTGACCATCCGCGATCTCGCCCAGTCGCTGGGAACCAGCGTCACGCCGGTCCGCGACGCCATCCTGCGCCTCATCCAGGACGAGGCTCTGGTGCAAAAATCGGCGCGCGAGGTGCGCGTTCCCATCATCACGCTGGAACGCTATCGCGAGATCCRCCAGATCAGACTGAAGCTCGAAGGGCTTGCCGCGCGCGAGGCCGCGCTCAAGGCGA
The DNA here is from genome assembly GCF_001854815.1 of Mesorhizobium sp. LCM 4576. Taxonomy (NCBI): domain Bacteria; kingdom Pseudomonadati; phylum Pseudomonadota; class Alphaproteobacteria; order Hyphomicrobiales; family Phyllobacteriaceae; genus Mesorhizobium; species Mesorhizobium sp. LCM 4576. The sequence continues at coordinate 123,579 of NZ_MDDT01000007.1, forward strand.
CGGCCAGGGATATCGAGCGGCTGCGCGATCTGATCGCCCGCAACGAGCGCGCGATCGCCGACAGGAACTGGACCGAAGGGCTGGAGCTCAACCAGACGTTCCACTTCGCGCTTGCCGACATAGGCGACATGGTGGTGCTGCGCGGCATCCTGAACCGGCTCTGGCTGCAGATGGGGCCGCTGATCGCGGAATCCTACCACGAAGGCGGCCGCGCCATGATCGACAACCATCATGCGGTTCTCGCCGCGGTCGAAAAGAAGGATGCCGATGCCGCCGAACGTGCGATCATCGCCGACATCACCGAGGGCGGAAATGTGATTCTCGAGCGGCTCTTCAGCAGGCATGCCGCCGGCGTCAGCCAGGCGAACTGAGTATGGAACAGGTCGACTGCATCGTCGCCGGGGCCGGCGTCATCGGCCTCGCGGTTGCCCGCAGCCTCGCCGCGAGGGGCCTTGAAACGCTGATCCTCGAAGCGGCGGACGCCATCGGCACCGAAACCAGCTCGCGCAATTCGGAAGTGATCCATGCCGGCATCTACTATCCGCGCGGATCGCTGAAGGCCCGGCTCTGCGTCGCCGGCCGCGACATGCTCTACCGCTACTGCGCGGAACGCGCGATCCCGCATCGCCGCTCGGGCAAGCTGATCGTCGCGACCGACGAGGCCCAGGAACCCGTACTCGCCACGATCCGGGCTGGCGCAGCGGCCTGCGGCGTGGACGATCTGCGCTTCGTTTCCGCCGCCGAGGCGCAGAACCTGGAACCGGCGCTTTGTTGCACCAAAGCGCTGCTCTCGCCTTCCACCGGCATCATCGACAGCCATGCGCTCATGCTCGCCTTGCTCGGCGATGCCGAGGAAAGCGGCGCGATGCTGTCGCTCAACACACGCATCGTCTCGGGCCGCATCGATGCCGGTCGTATCGTGCTCCAGACGAGGGACACGGCAAGCGGCGAAGGTTTCGAGGTTGCCACACCGCGCCTCATCAACGCGGCCGGCCTTGGCGCCGTCGCGCTGRCAGGCTCGCTCGAAGGCTTCGACCAGCAATTCTTGCCGACGCTTCGCTATGCCAAGGGCAATTATTTCTCCGTGGTGGGCCGGGCGCCCTTCTCGCGGCTGATCTACCCCGTGCCGGAACCGGGYGGCCTTGGCGTCCACCTGACACTTGATCTCGGCGGCACGGCTCGGTTCGGGCCCGACGTCGAATGGACGGACACGCTCGACTACCGCGTCGATCCGGCGCGCGGCAAACGCTTCTACGATGCGATCCGCCAATACTGGCCGGACCTGGCCGACGGYAGCCTGCAGCCGGCCTACAGCGGCATCCGGCCGAAGCTCTCCGGTCCGGGCGAAGCCAACAGCGACTTTGTGATCCAGGATGCCGCAACGCACGGCATCGATGGCCTGTTCAACCTGTTCGGCATCGAAAGCCCCGGCCTGACCTCCAGCCTGGCGATTGCCGAGCAAGTGGCGCGCATCCTGGCGCCTGAGACGGACTGACGGCGCCGGCGCGCGGTATCGAGTGCCGATCGCGTCGCGCGCCACCTCGGCGGGAGTCCGGCATATCCACTCAATGTATCCAATGATAATGATGAGCGGCAAATTTTGCCTTCCAAAAGGCAAGACACGTCGTTATCGTATCCAATGAGCTTCTCAAACCAGCCACCAGCCCGGCAGGAAGTCCTGATGYCCGACTATGCGACATTGGCCCCATCGGCTCCCTGGCGCGAACTGCGCACGACGCGCGCAGACTGGGACGACGCCGATCCGGCTGCGCTGGAATCGATGCTGGTTTCGGCTCATCTGATCCGCGCCTTCGAGGAGAAAGTGCTGGACCTCGCCGGCCAGGGCCTGGTGCATGGACCCGCCCATTCCGCCGTCGGTCAGGAAGGGGGCGCCGTCGGCTCGGCCGCGTTGATGCGCGCCGGCGATCAGATCAATGGATCCCATCGYGCGCATCACCAGTTCCTCGCCAAGTCGATCCGCTATGTCGCGCCAGACGGGCTCTTGCCAGCGGCGGAGTTTTCACCGGCCATCCGCGATCTCGCCCAGAGGTCGCTCGCCGAGATCCTTGGCCTCGCACAGGGCTTCTGTCGCGGCCGTGGCGGCTCGATGCATTTGCGCTGGGCCGAAGCCGGCAATCTCGGCACCAACGCGATCGTCGGCGGCGGCGTGCCCTTGGCTGCCGGCGCCGCCTGGGCGCACAAGCGGGCCGGCAAGGGCGATGTCGCCTTTGCCTATTTCGGCGATGGCGCCGTCAACATCGGCTCGGTGCTGGAGACGATGAACATTGCCGCCGCCTGGAAGCTGCCGCTTTGCTTCTTCATCGAGAACAACCGCTATGCCGTCTCGACCCATGTCGAGGAAGCGACCGCCGAGCCGCGCCTGTCGGCGCGCGGATTGGCCTTCGCCATTCCCGCCTGGAAGGTCGACGGCATGGACCCCCTCGCCGTCTACCTTGCGACGAAAGAAGCCATGGAGCTGATGCGCAATGGCGGCGGGCCGGCCATCATCGAGGCCGATGTCTATCGCTACTTCCATCAGAACGGCCCGCTGCCCGGCAGTGCCTTCGGCTACCGTGACAAGGTCGAGGAGGCGGCGTGGCGGACGCGCGACCCGCTCGACCGGCTTGCGAGCGAAATGGAACAACGTCAGATCATCGGCAGCTCGGGCGTTGCCGCTCTGCGCGAACGCGCGCTCGCGCTGATGGCCGATGTCGCCGCCGAGCTCGTCGAGCAGGCGGGCGGCAAGAACCGCATCAAGCCGGCGCTATGGCCGGACGAAGGGTTTCGCGACCACGGCATCCGCGGCGATCTCTCCGAACTTTCCGGCCAGCGCACGGAGGAGCTCGAAACCTTCGGCGGCGCGATCGACGGCAACGCCAAATTCATCGACRCCGTGGCCAACGTCATGCAGCGGCGCATGGCGACGGACGACCGCATCGTTGTCATGGGCGAGGATGTGCACCGGCTGAAGGGCGGCACCAACGGCGCGACGCGTGGCCTTGCCGCCGCCTTCCCGGACCGGGTGCTCGGCACGCCGATCAGCGAGGCCGCCTTCACCGGCCTCGGCGGCGGCATCGCCATGGACGGCCGCTACCTTCCGGTCGTCGAGTTCATGTACCCCGACTTCATGTGGGTGGCGGCCGATCAGGTCTTCAATCAGATCGGCAAGGCGCGCCACATGTTCGGCGGCGATATCGACGTGCCGCTGGTGCTGCGCACCAAGGTCGCCATGGGCACCGGCTACGGCTCGCAGCACTCCATGGACCCGGCCGGCATCTTCGCCACCTCGCCCGGCTGGCGCATCGTTGCCCCTTCGACACCCTTCGACTATGTCGGCCTGATGAACAGCGCGCTGCGCTGCAAGGATCCGGTGCTCGTCATCGAGCATGTCGAACTCTACAATTCGACCGGCCCGGCGCCGGTCGACGATCTCGATTACTTCATCCCGCTCGGCAAGGCGAAAGTCGTGCGCCAGGGCAAGGCGATGACGATCCTCACCTACCTCGCCATGGTGCGGCCGGTGATCGAGGTGGTCGAACGTCTTGGCGTCGACGCCGAGGTCATCGACCTGCGCTCGCTCGATCGCGCCGGGCTCGACTGGCAGACCATCGAAGCCTCGATCCGCAAGACCGGCAATGTGCTGGTGGTCGAGCAAGGCGCCCGCGGCACGTCTTATGGCGGCCTGCTCGCCGCCGAGATCCAGGACCGCTGCTTCGACTGGCTCGACCAGCCTGTCCAGCGCGTCCATGGCGGCGAGGCTTCGCCCAGCATTTCCAAGGTGCTCGAGGCCGCCGCTTGCGCACGCCCCGCCGATATCGAGCGCGGCGTGCGCCAGGTCATGGCCGATCAGGGGCGACCGCTGGGCTGAAAGTCAGGCCCGCGGATCGTCGCGCGGCGTCATGAAGCCGGCGGTTTCGCCGCCGTCGACGCTGAGCACCGCGCCGTTGACGAAGCCCGCGGCGGGAGAGAGCAGCCAGCCGACCGCCTCGGCGACATCTTCCGGTGTGCCGAGGCGCGCCGCGGGAATGCGCTTTTCCAGCTTCTCGCGCCGGCCAGGAATGGCCAGCGTCTTTGCCATCATCTGCGTGGCGATCTGACCCGGGCAGACGGCGTTGAAGCGCACCTCCGAGCCGTATTCGAGTGCCAGCGCTTGCGTCAGGCCGATCAGCGCCGCCTTGGAGGCGGTGTAGATCGCAAGTCCCTCCTCGCCGACCAGGCCGGCCACCGACGAGATCGTCGCCACGGCGCCGCGCGCGGCCCGCAGACCAGCCAAGGCATGACGCGTGAACAGATAGGCCGAGGTGGCGTTGGCCGTCATCGTCCTGTTCCAGTCGTCGAGCGTCGTCTGGTCGAAGGCGGCGCGCCCGCCGGCGCCGGCATTGTTGACCAGGCCGGCGATACGCCCCTTGCCAAGCTCCAGCGCGACCTCGACCGCGCGCTTGCAGTCAGCCTCGCTGGTCGCGTCGCCTGCGGCGAAGACGGCGCCGGGGACCGCGGCGATCACATCATCGGCGGCGGCCCGGTCGCGCCCTGTGAAGACGACCCGCGCGCCATCCGCCGCCAGCCGTTCGRCGCAGGCCGCGCCGATGCCGCGCGTGCCGCCGGTCACCAGGAAGACGCGCTCAGCCTCTTTGGCGCTCATGCCGCCGCTCCGTAGTCGACGAGGGTGCAAAGCGGCCCTTCCCTGTGCGCGGCCCAGTAGAGATCGTGGATGCGGTTGGTGATCGGGCCGGGCTTGCCGTTGCCGTAGATGCGGCCATCGAGCATCGTCACCGGCATGATGCCGCCGGCGGAGCTCGAGATGAAGATCTCGTCGGCCTCGCRCAATTCCTCGATCGGCAGCGGCCGCACCTCGCAGGTGACGCCCGCTTCGCCGGCCAGCTCGATCACGGTGCGGCGCGTCATGCCCTCGAAGACGCCGCGGTCCGGTGTCGTGATGACGTTGCCCTTCACCGAAAAGACGTTGAAGCCGGCGCCTTCGGTGACGTTGCCYTTTCCGTCGTTGAGCACGGCGACGATGGCATCCTGGTCATAGGCCTCGAAGATGCCCATCGTCAGGTCGAGCCAGTGGAAGTTCTTCAGGCGCGGATCGAGCGATTCGGGCGGGATGCGCTGCACCGAACTCACCACCATCTTCAGCCCGTCGCGGCGCTGCTCGTCATTGGCGATCCACACGAAGGGTTGCGCGAAAGCATAGAACCGGTTCTGGCAGAGCCTGGGGTCGCGGGTGCCGGCTGGCGGTACGCCACGCGTGCAGGTCATCTGCACGTAGGCATCGCGAAGCCCGGTCCGGCGAACGCATTCGACCAGGATGTCTGCTATCTCGGCCTTGGACAGCGGCAGGCTCATGCGCAGGCCGCGCATCGAGGCCAGGAAGCGCTCGATATGGTCGTCGAGCCTGAAGAAACGGCCTTTCCAGACATGGGTGACGTCATAGGTCGCATCGGACCGCACGAAGCCGCGGTCGGTGATCGGAACGGCAGCCTCCGCGAGCGGCATATAGCTGCCGTTGACATAGGCTATGCCCAACGCCGGATCGTAAGCGGTCCTGTCTGTCATGAAATCCTCCACAGATGTCGAGCCTATCATTGGATACAATCTGGCGGATTTATTCGGCCAGATCCGCTAATTTTCTTGCCAATTGCCGCATGTTGGATACGGTCATGTCGGATCATAGATGYCGGACCAGCAATGCTTCATGAAACCAGCCATGCCGGCAACGGCCTTCCGGGCCTGCGCGGCACCGATCATATCGGCTTCACCGTTCCCGATCTCGACGAAGCCGTCCGTTTCTTCGTCGAGGTCATCGGCTGCGAGCCMTTCTACGAGCTCGGGCCTTTCCGGTCCGACGGAGACTGGATGGAAACCCATCTCAACGTCCATCCCCGTACAGTGATGAAGCGGCTCAAATTCCTGCGCTGCCGTCACGGCTCCAATTTCGAGATCTTCGAATATTCCGCGCCGGACCAGGACGGCGTCCAACCCAGGAACAGCGATGTCGGCGGGCATCATCTCGCCTTCTACGTCGACGATATCGATGATGCAGTCGCCTATCTCCGATCGCATGGCGTGCGCGTGCTCGGCGAGCCGACGGTGCGCACCGAGGGACCGAGCGCCGRTCAGAGCTGGGTTTATTTCCTGAGTCCCTGGGGCATGCAGCTCGAGCTGGTCTCCTTCCCCACGGGCAAGGCCTATGAACGCGGGACGGATCGCCGGCTCTGGCATCCGGCCAACCCTCATCTGTGAGCGGCCGGTTCGTGCCGATTCCCACCTGCTCGCCGATGCACTAACATCCTGGGGATCAACACCATGCGGGGAATTGAGATCATGGCCGGCAGACGCGCAAGYGGCGGAACCGAAGGCAACGGCGCCGCCCTGGCCAGCGGCCGCGTCACCGATGCGCTGCGCGACGCCATCCTGTCGGGGCGGCTGCGGCCGGGCAGCCGCGTCCGCCAGGAAGAGCTCGCCGAAGAATACGGCATCAGCCGCATCCCCGTGCGCGAGGCGCTCCGGCAACTGGAAAGCGAAGGGCTGGTCATCCTCGTGCCCAACAGCGGCGCCTGGATTTCCAAGCTCGACCGCGCCGAGTGCATCGAGATCTACAAGATCCGCGAGCGGCTGGAGCCGCTGGCGCTTTCCGAAAGCAGCGCCAACCTTTCGCCCGAAACGCTTGCGCGCCTGGAAGACCTCGTCTCGCGCATCGAGGCCGCCGGCAGCATCGACGAGTTCCTGCAGCTCGACCGCGAGTTTCATCTCCTGAGCTATGAAGGCGCGCGCATGCCGCAGCTCGCCCAGATGATCCACAAATTCTGGAACACCACCCAGCAATACCGGCGCGCTTTCGCCGCATCGGTCGGCAAGGCCGGCATGGCGGCGGTGCATCACGAGCATCGGCTGATCCTCGAGGCGCTGAAGCGGCGCGACGGCGAACAGGCCGGCCTCATCCTCTACGGCCATATCCGCCGCACTCGCCTGCAGCTCGAGCAACACACCGAGATGTTCGCCTAACCCAAGCGGAAGACACTAGAATCCGGCCTGGCTGATGAACTTGGTGACGAGATAGGCCTCCAGCGCTTCCGAGCCGCCTTCGGAACCGTAGCCGCTGTCCTTCACGCCGCCGAACGGCACCTCCGGCAGCGCCAGGCCGAGATGGTTCGTCGTCAGCATGCCGGTCTCGATCTCGGCGCCAAGCTCGGTCGCCGTCTTCAGCGAACGGGTGAAGGCGTAAGCCGCGAGCCCGTAAGGCAGCCGGTTTGCCTCGGCCACCGCCTCGTCGAACGTCGCGAACGGYATCACCAGCGCCACCGGGCCGAACGGCTCCTCGTTCATGATGCGCATGCCGGGGCTGAGATCGCTGAGCACGGTCGGCTCGAAGAAGGCGCCCTTGTTGCCGATGCGCTTGCCTCCGGTCTCGATCTTTGCGCCCTCGGCCACCRCTTCGGAAATCATCGCCTCGACGGCTTGCAGCCGCCGTTCATTGACCAATGGCCCCATGCGGGTGCCCTCAGTCAGCCCGTCGCCGACCTTCATCGCGCGCGCATGGCCGACGAGCTTGTCGAGGAACGGCGCGTAGGATTTCTCCTGCACCAGGAAACGTGTCGGCGAGACGCAGACCTGGCCGCCATTGCGGAACTTGGCTGCCGCCAGCAGGCTCGCCGCGCTGTCGAGATCGGCGTCGTCGAAGACGATCGCCGGCGCATGCCCGCCGAGCTCCATGGTCACGCGCTTCATATGCTGTCCCGCGAGCGCCGCAAGTTGCTTGCCGACGGGAACGGAGCCGGTGAAGGACACTTTCCGGATCACCGGATGCGGGATCAGGTAGCTCGAAATCTCCGGCGGGTTGCCGTAGACGAGGTTGAGCACGCCGTCGGGAAGCCCGGCATCCTTGAAGGCGTCGGCGAGGCAGGCGGGCGAAGCGGGCGTCTCTTCCGGCGGCTTGAYGATGATCGAGCATCCGGTGGCGAGCGCCGCGCCGATCTTGCGGATCGTCTGCGACACCGGGAAATTCCACGGCGTGAACGCCGCGACCGGGCCGACCGGCTCGCGCACGACCAGCTGGTGGACGTTGCTGGCTCTCGCCGGCACGATACGGCCGTAGGTGCGGCGCCCTTCCTCCGCGAACCAGTCGAGGATATCGGCCGAGGCCAGGACCTCGATCGTCGCCTCGCCCAGCGGCTTGCCCTGTTCGAGGCTGAGCAGGCTGGCGATCCTGCCCGCACGCTCGCGCATCAGCCGCGCGGCTTCGCGGATCACCTTGCCGCGCTCGAAGGCCGAGACCTTGCGCCACACCTTGAAGCCGCGTTCGGCCGCTGCGAGCGCTCGGTCGAGATCGGCAGTGCCTGCCATCGCAACCGAGCCGATGACYTCGTTGGTGGCCGGGTTGCGCACCTCAAGCGTCTTGCCGCCGGCGGCCGGTCCCCATTTGCCGTCGATGAAAAGCCCGATCTCCGGATACATGCTTTTGTCCTGTCTGATGGTGATTGTCATGGCAGCCAAGCCTCAGAGCGAGAGGCTCTCCCTTGTGTCTTCGATGGCGAGGAAAAGCGCGCGGACGAGTTCGTCGATCTGGTCCGGCTCGATGATGTAAGGCGGGCAGAGCGCCAGCACGTCGCCCATGTTGCGCAGGATGATGCCGCGGGCCCGGCAGGCGCGTTCGACCTGCGCGCCAACCCTGGCCTCGGCCGGAAAGCCCTGTTTCTTGCGTCGGTCGGCGACCAGCTCGACGCCGGCAACCAGGCCGACGCCGCGGATCTCGCCGACCATCGGATGATCGGCAAGCGCATCGCGCAGCTTTTCCAGCATCCGGGCGCCGAGAGTTCGGGCACGTCCGACGACGTCGATCTCGTGATAGATGCGCAACGCTTCCGCCGCGACGGCCGAGGCGACGGGATGGCCCGAATAGGTGAAGCCGTGCCCGAAGACGCCGTTGCGGTGCCCCTCGTCGGCGATCGACTGGTAGGTCTTGTCAGACACGACCACCGCCGCGATCGGCAGATAGCCGGAGGACAAGCCCTTGGCGACCGAGAACATATCGGGCTTGAAGCCGAAAGTCTGGCTGCCGAACCAGTTGCTGGTGCGGCCGAAGCCGCAGACCACTTCGTCGGCCAGAAGCAGGATGTCGTGCTTGTCGAGCAGTTGGCGCAGTTTCGGAAAATAACCCGTCGGCGGCACGATGACACCGCCCGCCCCCATCACCGGCTCGGCRATCATCGCGGCGATCGTGTCGGGGCCGGCGGCAAGGATCATCGCCTCCAGCTCGGCGATCAGCCGGTCGGCGAACGCCTGCTCGCTCTCTCCCTCCTGCCCTTCGCGGTRGAAATGCGGCTTGCCGGCATAAAGGATGTCATCGGTGTTCATGCCGAATGAGCGGTGCATATGCGGCAGCCCGCTCAGCACCGCGCCCATCACCGTGCTGCCATGGAATGCGCCGTTGCGGCTGATGATGCGGCGCTTCTCCGGCTTGCCGCGCGCCGCCTGATAGTACCAGGCGAGCTTGATCATGGAATCGTTGGCTTCCGATCCGGAATTGGCGAGGAATATCTTGCACGATGAAATCGGAGAGACCGCCGCGAGCTGTTCGATCAGATCGATGCAAGGCTCGTTCGAACGATGGTTGAAGGTGTGGTAGTTGGCGAGCTTGGCGAATTGGGCGGCCGCGGCTGCGGCCAGCCTCTGATCGTTGAACCCGAGCGATGCCGTCCATAGCCCGGCCATGCCTTCGATATAGCGGTTTCCGGCATCGTCCCGCACATAGACGCCGTCGCCGCCGGAGACGATCAACGGCCCGTCCTGCTCGTGCCGTCGCGGGTCCGTCTGCGAATGCAGATGCAGGCTCATGTCGATGGCCCGAGCCGAATTGTGCAGCATTTCCTGTTCCCTAGGGCGAATGATTGTTCTTGCGGCTCAACCAAATATCTTATAACTTATAAGTTGTCGAGGGTCAGATAAACGGAAATGGAGGAGATCGACCATGGCGTCCTCAGGCGCGAGCCGGTGGCCGAGCAACAGCGGCAATGACGGGATATCGGACGAACAGGCTGCCCGCCTGCGCGAGCGCGCGCGCTTCGTGCGGCTGGAAACGATCAGGCTGATTTCGATCGCCAAGGTCGGCCACTACTCGTCGGTCTTCTCCTGCGCCGAGATCTTCTCGACGCTCTATTACGACACGATGCGGCTGCGCCGTGGCGAGCCGGGCTGGCCCGATCGCGACCGCTTCCTGATGGGCAAGGGCCATGCGGCGGTCGGCCAGTTCCCGATCCTCGCCGACCTCGACTTCTTCGGCCGCTCCTGGCTCGACGACTACACCCGCCTCGGCAGCCCGCTTGGCGATCACCCCGATATGCGCAAGGTGCCCGGCGTCGATTTCAGCTCCGGCTCGATCGGCCATGCCCTCTCCAACGGCGTCGGCATGGCGCTCGGCGGCCGCTTCCACGGAAAGGACTTCAACGTCTTCGTCCTGCTCGGCGATGGCGAGATGCAGGAAGGACAGGTATGGGAGGCCGCCATCAGCGCCGCCACCCATCGGCTGGGCAGGCTCGTCGCGATCGTCGATCGCAACGGCTATCAGCTCGACGGCAAAGTCGACGACGTCGCCGCGGTCGAGCCGCTGGATGAGAAGTGGCGCGCCTTCGGCTGGGAGGTGCATGAGGTGGACGGCCACGACGTCGTCGCGCTCGCCAACCTGCTGCGCAAGGTCAAGGCAGACACCGGCCGCGAAAAACCCTGCTGYATCATCGCCAGAACGGTCAAGGGCAAGGGCATCGACTATATGGAAACCGAACCCGGCTGGCATCTCGGCTATCTCGCGCCGGAAGACGAAGCACGCGCCCGCGACATGATCCTTGAAGGTGCGCAATGAGCGCGGCCCTGCATCCCGACAGCTGGCAGTACCGCGAACTCAACAAGCGTGCACCCTCGCTCGCGACTTTGGCCGACACGCTGATCGAGCTTGCCGAGGCCGGTCATCCGGTCGTTGCCGGCACCGCCGACCTGCAGCACTCCAACGGCCTTGTCGGCTTCGCACGCCGCTTCCCGGAGCGCTTCACGCAGTTCGGCATTTCCGAGCAGAACATGGTCTCGGCCGCGGCCGGCATGGCCACCACCGGCGTCATGCCCTATGTCGCCACCTTCGCCTCCTTCCTGGCGCTGCTCTGCTGCGAGCAGATTCGCATGGACGTCGCCTATTGCGCGCAGCCGGTCCGCCTGATCGGCCATCACACCGGCATCTCGCTCGGCTTCTACGGCACCTCGCATCACGCGACGGAAGACATCGCCATCATGCGCGCGATCGCCGACCTCACTGTCGTCTCGACCGCGGACGGCCCGCAATTCGCCGCRGCGCTGCGCGCTTCCGTCAATCATCCACAGCCGATCTATTTCCGCATCTCGCGCGGCCACGATCCGGCCGTCTATGGCAAGGACGGCCCGTTCGAATTCGGCAAGGCGGTGGTTCACGGCATCGGCAACGACATCACCATCATTGCCTGCGGCATGGCGGTACACTCGGCCAAGCAGGCGATGGAGGCCTTGAACGGCAAGGGCCACTCCGTCGGCCTCATAGACATGCACACGATCAAACCGCTCGACCGCGCGGCGGTGATGGCGGCGGCGCGCAAGTCGCGCATCATCCTCACCGTCGAGGAGCACAATATCCTTGGTGGTCTGGGTGGCGCGGTCGCCGAAGTGCTGGCCGAGGAAGGCGGCGGCGCACGGCTCGTCCGGCACGGCATCAAGGACGAGTACAGCCTCATCGCGCCGCCGACCCATCTCTACCGTCACTACAARCTCGATGCGGCGGGCGTCGAAAGCGTCGCGCAATCCCTGCTCGCTTAGAGCACGATCCCGAACCGCAGGTCAGCGTAGCAAAAGTGGGAACCGGTTCGGGAAAGATCATGCTCCAACAAAGAGCTGGGCAGGATGACGATTCAACGAAACGTCATCCTGCTCCAGCAGGCTCTACAATACAGTGAAGAAAAAAGCGTCTATTGGTTATATCTTGTAGAATCACCGCCGGCAGAAGACGCCACACAACAATGCCGAGGAGACCTTTGCCGTGAACATTCAGCCGCTCGAGCAAGGCAACCTTTCCGCGCGCGCCTATGTCGCTCTTCGCGAAGGGTTGATCGCGGGGCAGTTCCGGCCGGGGCAGCGCCTGGTGATGCAGGATCTCGCCGACCAGCTCGGCACCAGCGTCACCCCTGCCCGCGAAGCCTGCCTGCGGCTGGTCAGCGAGCGCGGCCTGGAGCTGCGCTCGGGCCGTTTCGTCACCGTGCCGGCGCTGACGCTGGCGCGCTATATGGAGGTGCGCACCATAAGACTGTCGCTGGAGGGCCTTGCTGCCGGGCTCGCCGCGCAGAACGCGACCAAGGAAGACATCGAAAAGCTGACCGCCATCCAGAAAGTCTTCGAGAAGGCGGACCGGGCCGGCGATCCGGAGCTCTCATTCCGCTACAACCGCGACTTCCATTTCACCGTCTACCGGCTCTCCGGCATGGAGATGCTGGTCGCCCATATCGAGAGCCTGTGGGTTTCGATGGGGCCGATGCTGACTGTCTTCTTCAAGGAAGGCGAGCACAAATATGTCGGCGCCGCCGAGCATCTGACGGTGATCGAGGGCTTGCGCGAGAAGAATTCGGAAAAGGCGCGCGCCGCCATGGAGCGGGACCTCATCCTGGGCGGCGAGGATTTCCTGCGCTTCCTGCAGGGACACGAAGGCTTCGTCGCGCCGTAACCTTTCTCAGGTCTATAGCCGCGCGACCGCTGCCAGAGCCTCGTCCGTCACCGCCAGCGCCTTGTCGATATCGGCCTCCTGGTGGGCCGCCGACAGGAACAGCGTGTGCGCCGGATGCAGGTAGACGCCGCGGGCGAGCGCTCCCAGGCAGAACGTGTCGCCGAGCTTGCGATCGATATCGTTCTCGAACAAAAGCACCGGCATCTGCACCGGCCCGCTTTGCCGCAAGGGCACGCCGTGCTTCCGCGCCTGCGCGTCGAGACCGTCGCGGAGGCGCTGGCCCATGGCCCGCATATGCGCCACGRCATCGACCGCGCTGAGCTTCCGGATCGTTGCGATCGCGGCCGCCATCGATACGCCGGCGGTCCAGAAGGAGCCGGTGGTGAAGATGCGTGTCGCGCCTTCGCGAAAGCGGTCGTTGCCGGTGACGGCGGCCAGCGCATGGCCGTTGGCGATCGCCTTGCTCCACGCGGCCATGTCGGGCCGCACGCCGACCGTTTCCCAGCTGCCACCCATAGCGAGGCGAAAGCCGGCACGCACGTCGTCGACGATCAGCGCGGCATCGGCGCTGTCGGCGAGCGCGCGGGCCTTTCGCGCGAACGCCACGATCGGCAATTCATGCGGCTTGCCAAGGTCGTGCTTGAAGGCCGAGACCAGTATCGCGGCGAGATCGCCTTTGCACAGCTCGGCCRCGGCCTCGAGACTCTCGACATCGTTGTAGTTGTAATAGACCAGATGCGCGCGGTCTTCCTCGGTAACGCCCGCAACCGATGGCGAGCACCACGGAATGGCGCCGTGATAGGCGCCGCGCGCGACCAGGATCTTGYGGCGCCCGGTGCCCGCGCGAGCGATCGTCAGGCAGGCGGTCGTGGCGTCGGTGCCGTTCTTGGAGAACATCGCCCAATCGGCATGCGGAACGGTCTCGACCATCAGTTCCGCCAATTCGACGAGCCGTTCGCTCGGCCCGTTCATCGCATCGCCAAGCGCGCGCTGCCTGTCGGCCGCCGCCTCGACGTCGGCATCGCCATAGCCCAGGATCATCGGCCCCCAGCCGCAGAGGAAATCGATATATTCGCGGCCGTCCGCGTCCCAGGTCCGGCACCCTTGCGCCCGGGAGAAATATTGCGGATAGCCGGCCGGCAGACGCGGTGCATTCTGATGCCCCCACATGCCGCCGGGGATGACGCGCTGTGCCCGGGCACGCAAGGCGCCGTCGATGCTCTTTGAATGCTGGTCCATGGAAAGATGCCCCCGTCTGGCGTCGTTCCGCCCGACTCGCCAAGACTTGTTTGCAGCACTCGATATATCATGTATCATCCGCGCACAATAGTTCGGGGACGCGGAGAAAATGCAGCCCATCATCGGCATCGTCGCCGACGATCTCACCGGCGGCATGGAAACCGCCGCGATGCTGGTGGCGCTCGGCGTCGACTGCGGTTTCGTGACCAGGCCTGCCCTGGTCCGGCATTTCGCCAACGCGCCCGCCGTGGTCGTCGCGCAAAAGACCCGCGTCGTTCCCGCCGCCGAGGYCGTGCGGAAATCGGAAGAAGCGGCACAGCGGCTGCTCGACATCGGCGTCAGGCGGCTGTTCTTCAAATATTGCGCCACCTTCGATTCCACCGACGACGGCAATATCGGCCCGGTGGCCGATAGGCTGYTTGCCCTGACGCGTGCTTCCCAAACCGGCTTCTGCCCGAGCTCCGGCGATCTCGCGCGCAGCGTCTTCCAGGGCCATCTCTTCGTCGGCGCCCAACTCGTGTCGGAATCACCGAAACGGTTCGATCCACTGACCCCGATGACCGATCCCAACCTGGTCCGCGTGTTGCAGCGGCAATCGAAACTCGCCGTCGGGCTGTTGCCGCACAATGTCGTGCGGGCCGAGCCTGCCACCCGGCAAGCCTTTGTCGACCAGCTGGTCGCGCAAGGTATCCGGCACGTCATCATGGACGCGATCTATGCCGAGGATCTTGCCGCGGTCGCGGCGCTCACCGTCGATTGGCCGCTGATGACCGGCAACGCGCCGGTCATCCGCCACTACCCCGCGCTTTGGCGCAAGCGCGGCTGRCTGGACGACGCGCCGCCGAAGCGCCCCCTGCCGGCGGTCGAAAGCCCCGGTGTCGTGCTGGCCGGCAGTTGTGCGGAACGGACGCTGGAGCAGCTCGCGGCGTTCGAACAGGCAAGGCCGGTGCACCGCATCGACATCGCTTCGGCCGGAAGCGTCGATGCGGCGGTTGAGACGGCGCTCGCCTGGGCGGGCATACATCTTGAAGGCGGCCCGATCGCGATCGCCACCTCCGCCGGTCCGGAGCAGGTCGGCACCGCGCAGGCAAGACATGGGCGCGAAGGCGCGGCAAGCTTCGCCGAGGCTATTCTAGGCCGGCTCTCCGTGGAACTCCGCAAGCGCGGCGTCCGGCGCTTCCTCGTCGCGGGCGGCGAGACGTCCGGCACGGTGGTCGAGCAGCTCGGAATAGATCGCCTGAGGATCGGCGCCTACCAGGGTCCAGGCATCGCCCGCGCGACGACGGAAGATGGCGAGATCGTCGCCCTCAGCCTCAAATCGGGAAAGCTGGGGCCTGTGGACATGTTCTTGCCGACGCTGGAATCCATGCGGCATCCGGAGCACTGATGATCAACGAAGACAATCTGCCCAACGCCATTATCGAGACGGTCGGCCGCCTGCAGGAGAAAGGCTTCAACCACGGCAACAGCGGCAATGTGAGCCGGCGGGTGCCAGGCGGCATGCTGATCACACCAACGGGAGCCAACAGCAGCAATCTCACGCCGGACCGGCTCGTCCAAGTCGATCCCCAGGGCGCCATCAGGGGCGAAGGCATTCCATCGAGCGAATGGCACATRCATGCCGCGATCCTCAATGCCTACCCGGCCGCCAACGCGGTGATCCATACCCATGCCGATGCTTGCGTTGCGCTGGCATGTCTGTGCAAGCCGCTGCCGTCGTTTCACTACATGGTCGCGGCCTTCGGCGGCACCGATGTGCGCTGCGCTCGCTACGCCACCTTCGGCACGGCCGACCTCGGAACGTCGGCGGTCGAGGCGCTCAAGGATCGCACCGCCTGTTTGCTCGCCAACCACGGCATGATCGCCATCGGCAAGACGCTGGAAGCCGCCTTCCAGACCACGGTGAAACTCGAAACCCTGGCRCGCCAGTATCTGATGGCATTGCAAGGTGGCGCGCCGGTGCTGCTCCCTGAAGAGGAGATGGCGCGTGTCGGCAAGCGCTACGGCAACTACGGAACGGGTTTGCTGCCCGGCTGACGGGTGTGGGCGCAAGGAACTGGATATGAACCGGATTTTCGAACGCGCCCTGGGCCGCGATATGGACATGCCTGGTGCTGTGTGGTCATGAGGACAGTCGGCCAGATGCAAAAGCGAGTCCGCTGAAATGCAGAACCTGCCTGAGATTCAGGCCACAAGCCTGTCCTCGCAGATCTACCTGCGCCTGCGCCAGGAGCTTATGTCGGCGAGGCTGYATCCGGGCGACCGGCTGAAGATCCGCGACCTCGCCCAGCAGCTCGGCACCAGCGAGACGCCGGTGCGCGAAGCCATCTTCCAGCTCGTCAAGGACGGCGCGCTGGAGATGAAGCCGGGCTACTACATCCGCGTGCGGCGGATCAGCCTCAAGGAATATCTCGAGCTGCGCGACATCCGGCTGGTGCTCGAGCCCTATGCCRCTTCAAAGGCGATGCCGCATATCGACGAGCCGTTCCTGAAAACCCTCGAAGACATCCATAAGAAGCTGATCGAGGCCGAGCGCACCAAGGACTACGCGGCCGCGCTTCAGCACAATTACGACTTCCACTTCGCCGTCCATCGCAAATCGGAAATGCCGCATTTGATCGAGATGATCGAGAGATTGTGGATCCAGGCCGGTCCGTTRCTCAGCCTGCTCTACCCGCACGGCCACCCGACCTATGAAGGCCGGCACCAGCACGTCAACGTGATCGCCGCCCTGCGCGCCAAGGACGAAGCGGCGCTGCGGCGCGCCTTCGAGCAGGACCTGATCGAAGGCGGCCGCAAATTCGTCGAGCACCTCGCGGCGATCGAGAGCAAGGAAGACGCCGAAGACGAGCCGCCGCGGCGGTCGCGGCGCTAGTCCAGCCCCTTCCCGTACCTCAAAATCCAGAACTCGCTCCATCCCGGACAAGCTCCCGGATGGGCTCTGAGGCTCAGCCGTTTCGCCGCGCCTCCACGTGCGTCTGTCCTCGATTTCGCCGTCGGCCGCGCAGCGCGGAAACGTCGTCATGCGCGCTTGCGACCTCCATCATATATGATATATTCTATTTCCAGAGGTCAAAAATAAGGGGAGAACAATGAAGCTTCGCAATGGGATTTTGGGACTGGCGCTCGGCCTCTTGATGGGCGGCGTCTCCTACTCTGCCTTCGCCGACGACGCGTCCACCTTCGTCTATGCCGATGCCGGCGAGCCGAGCACAATCGACCCGGCCAAGRCCAATGTGAACTGGGAGTTCACGGTCACCCGCAACATCTACGATCGACTGGTCGATTTCGACCTTGATGACCCATCCAAATTGCTGCCGGCGCTGGCGACGGAATGGAAACAGGATGGCAAGATCTGGACCTTCAAGCTGCGCGACGGCGTCACCTTCCACGACGGCACCGCTTTTGACGCCAACGACGTCAAGGCGACGCTCGACCGGCTGCTGAAGATCGGCCAGGGGCAGTCCTATCTGGTCGACGACATCGCCAGCGTCACGGTGGTCGATCCCAAGACCGTCAAGATCGAGACCAAGGCGCCGACAGTCTTCCTCGCCTCCAACCTCAGCCGCATCGAGATGCTGTCCGACGAGGACATCGCCAAGCACAAGGACGACCTCGGCCAGGCGTGGTTCAACGAGAACGCCAACGGCACCGGTCCCTACGAATTCGTGTCTTGGACGCGCGGCACCCAGATCGAGTTGAAGCGCAACGACAAATGGTGGGGCAAGTTCCCKGAAAAGCCGTTCGACCGCGTGCTCGACCGTTTCGTCACCGACGGCGCCAACCGCGCCCGCGGCCTTGAGGGCGGCGAGTTCGACCTCGCCAATTTCGTGCCGCTCGACGAGGCGCTGCGCATCGGCACCAGCAGCGGCTTCCATCTGGTCGAAGGCAACAATCTGTGGGCCTGGCCGGCGATCTATCTCAACATGGATCTGGCGCCGACCAACAACAAGGATTTCCGCGAGGCGCTGGTCAAGGCGTTCGACTACAACGCCATGGTGCAATCCTTCCAGGGCAAGGCCGAAGTCGGCCGCGGCCCGGTCCCCTCCTGGTTCCCCGGCAGTCCGGAAAAGGAAGAGGCCGAAATCAAGACCGATCTCGAWGGYGMCAAGGCGGCGCTAGCCAAATCGGGTCTCGCCAACGCCAAGATGAAATGCTCGGTGCCTGCCGGTTTCCCGGAATTCCGCTTCGCCGCGACCGTGCTTCAATCCTCGGCCCAGCAGCTCGGCGTCACTGTCGAGATCGAGGAGCAGCCTTTCGTCGAGGCGATCACCGCCATCAAATCCGACAAGAGCAACTGCTTCGTGCTCGGCAACGCGAACCTCAGCCCTTCGGATGCGACCAAGTTCTTCTCCGCGCATTACCTCAAGGGCGGGTTCTACAATTCGGGCAAATTCTTCGACCAGACGCTGCAGGACCTCGTGGCGAAGCTGCCGACGATTTCGGACGCCGTCGAGCGCGGCAAGCTGCTCAAGCAGGCGGCCGATATCGTGGTGGACTCGCACTACATCATCTGGACCGCGCGGCCGAAGACCGTGGTGCCCGAGCCTGACCGCATCGGCGGCTACCGCATCGATCCGGCCGAGTACATCAACGCCCGGTTCTGGGAAATGTACAGCAAGTAATAGCGGGGTGAGCATGCGGACGGCACGGTTGTGATCGCCTTCCTGTTGAAGCGTCTGGTCTGGGGTCTTGTCGTCCTCATCGCCGTCGCGGTCATAACCTTCTTCCTCAGCCGTGTCGTTCCGGCCGACCCTGCCGCCTTCCTGGCCGGCCAGAACGCCTCCGAGGAGACCGTGCAGCGCATCCGCGTCGAGCACGGTCTCGACCGGCCGCTGCCGGAGCAATTCGCTTCCTACATGATCGGCCTCGCCAAGGGGGACCTCGGCGAGTCCATCCGCACGCGCCGCAGCGTCAGCACCGACCTCAAGCAGTATCTGCCGGCGACGCTGGAACTCCTGATCGTCAGCTTCGTCCTTTATCTGGCGGTCAGCTTCTCGCTGGCGGTGCTCGCCGCCCGCCGCCCCGGCGGCGCGGTGGACGGCGCAATCCGCCTCATCACCATGGTCGGCACCGGCATCCCGGTATTCTGGCTCGGCATGACGCTGCAGTTCTTCTTTTTCTACAAATTACACTGGCTGCCGCTCGGCGCGCGCTTCCCGATCCGCGAGACGGCGCCGCCCGTGGTCAGTGGCTTCCTGCTGGTCGACTCCCTGCTGGCCGGCAGCCTCTCGGCCTTTYTCGCCAGCCTGAAGCATCTGACGCTTCCCGCCGCGACCATTGTCGTCAACCTGCTCGCGGTCGGCACGCGGCTGTCGCGCGCCGCCCTCATCCAGGAGCAAAGCCGGCTTTATGTGCGCACGGCGCGTGGCAAGGGCCTGTCGCCCAACCGCATCCTGTTCAAGCACATCTTGCGCAATGCGCTGTCGCCGATCCTGACGGCGACCACCATGCAGTTCGGCTACATGATCAGCTGGGTGATCCTGGTCGAGGTCATCTTCGACTGGCCCGGCATCGGCCTCTACGCCTACCAGTCGTTCCAGGTCTTCGACTATWCGCCGGTGATCGCGCTGGCGATCGTCTCGACGGCGGGCTTCGTCATCATCAACCTGGTGATGGATCTGCTTTATCCGGTGATCGATCCGCGCGTGCAGAGTGTCGGCTCATGAGCATTTCCACCGAGCCCACGCGCCGGACCATCGCGAGGCCGAAGGGCGTGCTCTTGCCGCTCGCGCTGCTGGTGCTGGTGATCCTGGCCGCCTTCACGCTTCTGCCCGGCCTGATTGYGCCGCACGACCCGATCGCGCTTGCCATGGCCGACCGGCTGAAGCCGCCGAGCCTCACCCATATCTTCGGCACGGACGAAGGCGGCCGCGATGTCCTCTCGCGCATCGTCTAYGGCACCCGCTATTCGCTTGGCGTAGCGATCGCCATCGTCTTCGCTTCCGCTCTGTTCGGCGTGATCTATGGCGCGGTCTCCGGCATGGCGCGCCAAGGCGTCGACAATCTGATGATGCGCATTGTCGACCTGTTCTTCGGTTTCCCGGCGCTGGTGCTGGCGCTCGCCGTCGCCGCCTCGATCGGGCGTGGGCTCGACAGCGTGGYGCTGTCGCTCGCCATCATCTGGTGGCCGGGCTATGCGCGGCTGGTGCGCGGCGAGGTGCTGCGCCTGCGCGAGCGGCCGCATGTCKAGGCCGCCCGCGCGCTCGGCGTGTCGGAGATGACCATCCTGCGCCGCCACATCATCCCTTTCGTCGTCCAGGAGGTGAATGTGCGCGTCACCACCGACATCGGCTACGCGCTGGTCGCCGTCACCGCCCTTTCCTTCCTCGGCCTCGGCGCCAATTCGCCGACGCCGGAATGGGGCCTGCTGATCCGCGACTCGCGCCCCTATTTTGGTTCGGCCTGGTGGTATCTGGTTTTTCCCGGCACCATGATCATGCTGACCGCCACCGCCTTCTCGCTGATCGGCGATGCGCTCGCGTCGAGGCGGGCCGCATGATCCTGTCGGTCCGCGACTTCGCAATCGGCTTCCAGCGCGAGGGCCAGAACCTCGTCGCTGTAGACGGCATTTCCTTCGACGTCGCCGAGGGCGAGACCTTCGTCATCATCGGCGAGTCCGGCTCGGGCAAGTCGCTGACCGGCATGTCGATCGCCGGCCTGCAGCCGCCCACCGCCTTCGTCTCCGGCTCGATCCGCTTCAAGAATCGCGAAATGCTGAAGCGACCCGACGCCGAATTGCGCAAGCTGCGCGGCCCGGAGATCGGCTTGATCTATCAGGACCCGCTGAGCTCGCTGAACCCGGTCTGGCCGGTCGGTGACCAGATCGCGGAGACACTGACCGCGCACGGCCTTGCCAGCCGCGCCGAGGCAAGAAAGCGCGCGGTGGAGATGCTGGAGCGCGTGCGCATTCCCGATCCGCGCCGCGTCGCCTCTGCCTATCCGCACGAGATCAGCGGCGGCATGCGCCAGCGCGCCATGATCGCGATGGCGCTGGCCGCCGGCCCGAGCCTGCTGATTGCCGACGAGCCGACGACGGCGCTCGATGTCACCATCAAGGCGCAGATGCTCGAGCTGCTTGCCGAACTGAAGCGCGAGCTTTCGCTGACGATCATCCTGATCACCCACGACATGGGCGTGGTCGCCGAAGTCGCCGACCGGATCCTCGTGCTCTATGCCGGCCGCATCGCCGAGGTCGGGCCGGCCGACGCCATCATGCTGCAGCCCTCGCATCCTTACACCGCCGCGCTGATGACCAGCGCCATGATCTCGCAGACGCCTGCCAAGCAGGACCTTAACGCCATCGTCGGCGGTGCGCCCGGACTGGGCGCTTTCCCGGCCGGCTGCCGCTTCCATCCGCGCTGCCCGCGCGCGCAGGACGACTGCAAGGCGATCGAACCGCCGCGGCGGAAATTCGGCAGCGTCGAGCTTGCCTGCCATCATCCCATCGAGGCCGCCATGCCTCTTGAAACCGCGAGGAGCTGACCATGGCGCTTCTCGAACTCGATGCCGTCTCGAAGACCTTCTCGCAGCGCCGCGGCGGCCGTGCGGTGCAGGCGGTGGCCGGCGTTTCGCTTACCGTGGGCAAGGGGGAGACGTTAGGGCTGGTGGGCGAGAGTGGATGCGGCAAGTCCACTCTCGCCCGGCTGGCCCTCAAGCTGGTCGACGTGACGGACGGGCGCGTGCGCTTCGACGGCGTCGACGTGACCGGGTTCGCCAGCCGACGCATGCTGCCGATCCGCCGTCGCCTGCAGGCCGTGTTCCAGGATCCGCTCGCCTCGCTCAACGCGCGCATGACGATCGCCGAAGTGATGCGCGAGCCGTTCGACACGCATGGCGTCAAGCTTGGCGCCGAGCTTGAGACGCGCATTCGCGAGCTTCTCTCCTTCGTCGGCTTGGAGAACATCGATATCCGGAAACTGCCTGGCCAGTTTTCCGGCGGCCAGCTGCAGCGCATCGCCATCGCAAGGGCGCTGGCGCTCGACCCGGAAATCATCGTCGCCGACGAGCCGACCTCGGCVCTCGATCCGTCGATCCAGGCGMAGATCGTCAACCTGATGCTGCAGATCCAGCGCAAGCGCGGCATCTCCTACCTGATCATCTCGCATGACCTCGACGTCATCGGCCATGTCGCCGACCGCATCGCGGTGATGTATCTCGGCATCATCATCGAACAGGGAACGGCCGACGCAATCATGCAGCGGCCGCTGCACCCTTACACGCAGGCGCTATTGTCGGCCGCGCCGACGCTTGCCGCGCGCCGCCAGGTTGGGTGGAAGCGCATCATGCTCACCGGCGATCCGCCCAATCCGGCCGACGTGCCATCCGGGTGCCGGTTCCATCCGCGCTGCCATCTGGCGCGCGACATCTGCCGGGAGAAAGYGCCGCCGCTGCGCGCCACGCCCGGCACCGGCCAGATGGTGGCCTGCCACCTCGCGCCCGACGAGACAGCGCAAGCCGGAGCCGAGGTCGGACGCGCCCGGCGCGGGCTGGCCGTAGCCAGCTAGAAGCTCAGCGAAGGGAGGAGCAATGAAACGGTCGAAGGAAATCCATGTGACGGGCCTGGGCTTTCCGGAGGGACCGGTGGCGCTCCCGGACGGTTCGATCGCCTTCGTCGACCTGCTGCACGCCAGGGTCTGCGCCTTCAAGGACGGCGCCGTGCGCGAGCTGGCCGCCCTTTCCGGCGCGCCGAACGGCATGCGGCTCGGTCYCGACGGCGCGCTCTATATCTGCAACAATGGCGGCCTTGCGCCGGAATCGTTGGAGACGCTGCATTTCGCGGCACCGATGATTCCCGGCTGCATCCAGCGCGTRCAGCTCGACGGCCGCTGGGAGAATTTTGCCGATCAGTTGCCCGGCGCCAAGCCTTCGCGRCCAAACGATTTGATCTTCACGCAGGAAGGCGGGATCGTCTTCACCGATCCGCAGAACTGGGAGGTGCTGGGCGCAGATGCCAGTGCTTACCATGGCGGACAGTTGCTTGCGGTGGGACAGGACCGGAAGGTCYGCGCGCTGGCCAAGATGACCGGCTTCCCGAACGGGCTTGTGTTCCATCCCGACGGCTCGCTGATCGTCGGCATCACCATGGAGCATCGCCTGCTGCGCTTCGACTGGAATGACGGCAACGTCGGYGCGATGACCGAATGGGTTCGTCTCGACGACCGCTTCAACCCCGACGGCATGGTCTTCCATGACGGCCTGCTCTACGTCACCGGCAGCACCGGCGACCGGGTCGCCATCCTCGACAACACCGGCCGGCTGGTCGAGATGATCGATTGCGGYGAGGGCAGCGACCCGACCAATTGCTGCGTCCATGACGGCCGGCTCTGGGTGACGCTCGGCCTGCCCGGCCAGCTCATCTCCTACGCTCTTTGACCAACGCCTCTCAGACCATCCTCGAWCGAGTAAGCCCATGTCCCGTGAAGACGATTTCGTTCCGCCCGAACTCGGCCCCGTCAACATCCGCCCGCGCAAGGCMTGGGCGATGTCCGCCGACGAGCACTGGCACTCCAACCCCTGGTATGAGGCGCCGCGCGGCGACCCTGCTTTGCCCGAGGTCTATACCTACACCGACACGATGTCCTACGATCCGGGCGACGAGGTGGTCTTCCACTCCTCTACCACCGCGCCGCAGTGGACGCTGGAGATCTACCGCGACGGCTATCGGCCGGAGACAGTCCACAAGGTCGAGAACATCGCCGGCGTCTTCGCGCCGACCCCGGCGGATGCATATAGCTCCGGCTGCGGCTGGCCCGTCAGCCACCGCTGGCGCCTGCCGGCCGATCTGCGCTCGGGCTTCTACCGGGTCGTCTCGACCTGCGCCCGCGCCAATGGCGGCAAGTTCGTCCAGCATCATTTCTTCGTCGTTCGTCCGACGGCGGCCACGCGCCGCGCCAAGATCCTGATGATCCTGCCGACCGGCACATGGACCGCCTACAATGATTTCGGCGGCGCCAACCACTATTTCGGCGTTGTCGGTCCGGGCAAGGACCAGCCCTCGCCCGWGCTTTCGCTCGAGCGCCCGTGGACCCGCGGCGTCGTCTGGCTGCCGCCCGGAGCACCGCGCATCTGCGCCGACCCGCTGCCGGAATTCGGCGACGCGCCGCGCTATCCGATGAAGGAATGGGCCTATGCCAACGGCTTCGGCCAGTATTACGCCGCCGCCGGCTGGGCGCAGTTCGACCGCCATTTCGTGCTGTGGGCGGAGAAGGAAGGCTACGAGCTCGACATGATCACGCAGACCGACCTGCATTACAGGCCGGAGCTGCTCGACGCCTATCCGTGCCTGACCATTGTCGGCCACGACGAATACTGGACCCGCGAGATGCGGCTGGCGATCGAAGCCTATGTCGAACGCGGCGGCCGGCTGGCGCGCTTCGGCGCCAATTTCCTCTGGCAGATCCGCCTGGAGGACGACGGCAAGCGCCAGATCTGCCACAAGTTCAACGCCATCAACAACGATCCGGTGGCCGGCACCGACAAGGCCCACCTGCTGTCGACCGCCTGGGAGGACAAGGACGTCGCCTGGCCGGGCGCCTCGACGGTCGGCGTCAACGGATTGCATGGGCTCTACGCGTCCTGGGGCGGCTTCGCGCCGCACGGCCAGAAAGGCTTCACCGTCTACCGGCCCGAGCACTGGGTGTTTGCCCGCACCGGGTTGCACTATGCCGACATCTTCGGCGACAAGGAGCGCATCTTCGCCTACGAGGTCGACGGTCTCGATTACACATTCAGGCATGGCCTGCCCTACCCTGTCCCGGTCGACGGTCAGCCGGAAACGATCGAAATCCTCGCCATGGCGCCGGCGGTGCTTGCCGAGGACGAGCCGGACGGCGAAGGTTTCCGTTATTATGTCCGCGGCAGCGACCATGAGGGCCTGGTCAAATGCGTGACCGGCGAGGTGACGCCGGAAGGCCTCGCCCGCTACAAATACGGCGCCGGCATGATGGTGCACATGACCCGCGGCAAGGGCGAAGTGGTGACCGCGGCGACATGCGAGTGGGTCATGGGCCTCAAGCGCGGCGACCGCTTCACCGAGCAGATCACCCGCAACGTGCTTGATCGGTTCACAGACTCATAATGTCGGTTGCCGGGAAATCGAGCCTCAGCGGCGGCTGGTCATTTCACTTCAAATATCTCGGGAGCGGCTATGTCCGTCACCCAACTGACCAGACTTTGCGCAAAGCTATGCGGCGCAAGAATATCGCAAGCATCGGCTGCCGTGCGCAAGAGAAGCACCGGTACGTGATGGAAGCCGGTCTGCAACACGCTTCCTGGCTTCGCTTGCGGTGAATCCCAGTCGATCGCGACGCAGGCTTTCAGGATGTCGAAGCTGCGCGGACCGCTAAGCCTCAGCCGCATCCTGCCTTCGCCGAGCGACAGCGAGCAGCCAAAGGCCGGATCGATCCTCAAGCGTTCGAGCCTCGTTTCCACATTCGAACAACCGCACATTGACGGTCAGCCTGTCAGGCAGCGACACCGCCCAGATAGGCGCTGACGACGGCATCGTCGTTGGCGAGATCGGTCCCCCGACCCTCGAGCACTATGCGTCCGCCCTTTAGAACGTAGCCATAGTCCGCGAACTTCAACGCGACTTTGCTGTTCTGCTCGACCAGAAGGATCGTCACGCCCTCGCGATTGAGGCGCTGCACGATGTTCATGACTTCCTTGATCAGTTGCGGYGCCAGCCCCATCGAAGGCTCGTCGAGCAACAGCACCTTCGGCGCCGCCATGAGCGCTCTGCCGATCGCCAGCATCTGCTGCTCTCCGCCGGACAGGTTCCTTGCATCGCCATTGTGCCTCTTCGCCAGGATCGGGAAGAGTTCGAACACATGGTCCAGCCGCCGTCGCCGCTCCGCATCGTCGGTCAGCGTGAACGAACCCAGGTCGAGATTCTCGCGGATCGTCATGTCGCCGAAGATGCGCCGTCCCTCGGGAACGTGAACAAGACCGCGGTGGGGCAAGCGGTGGGCCGGGACCCTGGTTATGTCCTCACCCAGGAACCGGACACTTCCCGAGGACGCAGCGATGAGACCGGACAGCGTTCGCAATGTCGTRCTTTTGCCGGCGCCGTTCGCGCCGAGCAGCGCTACGATCTGGCCGCGCCTTATCGCGAGGCTGACGCCATGAAGCGCCTCGATGCTGCCGTAGCGCGCGACRATCCGGTCGGCCGCAAGGACAATATCGGTGTCCATCAATCCTCCGTGCCGAGATAGGCTTCGATGACTTTGGGATCGGCGCGCACGGCCTCCGGCGTGCCATCGGCGATCTTCTGGCCATAGTCGAAGACGACGATCTTTTCCGACACCTGCATGACCAGGCCCATATCGTRCTCGATCAAAAGCACGGTGACGCCAGTCTCGTCGCGAATGCGGCGGATCAGATGCACGAGGTCGAGCTTCTCGCGCTCGTTCAGCCCGGCGGCAGGTTCATCGAGCAGGATGATCTCTGGCGTCGACGCCAGAGCCCTTGCGAGTTCGAGCCGTCGCTGGTCGCCGTAGGAAAGGCCGCCGGCGAGACGATGCGCATGCTCGGCGATGCCGACGAAGTCGAGCCAGCGCATGCCCGCCGCGCGGATCCTGTCCTCCTCCCGCCGTTGCGACGGCAGGTGYAGGATTGCCGAAACGATGCCRTGGCGGCTGCGGCAATGCTGCCCGGACATGGCGTTTTCCAGTACCGACATTTCCTTGAACAGCCGAATGTTCTGGAAGGTTCGGGCAAGGCCAAGCGCCGTGATGCGGTGCGGCGGCAAGCCGGTGATCGGCCGGCCGCCCAACCGGATCGAGCCGCCCTTCGGCTTGTAGAAGCCGGTCAGGCAGTTGAAGAGCGACGTCTTGCCCGCGCCATTCGGCCCGATGAGGCTGTTGATGGCGCCCTTCTCCACCGAGAACGAAATATCCTGCAGGACCTTCAGCCCTCCGAAGCTGAGGCGCAGATCGCGGACTTCCAGCAAGGCCATGGTGGTCAACCCCGCTTGTCCGGCCACAGGCCGTTCGGTCTGAAGAGCATGATCGCCAGCAGCGCCACGGCCGTGACCAGCGGACGATAGGTGCCCGCTGCGCGCAGCACTTCCGGCAGCAGGGCCACGAGGATGGCACCCAGGACGACACCGGGAATGCGGCCCATGCCGCCAAGCACCACACCCAGAAGGATCAGAAGCGACTGGTTGAAGGTGAAGCTTTCCGGCGAGATCGCGGTCATCTTCGCGGCGTAGAGGCACCCGGCCACCGACGCGATCACCGCCCCCATCATATAGGCCTGCAGCTTGGCCGACACGCGGTTGATGCCGATACCGGCGGCGGCGTCCTCGTCATAGCGGACATAGAACCACGCACGCCCCATGCGCGACCGCTCGACGCTCAGGCACACGAAGACGGCAAGCAGCGCGAGCGCCAGGAACGCGTAATAGAAATGCTGCACCTGCATCAGCCTGAAGCCCAGGATCTCCGGCCRCTCGATGCCGACAAGGCCGCTGGCGCCGCCGGTGATATCGAGGTTGCGGGCAATGATGCGCACGATCTCGCCGAAGCCCAGCGTGACGATCGCCAGATAGTCGCTGCGCAGCCGCAAGGTCGGCGCGCCGATGATAATGCCGGCCAGGCAGGCAGCCGCCATGGCGACGGGAATGGTGAGCCAGAAATTGAAGCCGAACTCCGAGGTCAGGATTCCGGTCGTGTAGGCGCCGACGGCGAAGAAGGCCGCATAGCCGAGGTCGAGCAGGCCTGCGTAACCGACGACGATGTTGAGGCCGAGGCAGAGCACGACATAAAGCAGCGCCGTGGTTGCCACCTCCGTCACATAGGCATTGGCGAAGTGGGGCAGCGCCAGCGCGCAAGCGAGCGCGGCGAGAGCCCACAGCAAGAACGAGCGCCGCACCAGTGGCGGTTGCGCGGCGGCGGACAGGGTGCTCGCTCCGTCGCTCATCACACCCGCTCCACGACCGAGCGTCCGAGCAGGCCGGTAGGCTTGAAGACCAGGAACAGGATCAGCGCGCCGAACACGAAGACGTCTCGMCATTCCGATCCGACGAAGGGCAAGGATGACCCGTAAGCCTCGAGAAGGCCGAGCAGCAGRCCGCCGAGCATGGCGCCCGGCACGCTGCCGATGCCGCCGATGACGGCCGCAGTGAAGGCCTTGAGCCCCATGATGAAGCCCATGAAGAAATGGACGCTGCCATAATAGGCGCCCGCCATGACGCCGCCGCCGGCGGCGAGCGCCGATCCCATGAAGAAGGTCAGCGCGATCACCCGGTCGACATCGATGCCCATCAGGCGGCTCGCCCCCATGTCGATCGATACGGCGCGCATCGCTTTGCCGTACATGGTGCGCGAGACGAAGGCCTGCATGCCGGCCATCAGCAGGATCGAGGCGGCGACGAGCACGATCTGCGTGTAGGTGATATGCACAGCCGAAACGTCCAGGCCGGCAAAGCCGAGGTCGGTGTTGAAGGCGAAATGCCGCCCGCCGGTCAGCGCCAGCGCGCTGCCGTTCAGCACCATCGAGGCGCCGAGCGCGGTGATCAGGATCGACAGGCGCGGCGCGTTGCGCATCGGCCGGTAGGCGAAGCGCTCGATGACGACGCCGAGCAGGCCTACGGCGAGCATCGAAACCAGCAACGCGCAGACGACGCCAAGCCAGCCATTGCCAACCCACACGCCGACGAAGGAAAACACGATGAGACCGACGAAGGCGCCGCTCATATAGATATCGCCATGAGCGAAATTCAGGAGCTTGATGACGCCGAAGACCATGCTGTAGCCGAGCGCGATCAGGGCGTAGAACGAGCCGACGATGAGGCCGTTCACCAGTTGCTGAATGACAAGGTCGAGCGTCATTGATGCTCCGGTGCAGGTATTGAAAAGTCGTGCCTTGGCGCAGCATCGATAGCCCACCAGTCACATAGCCGCAAAACAGGAATGATGCCGGGGCCGGCAAAGGCCGCCCCGGTATCAGTGTGTTCTGTCGGTTACTCGTCGGCGACCCACTTGCCGCCCTTGGCGATCACCGGGCGGAAGTTCGACGTCTGCAGCGTGTTCTTGTCGGTGAACTTGATTTCGCCGGCCAGACCCTTGAAGTCGCTTGCTTTCAGCGCCTCGATGATCGCCTTCTGATCGGCAGACTTTGCCCGTGCGATCGCGTCGACGATCAGGTCGCCGACATCATGGGAAAGTGCCGCGTAGGCGCCGGCGTCGCGGYCGTAGGCCTCCTTGTACTTGGCCTTGAAATCGGCAGCGCCGGAGAGGAGATCGACGGTTGGCGGGGACAGCAGGAACACGCCCTCGCCGGCCGAGCCTGCGATCTCCAGATATTCGGGCGAATTGTTGCCGTCGCCGAGAACGATGCCACCCTGGAAGCCTGCCTGCCGAAGCTGCTTGGTGAGAAGCGCGCCGCCGGCATGATAGGCGGTCCAGAAGACGGCGTCCGCGCCGCTTGATTTCACCTTGGTGACGACCGCTGAATAGTCCTGCTCGCCGGCGGTGGTTGTTTCCTTGGYGGCGATCTCGCCGCCCGCGTTCTTGAAGGCTTCGGCGGTGAGCTTCGCCAGGTCGGACGAATAGGCATCGCCCTCGTCTATGACGGCGATCTTCTTGTAGCCATTCTTCTTGAAGAGATCGACGGCTGTCGTCGCCTGCATGTCGCCGGTCGAGTTGGCGAGGAAGGCGTTCCCCTGATTGGCGGCGACCAGCTTGGTCGAATTCGCGCCGATGATGACGAATGGAACGCCGGCGTCACCATAGATCTTCAACGTGGGCAACACGGCGCCGGAGCAGTAGCCGCCGACGATTGCCGTCACGCCTTCCGATACCAGCTTGCTGCCGACGGTGACCGCCTGCTGCGGGTCGCAGGCGTCGTCGGCAGTGGTCGTGGTGATCTTGTCGCCATTGACGCCACCCTTGGCATTGGCGGCATCGATCGCCATCTTCACCGCGTTTTCCATGTCCTGCCCTTCGCTGGCCAACTGGCCGGTCATCGGCGCGACGATGCCGATCTTGATCTCGGCAGCGGCGGCGGCTGTGGTCATGGCCAGCCCGGCAAGGGCGGTGGCGCAGGCAAGCCTCTTGAAGGAAACAACCATCATTCTCTCCATTTTCCCCTGTTGGCGCATCCGGGTCGTGGCCGGAATGCATTCTCTTGATTGTCGCCGAGCCGCCCTGGGCGGATCGGCGAGGCTGCGCTCCTCCTTCAGAGGTGGAGCGGCAATGTCTGCAATCGCTGGCCGGCCTGCGATCGAGGCCCCGGCGTCAAGCTCCGCGATTCAATGGCTGCTGGCCGAAGCCTGGGCATAGGCGCCCTGGTAACGGTTCTCCTTGATGCTCTGCATGATGTCGGCTTCGCGCGCTTCCTGCGCCTTGACGGCTGCCAGCAGGGCCACCGCCCCTTCGAGCGGAAACGCAACGACGCCATCCTCGTCGCCCATGACGATATCGCCGGGACCGACGACCATTCCGCCCACCGAGATCGCAACATTGATGGCCCCGGGACCGTCCTTGTAGGGACCGAGATGGATGGCCGATCGCGCGAAGCAGGGAAATGGATTGCGGCCGATGGCGCCAGCATCGCGGATGGCTCCGTCGATGACGATGCCGGCCGCGCCGCGTGAGGCAGCGAGGCTTGTCATGATCTCGCCGACGAGCGCCCGCCCTTCGTAACCGCCGCCATCGACGACAATGACATCGCCCGGCTTTACCAGGTCGAGCGCGCGGTGGATGAACTGGTTATCGCCCGGGCGCGTCCTCACTGTCAGCGCCCGTCCGACCATGATGCCGTCGATCTTGTGGAACGGTCGCAGCCCGACAGCGCCGGGCACGCGGGCGAGATTGTCGCTGATCAACGGCGTGGCAAAGACGCGGAACGCGTCGACCAGTTCACCTTCCCGTTGCCCGCCTGCCATTTCATCCTCCAGCAGTTCAATTTTCTGAATATATTATCCAATCATCATTTGAACACCAAAGTCAACCGACTTGCTGGGGATCGTTCGAAAAAGCCAATTCTCCTGCAATTTCACGCGCGGGAGCCGTTTTTCGACCGGCCATACCGGGCTTGCCATAAGTTCGCGCTTGGCGATAGATTGGATAACATATCCTCATTGGACTCGCAAAAAGGAATCGACCGTGAAGCATGCAGGCAAAGTCGTCATCATCACCGGGGCAGCGCAGGGCCTGGGCCTCGCCTGCGCCGAGCGCTTTCATGCCGACGGCGCCAATGTCGTGCTCGTGGACGTGAAGGCCGACCGCGGCCGCGAGYATGCGCAACGTCTCGGCGAGCGCGCCGTCTGGCTCGAAGCGGACCTTTCCGCATGCACGGCGGACATGGCCGCCAGCATCATCGCCGCGGCCGCCGATGCCTTCGGCGGCGTCGATGTCTTGATCAACAATGCCGGCGTGATCCACCTCGATGATTTCGTCGACTTCCCCGAAGAGGCTTTCGATTGGGTTCAGCGCATCAATCTGAAGGCGCCGTTCCTTCTCGGCCAGGCCGCGGCGCGAGCCATGATCGCTCAGGGGCGCGGCGGCTCGATCATCAACATGTCGTCGATCAATGCGATCCTCGCCATTCCCAATTCCGTCGCCTACGCGGTGTCCAAAGGCGGCATCAAGCAATTGACGGCGGTGATGGCGGTCGGACTCATCCCGCACAACATCCGCGTCAACGCCATCGGACCGGGCACAATCCTGACCGACATGGTCAAGAGCTCGGTGATGGCCAGCGAGGCGCAGCGGCACACCATCCTGTCGCGAACGCCGAGCGGGCGCTGCGGCGAGCCATCGGAGATCGCCAGCGTCGCTTCCTTCCTCGCCAGCGACGATGCCTCCTACATCGTCGGTCAGACCATTTATCCAGATGGCGGCCGCCTGATCCTGAACTACAYGGTGCCGGTGAAGGACTGACCGCTCATGACCATTGGGCCGGCGCCGCGCATCAGCCTTGCGGGATCAGGCGCGCTGCTTCTCGATGGCGCGCAGGCAAGCTTCGACGACGCCGTTCAAGAGTTGGTCTGGGCTGTTGCAGCAGCCGCACGAGGCCTCGACGGCGTGCGTGAGACGGTCCCCGGCATGAACAACCTGCTGGTGCTCTTCGACCCGCTCGTTACGGATGCATCGCGTGTCGGCGAGCAACTGCAATCGCTTTGGGCCGGCACCGATCCGAAAACAGCCACCGGCACCCTGCACCGGATTCCCGTGCATTACGGCGGCTCAAGCGGCGAAGACCTCGCTGGCTGGGCCGCGCATTGCGGGCTGTCGCTGGAAGAGACAGTCAATCGTCACGCGGCCGCGACCTATTCGGTCGCCGCTATCGGGGCCATGCCGGGCTTTCCTTACCTGTCCGGTCTCGACCCGCGGCTCACCTGGCCACGGCGCAAGAACCCCCGCCTGAAAGTGGCCGAAGGCGCCGTCATCATCGGCGGTGCGCAGGCGGGCATCATGCCGATGACCGCCCCG
Source organism: Mesorhizobium sp. LCM 4576 (assembly GCF_001854815.1). Classification (NCBI taxonomy): domain Bacteria; kingdom Pseudomonadati; phylum Pseudomonadota; class Alphaproteobacteria; order Hyphomicrobiales; family Phyllobacteriaceae; genus Mesorhizobium; species Mesorhizobium sp. LCM 4576. The sequence continues at coordinate 155,988 of NZ_MDDT01000007.1, forward strand.
TCGGGATGGCACATCATTGGCCACACCGACGTGAGGCTCTTCGATATCGAGGCGCAATCGCCTGTGCTGCTGAGGCCGGGAGACAAGATCCAATTCGAGATTGCGGGCGTAGAGCAATGATCGAGATCCTGACCACCGGTCTTCCGAACACTGTCCAGGACCTCGGCCGTCCGGGCCATCTGTCGCTCGGGATCAGCCATGGCGGCGCGATGGACAGCCAGGCGCTGGCGATCGCCAATCTCATGCTGGGCAATGACCGATCGGCCGCGGGGCTCGAGATCGCGCTCCATCCCTTCCGGCTCAAGGCACATGTCGACACAGCGCTAGCCATTACGGGAGCCGACTGCCCGATCCGTATCGATGATCGGCGGTGTCCGCCCTGGTGGGCAACCGCCATCCGCGCGGGCGAGACGCTTCTTGTGGAAGCGCCGCGCGCAGGCGCGCGTTCCTACATCGCCTTCGCCGGYGGGCTCGACCTGCCATCCGTCATGGGATCGCGCGCGACGGATGCGAAAGCTGGTTTCGGCGGGTTGGCCGGGCGCGGCCTTGCGCGCGGCGACCGGCTTCGGCTCAACACCGCGATGTGCCCGCTTCCTCCAGCAGGGCTTGGCGTGGCGCTGGAAGAGCGGCAAATCACCGGGAACGCTATCGCCTCTGCAATCGAACTGAGGGTGCTTCCCGCTGCCGAGTTCCACAGCTTCACGGCGCAGGCGCATGCGGCCTTCACCGGAAGTGAATGGGAGATCACCAGCGAAGCCAATCGCATGGGCTATCGTTTGTCCGGAGAAACGCTCTCGCTTGCCTCGCCAAGGGAGCTGCTCTCGCATGGCATCGTCCCCGGTACCGTCCAGGTGCCGCCATCCGGCCAACCGATCATCCAGCTTGCCGACGCCAACACCTGCGGYGGCTACCCGAAAATCGCAACCGTGATCGAGGCCGATCTCTGGCGGCTCGCGCAAGYGCCGGTCGGCGCGCGCTTGCGTTTTTTGYCGGTCTCGATCGAAGCGGCGACCCAAGCACTGCGTACTGCCAGGCAGCAGCTTGACGCATTTGTCGCCGCGCGGAACATCAGCGCCGGTCGCCTCCGACCAGCATGACGGCCGGAACGACGACAAGAACCGCAACGATATCGACTGGCTCAACCCATATCGGCGAGCGAACATGTCAACGGATATCCGACCCTTCACGATCCAGATCGCACAGCCTGAAATCGACGACCTCAAGCGGCGCATTTCAGGCTGGCGAGAGCCGGACCAATTGCAGGAAATCGGCTGGGCTCAAGGGACGGAGCGGGAGGAACTGCGGCGATTCGTTGAGCGCTGGCGCACAGGCTTCGACTGGCGCGAACACGAAGCCGCCTGGAACGCCCTTCCGCACTACCAGACCGATATCGGTGGCCAGACCATTCATTTCATCCATGTCCGTGCCGCGGTCCCAACCGCCAGAACGGTCATTCTCACCCATGGCTGGCCGGGCAGCTTTTGCGAATTCATCAGGCTTTTGCCGCTTCTGTCCGATCCGCTTGCCAATGGCGGAGGACAGGAGGATGCATTCAACGTCGTGATCCCTTCGATCCCCGGATACGGCTTTTCGGGACGGCCGRCCAAGGCCGGCCTTAACCTGTTTGCCGTCGCCGACCTCTGGGCGGAACTGATGGACCGGCTGGGCTATGAGCGCTACCTGGCGCAGGGCGGTGACCTCGGCGCCAGCGTGTCGACCATCCTGGCGCATGCCTATCCCGRCAATCTCGCCGGCGTGCATCTGAATTTCATTCCCGGCTCCTATTCGCCATCGCATGATCCAGGCCCCGGCGGCGATCTCACCACGGAAGAACGCGCCTTCCTGGGAGAGAAAGCCCGGTGGGCGGACCTCCACGGCGCCTACAGCCACATTCAGGGAACACGCCCCCAGACCCTTGCCTACGGGCTCACCGATTCGCCCGTCGGGCTGGCGGCATGGATGATCGAAAAGTTCCGCGACTGGAGCGACTGCGACGGCGATCTGGACAACGCCGCATTCTCCCGCGACGAAGTCCTCGCCAACATCTCGCTCTACTGGTTCACGCGAACCGTCGCCTCGTCCATGCGTCTCTATTGGGAGACCCGCGCGCGGCCGTTGACATTTCCGCCTGGCGCGCGGATCGAGGTTCCGCTCGCGGTAGCGCTGTTTCCGAAGGAATTGCCGATGCCGCCAAGAAGCTGGGTCGAACGGGTTTTTCGCAACGTGCGCCGGTGGACAACCATGCCATGCGGCGGGCATTTTGCAGCCTTCGAGCAACCCGGCCTGCTCGCGCAAGATCTGAGAACCTTCGCGAGCGAGCTGCAATTTTCCTGACCCGCAGGCGCATGCTCTGCGGGCAAATCGCGAAGGCCAGAATGAGCAGCACAACCGCCCTCACCATCGAAGCCCTGCATGAGCGCGTCGAGGCGATCTTCAGCAAGGCCGGGCTCAACCCGGCCCAGGCCGGCGCGATCACGCGCGCCATCGTCGCCGGGGAACGCGACGCCTGCAAATCGCACGGCATCTATCGCATCGAAGGCGCGCTGCGCACGGTCAAGGCCGGAAAGGCCGAGCCGAAGGCGGTGCCCGAATTGCTGCCGCCGGGCGCGCCGGCAATCGTGAAGGTGGACGCCAAAGGCGGCTTCGCCAATCCAGCCTTCGAGCTCGGCCTGCCCGTGCTGGTCGAGCGGGCGCGCGCGACCGGCATCGCGGCATTGGCGATCAACAACGCGGTTCATTTTTCAGCCCTCTGGGTCGAGGTCGAGGCGCTGGCCGACGCCGGTATGGCTGGCCTAGCCATGTGTCCAAGCTACGCGACCGTCGCACCGACGGGTGGTTCAAGACCCTTGCTTGGCACCAATCCCTTCGCCTTCGGCTGGCCGCGCCAGGAGCATCCGCCCTATGTCTTCGACTTTGCCACTTCAGTCGCGGCACGCGGCGAAATCGAGCTGCATCGTCGTGCCGGCAAACAATTGCCGGAAGGCTGGGCGATCGATTCGGACGGCAGGCCGACGACCGACCCCGCAGCAGCGCTCGGCGGCGCCATGCTCTCCTTCGGCGGGCACAAGGGCTCGGCCATCGGCACCATGATCGAGCTGCTCGCCGGCGCCATGCTCGGCGACCTGACGAGCCGCGAGGCCCTCGATCTGCTCGGCACCACGACGCTCTATCCGAAGCATGGCGAGCTGGTCATCGCCCTGTCGCCGGAAGCTTTCGCCGCCGGTCGCCCTGGAAGTCCTTTCTCCCGGGCAGAAGCGTTGTTCGAGGCGATCCTCGGCCAGGGCGCGCGCCTGCCTTCGCAGAGGCGGTTCCTCGCCCGCGAGAAGTCGAGACGGGACGGCATCAGCCTCACGCCCCAGGAGATGGAACAGCTCGACCGCTTCCTCGAACAGGGACTCGACGCCGTCTGAACGCCCGGCGCGGGCGCTGTGAGCCGTGAGCGGCCGGCCCTCAGGCGAACGCCTTGACCCTTACACCGCTCTGTTCCAGCCCGGCGCGCACGCGGGCGGCGATGGCGACCGCCGCCGGCGTGTCGCTGTGAACGCAGATCGAGTCGATCGGCGTCTTCAGCAATTGTCCGGAAATCGTCTCGATCGCGCCCTGCCTGACCATGCGCACGACCCGCTCCGCCGCCGCTGCGGCGTCGTGGATGACAGCGCCCTCCAGCTTGCGCGAGACCAGGAACCCCTCTTGCGTATAGGCGCGATCGGCGAAAATCTCCGACTTGACGGTCAGGCCTGCCTCGCGTGCGATCCTGTCCTGGAAGCCGAGCGCAATCGCCAGGCAGATCAGGCTGGGGTCGACGGCCTTGACGGCGCGTGTGACGGCTTCGGCGACGCCGCGATCGGTCTGGGTGAGGTTGCCCAGCGCGCCATGCGCCTTCACGTAGCGGATCGGGTGTCCGGCATAGGCGGAAAGCGCCTGCGCTGCGCCGATCTGGTATGCGACCAGCCTTTCGATCTCGTCCGCCGAATGCGGAATGGTGCGGCGTCCGAACCCCCACAGATCGGCGAAGCTTGGATGCGCGCCGACGGCGACGCCCTTGGCCCGCGCCATGGAAAAGGTCGCCGCCATGATCTCCGGGTCGCCGGCGTGGAAACCGCAGGCGACATTGGCCGAGCTCACGATATCGAGGATCGCCGCGTCGTCGCCCAGCCTGTAGGCGCCGAAGCCTTCGCCCATGTCCGAATTGATATCGACTTCAAGCCCGCTGCCCGTCATGGCGACTTCCCCAGAATTCATGTCACAGCAACTCGTAGAGCGGTGTGCCGTAGCCGACGACCGCGCCATCCTCGGCCAAGGCAACCCCCAGCTCGCCGTCTGCCGGCGCAACCACGCCCTTGAGGCATGAGCCGATCTGCAGGACGCCGACAGTCTCGCCCTTCCGGACCCGCTGCCCGCGTTCGACGACCGGATGGCCGGTCGTCGGATGAACGAGACGGAACACGCCGACGCCGGGCGCGCGAACCGTCTTCAGAACCTCGGCCCGCGGTGCTTCGCTCGCCGCCGCGCGCGGCGCAGGACCGACCGGCTGGATACGCAGGCAAAGCGAAAAGCCGGCCTCCGCCAGCTCGATCTCGCCGACACCCGCGGCCGCGCACCATGCGGCAAGCCTCTCGATCTCCTCGGCCGTCATCGCTGTGCTCGTCCGTCGAGCAGGCCGCCTTCAATCAGGCGTTCCAGGTGGTGGATGTCGAAACCTCCGGCCGCGAAACCTGGCTCCTCCATCAACACGCCGTGCAGCGGCGCGTTGGTGGCGATGCCGACCGCCTCCATCTCGGCCAGCGCGCCCTTCATCCTGCGGATCGCATCGGCCCGGGTGGCGCCGTGCGCGAGCAGCTTGGCGACCAGGGAATCGTAGTGCGGCGGCACGGTGTAGCCGGAGTAGAGATGCGACTCGACGCGGATCCCCGGGCCGCCTGGCGGCGTCCAGCGCTCGACCCGTCCCGGATGCGGCCGAAAGCTGTAGGGGTCCTCGGCGTTGATGYGGCATTCGACGGCGTGGCCCTCGATGCGTATGTCTTCCTGCTTGAAGGACAGAGGCTTGCCCTGGGCGATCCGGATCTGCTCGCGAACGATGTCGATGCCGGTGATGAGCTCGGTGACCGGATGCTCCACCTGCACGCGGGTATTCATCTCGATGAAATAAAAACGCCCGTCCTCATAGAGGAACTCGAACGTACCCGCCCCCGTGTAGCCGATCTCGACACAGGCGCGGGCGCAAAGATCGCCGATCCCGGCGATCGCCGCGCGAGCGATGCCGGGCGCCGGCGCTTCCTCGATGATCTTCTGGTGGCGACGCTGCATGGAGCAGTCCCGCTCACCGAGCCAGACAGCCGCGCCATGCCGGTCGGCCAGGATCTGGATCTCGACATGGCGCGGATGCTCGAGGAATTTTTCCAGATAGACTTGCGGGTTGCCGAAGGCTCGTCCGGCCTCCTCTCGTGCCAATGCCACGGCTTCCATCAACGCGCGTTCCTCGCGCACGATGCACATGCCGCGCCCGCCGCCGCCGCCGGCCGCCTTGACGATGACCGGATAACCGACGGCTTGGGCGATGGCCCGCACCGCTTGCTCGTCCTGCGGCAGCGCGCCTTCCGAACCCGGAACGCAGGGCACGCCGGCAGCCATCATTGCCCGCTTGGCCGCAACCTTGTCGCCCATGGTGCGGATCRCCGCCGCGGACGGCCCGATGAAGACAAGGCCGGCATCCTCCACCGCCTCGGCGAAGGCGGCGTTCTCCGACAGGAAGCCRTAGCCGGGATGGATCGCGCCTGCGCCGGTGAGCTGCGCCGCGGTGATGATCTCGGCGACGTTGAGATAGCTGTCGGCCGAGGCCGCCGGCCCGATGCAGATCGCCTTGTCCGCCAGCCCGACATGGCGAAGGCTCGCGTCGGCTTCCGAATAGGCCGCCACCGTCTGAAGGCCGAGATCGCGGCAGGCGCGCAGAATGCGCAGCGCGATCTCACCGCGATTGGCGATAAGGACGGTATCGAACATGGCGCTCAATCCGCCTCGTCCAGGACGAACAGCACGTCGCCGGACTGCACCGCGGCATGGTCCTCGAACGCGACCTCGACAATCCTGCCGGCGCGATCGGCCTCCACGACGTTGAATGTCTTCATGGCTTCGARGACGCCGATCTTCTGCCCCTCCTCGACCAGATCRCCTACCGAGACGAGCGGTGGCTCGCCCTCGCCGGCGGAGCGATAGAACACACCCGTCAGCGGCGCGCGGATCGAATGCCGCGGAATGGTCGCGACGGTGGGGCTTGAACCCGAAGCGGCGGACGCGTCGGAAGCCGAAACGGGCTGCGTAGGCGATTGGGTCTGGAATGCGGGCGACAACACCTGCCTGGCAATGCGGATGCGAATCCCGTCGCGCTCGATCTGCAGCTCGCCAATCGGTGAGCGCGAGACAAGGTCGATAAGTTCGCGGACGAGGTTCAGGTCCATCGCGGCTCTACCGCAGCGCTTCGGCCGCCTCGGCGATGCGGCCGATCGCCTTCTCGATCAGGTCCATCGACGTGGCTATGGAGATGCGGAAATGCGGCGACAGGCCGTAGGCCGAGCCCTGCACCACCGCCACCCGCGCGTGATCGAGCAGGTAGAGCGAAAGATCGTCGTCGCTGCCGACAACGGAACCGTCCGGACGCCGGCGGCCGATCAGGGCCGAGCAGTCGGGATAGAGGTAAAAGGCTCCTTCAGGCGTCCGGCAGGAAAGGCCGGGGATTGCCCGCAGCAGCTCCAATGCGCGATCGCGCCGGACCTGGAACTCGAGCGCGCGCGGCGCCAAGAAATCCTGCGGGCCGTCCAGCGCGGCTATGGTCGCGGCCTGCGAGATGGACGACGCGTTCGACGTGCTCTGGCTCTRCACCGTCGCCATGGCGCGGATCAGCGGTTCCGGCCCGCCGRCATAGCCGATCCGCCAGCCTGTCATGGCATAGGCTTTCGAGACGCCGTTGAYCGTCAGCGTACGCTCCTTCAACCGCGGCTCGACACTGGCGATCGTGTGGAAGGCGCGCCCATCGAACAGGATGTGCTCGTAGATGTCATCGGTCAGCACATGGACATGCGGATGGTCGAGCARCACTGCCGCCAAGGCGGCAAGTTCGTCACGGCCATAGACTGCGCCCGTCGGGTTGGACGGGGTGTTCATGAGCAGCCATTTCGTGCGCCCGGTGATGGCGGCCCGTAAGGCAGACGGCGTGAGCTTGAAGCCAAGCTCCTCGCCGCAGGGAACAACCACGGGCTTGCCTTCCCCCAGAAGCACGATGTCGGTGTAGGAAACCCAATAGGGCGCGGGAACGATCACCTCGTCGCCCGGCGCCAGCGTTGCCAGCAGGGCGTTGTAGATGATCTGCTTTGCACCGCCGGCGACAGTGATTTCCGGCAGCCTGTAGTCGAGGCCGTTCTCGCGCCTGAACTTGTCGGCCACCGCTTTCTTCAGCGCCACCGTGCCGTCCACCGCCGTATAGCGGGTCTCTCCCCGGCGCATCGCCGCATAGGCCGCCTCGACGACATGCGCCGGCGTCGGGAAATCCGGCTCGCCGGCGCTCAGGCTGATGACGTCGATGCCGGCCGCGCGCATCTCGATCGCGCGGGCCGTGACCGCCATGCTCGGACTTGGCTTGATGACGTCGAGACGGGGCGCGATGAAACCCACTGAACACTCCTGGGACGGCTGCGCGGCCCGGCCGGCGCGGATGCGTAAAATTGGATAATGTATTCTGATTTTCGCGTCAAACCCCTTTTTCTCGTCATTAGCCTAGGTTATGAGTGTCCTTGAAGGGCTTGGCAGCGGGCAAAAGTATCCAATCTTTGCCGCAACCAAGACATTTGAGACAAGGGGAACGCGACCGGAATGAGCGCAAACTACGATGTGGTGATCGTCGGCGGAGGCGTCGTCGGCAGCTCGATTGCCTATTTCCTCTCCGCCAATCCGGATTTCGATGGTAGCATCGCCGTTATCGAGCGGGACCCCTACTACACCGCCTCTTCCTCTTCGCTGTCGACCAGCGCCATACGCCAGCAGTTCGGCACCCCGCCGAACATCGCCATGTCGAAATTCAGCCTCGACTTTCTGCGCGAGGTAGGCACCCGGCTTGCGGTCGGGGCTGAGCCCGCGGACATCGGACTGCACGAACCTGGCTATCTTGTGCTGGCGACGCCGGAGCGGGCCGAGGCGCAGCGCGCCAAGAACCGCGTTCAGCGCGACATGGGTGTCGATATCGAGCTGGTCGAGCAGGCCGATCTGGCGCGACGCTTCCCTTGGCTCAACACGCAGGACCTGGCGCTCGGCTCATTCGGCCGCGGCTGCGAAGGCTGGTTCGACGGACCTGGCCTGATGCAGGCTTTCCGCCGCAAGGCGCGCGCCCAGAAGGTCGACTATCGTGCCGCGACCGTGACCGGACTGACCATGGCTAACCGAAAGAGGGTCGGCGAAGTGGTACTGGACAATGGCGAACGTATTTCCGCCGGCATGGTGATCAACGCGGCCGGTCCGTGGAGCGCGGGCATTGCGCGGATGGCCGGCACGCATCTCCCAGTCGTGCCCAGCAAGCGATGCGTCTTCGTCTTCGAAAGCCCGGCGCGGATCGACAATTGTCCTTTCGTCTTCGATACAAGCGGCTTCTGGCTGCGGCCGGAGGGGCAACTCTTCCTCTGCGGCATTCCACCGGTGCGCGAGAACGATCCGGACGATTTTGGCCTCGATGTGGACTACGACCTGTTCGACGAGCTGATCTGGCCTGCCCTGGCGCACCGCGTGCCCGGCTTCGAACAATTGCGCATGCTGCGTGCCTGGGCAGGCCTCTACGAGTACAACACCTTCGACCACAGCGGCATCATCGGGCCCCATCCGGAAATCTCGAACTTCGTGCTGGCCACCGGGTTCAGCGGTCACGGCATGATGCACGCCGCGGCGACCGGTTCCGGCGTGAGCGACCTCATTGCCTATGGCGAATACCGTTCCATCGATCTCTCGGCCTTCCGCTACGAGCGTATCGCCAACAACCAGCCGATCGAGGAACATGTCTACTGAAGCGGAAGCAAGGCATTGGCGTCGGAGTGACAACAACCTGTGAGCGGTGCTATGCGTCCGTTTCTTCAATCAAAATGGCGCCGTACGCTAAATAAAGGCGCCGTCGCCCTAGGCTGATCCATGCTCGTACAGAAGAAAACCATATCGGCCCAGGTCGCCGACGCCATCAGGCAGAAGATCCTGATCGGTGAATACGAGGCGAATGCCCAGCTGCGGCAGGAGCATCTGGCGACCGAGTTCGGCGTCAGCCGGATACCCGTGCGCGAGGCGCTGCATCAGCTTCATTCGGAAGGCTTCGTCACGCTCGTCTCCCACAAGGGCGCCGTGGTTTCCTCGATCTCGCTCGACGAAATCCTCGAGCTTTATGAATTGCGCGCCCGGATCGAGACCTGGCTGCTTGCCCTTGCCATCCCGAGGATGACCGACGACGACCTCGCACTTGCCAAGGAACGAGCCAGGCAGCATCAGGAACAAGGCGCGACCGGCGAATACTCCAACCAGCTGAACTGGAACTTCCATGCCGCCCTCTACGCCCCGTCCGGCCGCAAGGCGACGATCGAGCTGGTGGGACGCATCTACCAGCAATTGGAACGCTACACCCGCATGATGGTCTCGCTCACCGAAATTCAGGTGAAGTCCGATCGAGACCACTGGCAGCTTATCGAGCTGTGCGAGGCGAAGGATACGCTGCGCGCCGTCAGCCTGCTGGAAATGCACATCATCACCAGCGGCAAATTCCTGGTCGACAGGCTTCAGGAATTGCGCGGCGACTGACGCAATTCCAGCGGTTTTCCGTCCAGAATTGCGCCGAAGCAAAAGATTGAGCGGCCRCATCAGCGTGTCGCGCCATTTCACGTCCTCAGTGAGATCATTTGCCCGGTAAATTCGTCGCCCGGGTCAAAAGGATCACGCCCGCCTTGTCGGCCGTGTCGTAATAGGTGAAGCCGGTGCGATTTTCCCGGCGCCCGCGCATCAGCACGGAGAGGCCGTTGCGCTCGGCCTCCGCTTCGGCTGCATCCGCGTCGCGGACTTCAAAGCCGATGTGGAAGACACCCTCGCCTTTCGTGTCCRGGTGGATGCGCTGCGGCGTAGGATCGTGGCTCGGTTGGCAGAGCTGCAACTGAACGTTCGGCAAATTGCAGATCCGATATTGCATCGCCATGAAGCCTTTAGGGCTCGGGACCTGCAGCTCCTCATATTCGGCCAGCGGCGGGTAGGCTTCCCACGGGCCGATACCGATGGAGTCGTAATAGGCCTGCGCCTTATCGATATCATGCACGACGATGCAGATGTGATGCAGCTTGTCGAAATTACCCATTACCTCGTTTYCCAATTCCCTACTCCTTGACCGGGACGGTGTAGTTGAGCACGCGGCGCCCGCCATCCGGGTAGATGGTCTCGCCGGTGATGTAGGACGCATCGTCGCTGGCGAGAAACGCCACGACCGAGGCGATCTCCGCCGCGGTGCCCAGCCGCCCGAGCGGCGTACGCGAAAGGATCGCGCGGCGCATTTCCTCGGAATCGATGAAGGTACCATCCATCACCATCTCCGTGGCGATCGTRCCCGGACCGACACCGACCACGCGGATGCCATAGGGCGCGAAGGCGACGGCGGCGGTGCCGGTCACCTGATTCATCCCGCCCTTCGAGATCGCATAGGTCGCGACCCGGGGATTGGCGAGCCCGGAATTGATCGAGGACATGTTTATGATCACGCCGCCCTGCCCTTGCGCGATCATCTGGCGTGCGGCCGCCTGCGTGCCCATGAACGCACCCTTCAAATTGACGGCGAGGACCCGGTCGTAATCGGCCTCGCTGATGTCGAGAAAGTCCTGGACCGGAGCGATGCCGGCATTGTTGACCATGACGTCGACACGGCCGAACCTCGTGACCGCCGCCGCGACCAGCGCGTCGACCTGCTCCTTCCTGCTGACATCCGTGACCACCGCTGCGACGCTCGCYGGGGAGCCGATTTCGGCAGCRCATTTCTCGAGCTCTTGAGCGTCGATATCGCCGAGCACGACYTTCGCGCCTTCAGCCAGGAAGCRCTCGGCGCATGCGCGCCCGATGCCGCGTGCCGCTCCGGTGACGATCGCTACCTTGCCTGCTTGTCTCATATGCGGTTCCCTCGTCATTCTGAACGGGCCATTGCCTTCGGACCCTTGTCTATCTTAGCGGATCACGAAGGGATTGGCGGTCTTGCCTGCCATATCTATCCACACCGTCTTGGTCTGCAGATAGGCGCCGATCGCCTCCTGCCCGCTCTCGCGGCCGATACCGCTTCTCTTGTAGCCGCCGAAGGGCGCCATATAGGAGACCGCGCGGTATGAATTGATCCAGACCATGCCCGCCTCCATCGCCGCCGCGCCGCGCAGCGCCCTGCCCATGTCGCTCGTCCACAGTCCCGCCGCCAGCCCGTAGGGGCTGTCATTGGCAATGGCGAAGGCCTCTTCCTCGTCATCGAAAGGAATGACCGACAGGATCGGCCCGAACACTTCTTCACGCGCGATGCGCATCGCGTTGTTCACGCCRGTAAAGATGGTGGGCTCGACGAACCACCCCTCCGCCAGCTTGTCCGACGCAGGCTTGCCGCCGCCCAGCACGCACAAGGCGCCCTCGCGCTTGGCGATTCCGAGGTAGGAGAGCACCTTCTCACGCTGGGACTGCGTGGTGATGGGTCCGACCTGCGTTTCCGGCAGCGCCGGGTTGCCCATTCGGGCGCTGGCGGCAAGCTTGATCACCTCGGCCACGAACCGGTCATGTATCTTGCGCTGGACGAGCAGCCGCGAGCCGGCGATGCAGGTCTGGCCGCTGGCCGCGAAAATGCCGGAGATCGCGCCGTTGACGGCGCTTTCCAGATTGGCGTCGTCGAAGACGATGTTGGCCGACTTGCCGCCGAGCTCGAGCGTGACCGTCTTCAACCCCTCGGCGGCCGCGCGGTAGACGGCAAGCCCGCCCGGCTCGCMGCCCGTGAAGGCGATTTTGGCGACGTCGGGATGGGAGACGAGCGGCACGCCGACATCCTGCGGCATGCCGGTGACGGTGTTGACGACGCCCGGCGGAAAGCCCGCTTGCGCGAACAGCTTGACGAATTCCAGCGTCGAGGCCGAGGCGTGTTCCGACGGCTTGATGACGACGGTGTTGCCGGCCGCCAGCAGCGGCGCAAGCTTCCAGGTGAGCAGCAGCAGCGGCGAGTTCCAGGGCACGATCGCGGCGATGACGCCGAGCGGCTCGTGGCGGGTGAAGGCGAACATGCCGGCCTTGTCGATCGGCAGCACCGCTCCTTCGATCTTGTCGGCGAGGCCGCCGAAATAGCGGTACCATTCGGGGATGTAACGCAGCTGCGCCGTCATCTCGGTGATCAGCTTGCCGTTGTCGCGCGTCTCGATCGCGGCGATGCGCTCGGCATTCTCGGCAATCAGTTCGGCGAGCCGCACCAGGAGCTTGCCGCGCGCGGTCGGCGTGATGCCTGCCCAGTCCTTCGAGCGGAAAGCCGCCTTGGCGGACGCCACGGCCGCGTCCACTTCGGCCTTGCCGCCGCGCGGAATCAACGCCCACGGCTTGCCGGTGAAGGGGTCATAGCTCTCGAACGTGTCGGCGCTCGATTGCAGCCGACCACCGACCGTGTTCTGGAAGCTGACCAGCGGCATGTCGGCCCTCAACAGGTGGCAAAGCCCAGATGGGCGCGAAAGCGGTTCTTGACCGCTACGGCATCGCGCGGCGGCAGAGAGCGCGGCAGGTTCTCTGCCGTGATCTTCAGCACGAACAAGCGAGGCCCTTCCGCAGGACGGCGCAGCTTTTCGCACAGCGCGTCGACCTCCTCCAACGAGCGCAGTTCGGCGACCGCCGCGAAACCGCRGGCGGCGGCGACCTTGTCGAAGCGGATGCCGCGGCCGGTATGGCTGGACTGCATGCCGGTCTCGCCGAAATGCTGGTTGTCCAGAATGATCAGGTCGAGATTTTTCGGCCGCGCCACCGAGATCGTCGCCAGCGATCCGAAGGCCATGAGTTGCTCGCCGTCGCCGGTGATGACCATCACCCGCCTCTGCGGCTGCGCCTGTGCAAGCCCGAGGCCGACCAATGCCGCGCCGCCCATTGCGCCCCAAAGATAGTAATTGTCGTCCCTGTCGCCGGCGGCATGCACGTCATAGCTCGGCGATCCGAGCCCGGTCACCACCAGGGCGTCATCGCGCGTGTCGAGCAGCTTCTTCACCGCCGCGCGGCGATCCATCGTCGGCAATGCCATGTCGTTCACCACTTCTTCTTGCCAAGCAGGCGCTGCCCGATGAGCACGGCGATCTGCTGGTCGGCGTCGAAGGCCATCGCGGCCGCCTGCGCCACGGTGTCCACCAGGTCGGGGCCGGTCTCTGCCCGCAGCACGCTGAGGCCGATCGCTTTCAGTGAAGCTTCGGTCGCCTGTCCCATCGGCACCTGCCATGGATTGAACTCGGCCCACTCGCCGCGCATCGTCACCAGGACGAGTAAGGGAAGGCGCGCCTGCACCGGTAGCGACAGCATGTTGATGCAATTGCCGACGCCGGAGGATTGCATCAGCACGACGCTGCGCTTGCCGCCGAGCCAGGAGCCGGCAGCAATGGCTATGCCCTCCTCCTCGGTTGTCAGCACATTGGTGACGACTTCGGGATCGGCGCCGAAGCGGCGGATCAACGTGGTATGGCCAGCGTCCGGCACATAGGACATCTGGCTGATGCCGGCGGCCTTCAGYACGTCATAGACCTGATCCGGCCACTGCGTTTCAGATGCCGCCGGAAGAGCCGCAGAGGCAGCCGCTTCCGGGTGTTTCGCATGTAGGCTGCTCGCCGTCACCTTGGACCCCCGAGGATTGGATTTGGCATAAGACTACGTCAACCATCCGATACAATCTTCGTCCCTTTCTTGTGATCAGATATAATGATATTCGATAGCTTATGGAGCTGTCACAGCTGCGCACCCTGATCCACGTCGCCGAGCTCGGCAGCCTCAGCAAGGCCGCAGACCGGCTGCATATCGCGCAGCCGGCGCTGAGCCGCCAGGTGCGCATGCTGGAGGAGGAACTGGGCTTTGCCCTGTTCCTGCGTCATGGGCGCGGCATGGTGCTGTCCGAACAGGGCAAGCAAGTGYTGGCCCACGCCGTGCGGGTGCTGGCCGAGATCGACGAGATCCGCGCGACCGCCACGCCCGCCGATGCGCCGCTGACGGGCGAGATCGCCATCGGCTTGCCGCCCACGGTGGCCGACATCATCTCGCTGCCGCTGGCGGCGGCTTTCGGCAAGGCCCATCCCAAGGCGAAGCTCAGGCTTGTCAGCGCCTATACCGGCTATTTGCTCGACTGGCTGCATCGGGGCGAAATAGACGTCGCGGTGCTCTACGATCCGCGCATGGCGAGATCGCTTCGCACCCGCCCGCTGCTCCTGGAGAACCTGTTCCTGATCGGCCCCCCCGATGCCGGCTTCTCGACCGTGCGCGCCGTGCCGTTCGCCTCGCTCGCCGGCAAAAGGCTGTTGCTGCCCAGCGTCAAGCACGGGCTGCGCATCATCGTCGAACGCTGCGCCGCGGAGACCGGCATCACGCTCGATGTCGRCATCGAGGCGGATACCTATTCGGTGCTGAAGGACCTCGTGCGCAATGGCCATGGCTGGACGATCCTGCCGCTCGCGCCCATCCATGCCGATGTCGCCGCCGGCCTGCTCACCGCCGCGCCGCTGATCGATCCCGTGCCCGTGCGTCGCCTCATCCTTGCCTATCCGGCCGACCGGCCGGCCTCGCGGCTGGCGCGCTTTGCCGGCCAGGCGATCGAGGATACCGCCCGCGATCTTGTCGAGCGGGCCGTATGGGTCGGCCAGCTTCTCGGTTCGGCGCCGTAAGGGTTTCAATTTCGGCATAGCTGATCACACCTGCCTTGCGTTGCTGTCGAGATGTGCCGGCGTGATACTGGCCGCCGGAGCGAGACGAAAGGCCCGGCAATCCATGGAACACTATCAGGATATTCGCGAAGCCGTCGCCAAACTCTGCGCCCGTTTTCCCGGCGAGTATTGGCGCGCCCTCGATAGGGATATGGCCTACCCTCGCGAATTCGTCGAAGCCCTGACGGAAGCCGGCTGGCTCTCGATCCTTATCCCCGAGGAGTATGGCGGCTCCGGCCTGCCGCTTTCGGCCGCTGCCGCGGTGCTGGAGGAGATCCAGCGCGCCGGCTGCAACGGCGGCGCCTGCCATGCGCAGATGTACACGATGGGCACGTTGCTTCGCCACGGCTCGGCAGCGCAGAAGCAGCGCTATCTGCCGAAGATCGCCACCGGCGAGTTGCGCCTGCAGGCTTTCGGCGCCACCGAGCCGACCAGCGGCACCGACACCGGCGCGCTGAAGACCACCGCCCGGCTCGACAGCGACCATTTCGTGGTCAAAGGCCAGAAGATCTGGACCAGCCGCGCCGAGCATTCGGACCTGATGCTGCYTCTGGCGCGCACCACGCCGCTGGCGGACGGCATGAAGAAGACCGACGGCCTTTCCGTCATCATCGTCGAGATGCGCGAGGCCATCGGCAACGGCCTCACCATCCGGCCTATTCGCACCATGATGAACCATGCCACCACGGAGATATTCTTCGATGATTTGCGCGTGCCCGCCGAAAACCTGATCGGCGAGGAGGGAAAAGGCTTCCGCTACATCCTCTCCGGCATGAATGCCGAGCGGATCCTGATCGCTTCCGAATGCGTCGGCGATGCCAAATGGTTCATCGACAAGGCAAGCGCTTACGCCAGGGAGCGCCATGTGTTCGGTCGGGCGATCGGCCAGAACCAGGGAATCCAGTTTCCGATCGCCAGGGCCTACGCCAACATGCGCGCGGCCGAGCTGATGGTGCGCGAGGCGCTCGCCCTTTACGAAGCCGRCAAGAACCCCGGCGCCGAGGCGAACATGGCCAAGATGCTGRCGGCTGATGCCTCGAACGAGGCCGCCAACGCCTGCATCCAGACGCATGGCGGCTTCGGCTTCGCCGAGGAATATGACGTCGAGCGCAAGTTCCGCGAGACGCGCCTCTACCAGGTCGCGCCGATTTCCACCAACCTCATCCTGTCGTTCCTGGCCGAGCACGTGCTCGGCCTGCCGCGTTCTTATTAGGAGTGGTCGTTGTGAACGTCCTCATCGTCTACGCGCATCCGGAACCGAAGTCCTTCAACGGCGCCATGAAGGACCTCGCCTTCGAGACCCTGACGCGGGTCGGCCACAGCGTGGTGGTCAGCGACCTTTATGCGATCGGCTTCAATCCGGTCGCCGGGCAAGGCGACATGACTGGCGAGCGCAACGATCCGGATTTCTTCAGCCTGCAGCGCGAGCAGACCGCCGCCTATGAGACGGGTCGGCTGGCGGCCAACATCAATGCCGAGATCGAGAAGCTGAAACGGGCGGACTTCGTGATCTTGCAGTTTCCCGTCTGGTGGTTCGGAATGCCGGCGATGCTCAAGGGTTGGGCCGACCGGGTCTTCGCGCGCGGCTTTGCCTATCTGCCGGGCCGCAAATACGACACCGGCATGTTCAAGGGAAAGCTCGCCATGGTGGCCGCCACCACGGGCACCTCGGCCGACACCTATGCGCCCGACGGCATCGACGGCGACATCCTCACGGTGTTGTGGCCGATCCATAACGGCCTGCTGCGCTATGCGGGCTTCGATGTGTTGCCGCCCTTCGTCGCCTACATGCCCGGCCGCGTCGGCGACGACGGCCGCAAGGCCTATCTGGAGACCTATCGCAAAAGGCTCGAGGACATCGAYGACACGCCGCGCCTGTTCTTCCACCCGGCTGAAGATTACGGCAAGAACGAGAGGCTGAAGCCAGGCGTGCTCGCCCGTTCTGGGGTGCAGCGCAATGTCTGACGCCGCCCGCCCGCTGGAGGGCCTGTTCGTCGTTTCGATCGAGCAGGCGGTCGCTGCTCCCTTGTGCACGGTCCGCCTCGCCGATGCAGGTGCTCGCGTCGTGAAGATCGAACGCCCCGAAGGTGAGACCGCGCGCCACTACGATTCCACCGTCGAAGGCATGTCGGCCTATTTTGTCTGGCTGAACCGCGGCAAGCAGAGCGTGGCGCTCGACCTCAAGGCCGAGAAAGACCTCGCTCTGCTGCATCGGATGGTCGCCCAGGCGGATGTCCTCGTGCAGAACCTTGCACCGGGCGCGATCGACAGGTTAGGCCTTTCCGCCACCGTGATTGGCGAGAAATTTCCCCGGCTGATTGCCGTCAACATCGTCGGCTACGGGCAGGACACACCCTACGCATCAATGCGGGCCTACGACATGCTGGTGCAGGCGGAAAGCGGTATCTGCGCAGTGACCGGCACCGCCGATACGCCTTGCAAGATCGGCGTGTCGGCTGCCGACATCGCAACAGGAATGAACGCGCATGCGGCGATCCTCGAGGCGTTGCTGGCGCGCGGCAGGACCGGCCGAGGCCGGGCGATCGAAATAGCCATGTTTGACGGCATGGCCGACTGGATGGCGGTGCCGCTGCTGTACTACGAGCATACCGGCCGCGAGACGGGCCGTTACGGCTTGGCGCACGCCTCGATTTATCCCTACCGGCCCTATGCCTGCTGCGATGGCGCGGCCGTGGTCGTCTCCGTCCAGCAAAACAGCGAATGGAAGCGCTTTTGCTCGGCGGTCCTGCGGCGGCCGGATCTCGCCAATGACGAACGCTTCGCGACCAACGCCCAGCGCGTCGCCAACCGCGAAGCGCTCGATGCCGAAGTCGAGCCGATTTTCGCGGCGATCGATTCCAACGAAGCGATCGGGCGGCTCGATCAGGCCCAGAACGCCTGGGGACGGGTGAGCGAGGTGCGCGATCTTCCGCTGCACAAAGCGCTGCGCCGGATCGAGGTCGCGCTGCCCGGCGGCAAGAGGGTCACGGTCCCGAAACCCTCGGTGCGGTCCGCTGCGTTCGAGACGCCGCCGACCGTTCCGGGGCTCGGAGCCGATACCGATCGCATCCGCGCGGAATTCGAGACTTGAAGCGGAGTCGGAGCCTTGGGATCGGACAACATCGTATTGCAGGAATGGATCGGACGGTCGTGGGAGGCCGAGGACATCGTCACCCCGCGCGTCATCGCCAGCTTCGAAGCCACACTCGGAGCGCATGCGGCGCGGCTCGACGAGACTCCCCCCGGCCTGCACTGGTGCCTGACCCCCRACATCGCGGACGCGCGCGAACTGGGTCCAGACGGGCACCCGGCCAAAGGTGGATTCTTRCCGCCCGTGCCGCTTCCGCGCCGCATGTGGGCAGGCAGCGACGTGCGATTCCTGGCGCCGATCCGCCCCGGTGACGCGATCCGCCGCCGCTCGATGGTGCGCGCGATCGAGGAAAAACAGGGCCGTTCGGGCAGGCTCGCTTTTGTCACGGTGCGCCACGAGATCGCCAACGCCGCCGGTCCGGTGGTCGAAGAGGACCAGATCATCGTCTATCGCGAGCCGGAGACTGGCGCGCCACAGGCCCCGGCTCAGCCCGCCGGCCCCAGGTCGGCCACGTCGCACGAGCGGACAGTCGACGTCGATCCGGTGCTGCTTTTCCGTTATTCCGCGCTGACGTTCAACGGGCATCGCATCCACTACGATGCGCCTTACGCCACGGGCGTCGAGCACTATCCCGGGCTCGTCATCCACGCCCCGCTGCAAGCGACGCTGCTCATGAACTTCGCTGCTGTCGTCGCCGGACTCGCGCCGCGCCAATTCTCGTTTCGCGGAGTCCGCCCGGCGATCGGCCCGCAGACCCTGCTGCTCAGCGGAACGGCCCGCGGAAAAGGCGAGATGGAAATGGAAGTTCGCTCGTCGGACGGACAGGTGACGGTGAAGGCCACGGTGCGATGGTGAGCTTCGTCACGCCCGTCCCGCCGCTGTCTGCGCCGGATCACGGCCGGAGAAATTTGCTAGGCCGACAGCAGTGGCGCCGACACGGTGATCCTCGACCTCGAGGACGTTCGAGTGACGATGCGCATTCACCCCGGAGAACTCACCGGTTCTGGTGAAGGATGGTTTCGGCGGCGATGAAACCCCAGGTCAGATTGGGGYCAAGCGTCGTGCCGGCTCCAACCGCGCGGGTGCCGATCGGGTTGGCCATGGCAAGGCCGGCCGCGTACAGGCCGGGGATGATCGAACCGTCCGGCCTCAGCACCTGCGCCCGCTCGTTGGTGCGGGCGCCGCCCTTGGTGCCCAGGATCGAACGATTGAGCGTCATGCCGACATAGGGCGGCTTGTCGATCGGCTTCAGCCGATTTTCAGGGCCATGCGCCTTGTAATCCTCCCARCCGTTCTCACCGCGGCGGAAATCCTCGTCGCGCCCCTTGGAGCAAAAGCCGTTCCATCGGGCGATCGTCGCTTCGAGAGCCGACGCCGGTAATCCCAGCTTTGCGGCGAGGCCGCCGATCGTGTCCGACTTCTTGATCCACTGGCGTTCGTAGGACGCATACCAGCGGAAGGGCAGAGACGTCCTCAGGAAGCGATGATCGCCGACGAGATAGCAGGGCAGGTTCACCGGGGCGCCGTCCGCTCCGCGCGCGTCGATCGCCTCACCGATGTTGAAATCGTTCTCGCTGACAAAGCGTCTGCCGTCGCGGTTGACGACGATCGAATGCGGCTCGGCCTGAAAGGTCATGGGCAGGCCATGCGGCTTGCCCTGGTAGAGCGTCGGCAGGCAGGGATAGACGTTCGCCTGGTCCATGCGGTCCAGCTCCGCCCCGACGGAAGCGGCAAGCTTTTGGCCGTCGCCCTCATTGGTGGGAGGGCTGCCGATACGATCGAGCGCGCCGGGAAAATGCCGCGCCCGCATCTCGGCATCCCATTCGAATCCTCCCGTCGCGATGATCACGCCGCGCCGAGCAAGAAGTTTCGTCCGCCGGCCCTCGCGCTCCACTTCGGCGCCGATCACGCGCGAGTCCGAATCCTGAAGCAGGCCCACGGCGCGCGTTTCCAACTGGAAGGCGACCCCCGCATCCAGGCAGCCCTTGATGAGCCCGGTCATGAGGGCCGTGCCCTGCCCGCCGGCATTCGTCAGCCGCCGCCAAAGCAGCTTCGGCCAGAGCCTGAGGCCGGCGCGGATAGGGTGGTGATAGAGGTCGAGATCGACGATTTCCTGGTAGCTGAAGCTGTGCGGCAGGGTGGAGCGGCGCAGGCGCGGCGCAAACTTGCCCAGGATGCGGCGGCTGAGCGGCCTCGGCGAGAGCATGCGGCCGAAAAGCTTGCCGCCGGGCGCCTCGGCGAAGGGATCCGGCTCGTTGACCAGGCGGAAGTCGAGAGGCGTGTTGCCAGAAAGGAAACGCAGCATATCGGGAGCCGCCCTGACGAAGGCGCTCCAGAGCGCATCTTCCTTCCGCGCCCAATCCCGCGGAGACACCGCGCGCAGATAGGTCAGCRCATCGTCCCGGCTGTCGGCGACGCCGGCAGCCGCTGCCAGATGGTTGGCGGGTATCCAGACCCCCGCGCCGGACATGGCCGAGGTGCCACCAAGCCATTCGCTCTTTTCGATAACCAGCACATTGAGGCCGCCCTTGGCCGCCCTCAATGCCGCCGAGCAGGCCGCCGAACCGGAACCGATAACCAGAACATCGAATTCGCCCATTGGCGGTCCCCCAGACTGTCGTCGCGGCGTCACTATAGGTGCGGGAAATTAAATCTGTCTACTATTGTGTCGACACTTTTTGCATTATACGCTCCGTTGGTGAGCGGCATGCACCCGCACGATAATCTCAAGCGCTTTTCGAGAGGCAGAGCCATGGATGATACTCACCTTCCGCCAGCTCCATCCGGCATTCATATCTCCGGGCTCGAAACGCGTGAAAGCTACTGGCAGCCGGTGCCGGCGAACGGCCATATCGACGTGGCGCTGGCGCCTCATATCGTCGGCATGGAGCACCCGTTCGCGCTTGGCACACAATCGGTGGCGCCTGGCGGCTATGTGCGCGAGCACACGCATGAGCGTAATGAGGAGGCCGTCTATATCATCGAAGGCCACGGCCGTGCCGTCGTCGACGGCAAGGAATATCCCCTGGGCCCCGACAGCGTGGTGTTCCTGCCGAAGAATGTCAGGCACATGTTCATCAACGATGGCGAAACGCAGCTTCGCTGGCTCTGGCTGATCGTGCCCAATGGGCTCGAAGACTTTTTTCGTCTCATCGGCAAGCCACGCAGGCCGGGCGACCGCGTGCCCTCCAACTTCCCACGCCCGGAAAACGTGCTGGAGATCGAGCGCAGGACCGTCTTCGGCGTCGATCTCACCGACAAGTTTGATCCCGTGAGCCGCGGCTCCTGAAGACACCGGATGACGACGCTCGGCCTCATCGGCTAYGGCGCGATCGCGCGTGACATCGTCTCGGCCTTTCCGCCGGACGCGGTCGATTGGCTGGTGTTGCTGCGCGAAGGCGCCAGTCCCGAACTGCCGGCGAATGTCAGTGCGGTCACCAGGGTCGAGCGGCTGATCGAGGCAAAGCCGCGGGCTGTGGTCGAAGCAGCGGGCCAGGGGGCAGTGGCGACCCACATACCTGCCTTGCTGGAGGCCGGAATACCAACCGTCGTGGCATCGGTCGGCGCGCTTGCCGATGCCACGCTTCACGCCCGGATCACCGCCGCCGGCCGCAGCGGCGGCGCGCGCTTTATCCTGCCGGCGGGAGCGCTGGGCGGCCTCGATTATCTGCGCGCCATAGCGGCCCTTCCCGACGCGCGGGTGCGCTATACCTCGCGCAAGCCGCCGGCGGCCTGGGAAGCCGAGATCGCCGCGCTTGGTCTATCGGCCGAGCGCGATGCCGTGACGCTCTTCGAGGGCACCCCCGCGGACGCGGCATCCGCCTATCCGAAGAACCTCAACGCGGCCTTCGCCGTGGCGCTGGCCGTAGGGGACGAAAAGGTCACCGTGYGGGTGATCGCCGACCCGAAGGCGATCGGCAACAGCCATGAGATCGAGGCCGAGAGCGCTGCCGGCACCGCCTTCTTCAACATGGTCAACGCGCCCTCGCCCGTCAATCCGAAGACTTCGGCACTGACCGCGCTGAGTCTYGTCGCCGCGCTGCGCGATCTGCTCGACATCGACCCGCCCGAGAAGGGAGGCCGCCGCTGATGGCCTTCTTCGTCGCCGCCGATGGCTGCCGCATCCACTACGAAACGTTCGGGGCGAAGGGGCCGCGCCTCGTCCTCATCCCGGGACTCGGCGGCGACGGACGATTCTGGTCCGGCGTCGTGCGCCTGCTTGAGGCCGACTATCGCCTCATAG
Source organism: Mesorhizobium sp. LCM 4576 (assembly GCF_001854815.1). NCBI lineage: Bacteria > Pseudomonadati > Pseudomonadota > Alphaproteobacteria > Hyphomicrobiales > Phyllobacteriaceae > Mesorhizobium > Mesorhizobium sp. LCM 4576. The sequence continues at coordinate 178,267 of NZ_MDDT01000007.1, forward strand.
TCATCGATCATCGCGGCGCCGGCCGCAGCGACCGCCCCGACGGCCCCTACTCCGTTCCGCTCATCGCCGGCGATGTCGCGGGCCTGCTGGCGCAGACGGGCGGGCCGGCCCATATCGTCGGGCATTCCACAGGCGGCGCCATCGCCCAGAGACTTGCCCTCGACCATGCGGATCTCGGGCTGAGCTACACGATCAGCAGTTCCTGGGCGCGGGCCGACACACGCTTCCGCACCGTCTTCACCGCGCGTGCCGAACTGCTCGAGGCAGGCATGGCTGAGACCTATCAGCGCCTTACCCATGTGCTCTGCCACGAGGCTTCCTACCTAGCCATGCATGCCGCCGAACTCGAGGCGGCGGTCGCCACCGCCTCGCGGACCCTTGCCCCATTGAACGTCGCCGCGTCGCGCCTGCGCATGCTGCTCGATCACGATTGCCTCGATGACCTCGCGGGGATTGYCGTTCCGGTGCAGGTGATCGCCGCCACGGGCGACGTGCTGACTCCGCCTGAACTGACGCGAGCCATTGCCGCCGCAATACCGGGCGCCCGATACACATCCGTCGACGGCGCGCATTTCCATCCCCTCGCCAGGCCGGGAGGCATTGCCGCCGTCATCCACCGTTTCATCACCGAAGCCGAACAGCAGACATCATGACCGCCGACATCGTCCCCGTCCTCAACGATCCGCGTCTCAAGCCGGGCCGGGACCTGCTCGCCGAGGGGCGAACCATGGCGCGCGACTGGCGGCTTGGGAGTTGCCGTTTCCTCATCGAAACGGGAATGCCTTCCGAAGCCGCGTGGAAACGCAAGGCGGTGGCGGAAAGTCGCGTCATGCAGCATGCCCACATCGGCTTCCGCAGCGTCGACCGCACCATCGCGGCGATCGGYGAAGTGCATGAGCAATGCCGCAAGGCAGGGGTCACGGTCGATCGTTTCGGCATCACGCTGGACTGGTCGATGGGTTATCCGCAGGCCATGCGCGCCAAGGCCGCGCGCGGCACAGGCATCGTGCTGACCGGTCCGGAGGATTTCGCGCGCATCACCAATGCTGCCTCCGCGGCCGCGCATTTCGGAGACTTCATGCTCGGCCTGCCGGGCGCCGTCGAAAACACGCGTGCAGCGATCGCGGCCGGAGCAACGRCTATCGGCAATCTCGGACAGTATTTCACCTTCCGCCTGCCCTACTGGGACGACGACGTGGCGACAACCGAGGCGACCGTGACCGCGCTCGGGCTGATCGCGGCGCAGGATGCGGAGATCCTGGTCCATTCGAATCTCGACGACGGATTCGCCGGGCTTTTCATCGACATGGCCTGCGCGCTCGGCATGGTGCTGGTGGAGAAGCATATCGTCGAGACGCTGATCGGCGCGCACCTTGCCCATTGCTACGGCCATCACTTCAGCGACCCGCTTTCGCGCACCGCCTTCCACGCGGCGCTCGTGCGGGTCACCGACACGCCGGGCACCATGATCTTCGGCAACACCGTCTCCTACCAGTCGACCCCCGCAGGCAATTACGCCAGCCTGGCGAGCTACCTGATGGCCGACATACTCGCCATGGGGCGCTGGCCTTCGGGCCATGCGATCARTCCCGTGCCGGTGACGGAGAACCAGCGTATTCCCGACGTCGACGAGATCATCGACGCGCAGACATTCGCCCACAGGCTGACGCTGCACGCGCCTTTCTACGACCCGGTCTTCGACTGGTCCAAGACCGAGGCGATGGCCGACATGCTCGTCGAAGGCGGTCGACGCTTTGCCGATGCCGCTCTCGCCGGTCTCGCCGAGCGAGGGGTCGATGTGGATGACCCTGCTGCGCTGATGCTGGCCATCCGCCGCATCGGTCCGAAGCGCCTGGAAGCCCTTTTCGGCCCAGGTGCGACAGGTCCGCGCGGGCGTGTGCCGCTGATCCACGCCGAATGGGCGCGAGAGCTCAACCACAAGGCGGCAAGCTGGGCGGCGGCCCAGAAGCGGATGGAGGTGGCGAGAAATCTCACTATCTGCATCGGCACCACGGATGTTCACGAGCACGGCAAATATCTCGTCGAACAGGCGCTCGAAGGTCTCGGCATCGCCATCGTCGATGCCGGCGTCGCCGTCGACCCGGAAGCGCTCGTCGCCCGTGCCGCCGAAACCGGCGCGGACGCCATCGCGGTCAGCACCTACAATGGCGTCGCGCTGCGCTACGCGCAGGCTGTGAAGGCCGCGATGGCGGTGCGCGGACTTTCCTTGCCCGTGCTGATCGGCGGACGACTGAACGAGGTGCCGAAGGATTCGAATTCAGGCCTGCCGGTCGATGTGACCAAGGATATCGCCGACCTCGGCTGCCTCCCTTGCGCCGACCTCGACGAGATGCTCTCCGCCCTTCGTTCCATCCCGCCAGCCGCCTGAATCCTCCCCTTTTTCGAACTTGTTTCGCACCGCCCTGCAGAAGCGCTTGCAAAGTGTCGACACTTTTGTATTTAATTCGGCGCACAACTGGGGATAGCCCRTGAAGAACACTCCGTCCGTCGAACAGCATTTGGAGATTTATCGTCGGATGCTGCTGGTGCGGCACCTCGAGGAGAGGCTGGGGGCGCTTCATAAGGAAGGGCGCACGCGTGGCCCTATCCATCGATGCGACGGCCAGGAGGCTGTGGGCGTTGCGGCCACGGCCGCCCTGGAAGCCGGCGACAAGGTTGCCACCACCCATCGCGGCCATGCCGTCTACATCGGCAAGGGCATGGCCATGCGCCCAGTCGTGGCCGAGATATTCGGCAGGGCAACGGGCGCCTGCGGCGGACGTGCCGGCCATATGCTGGTGGCCGATGCCGAAAAGGGCGTGATTGGCGGCAACGCGATCGTCGGAGCCGGTATCCCCGCCGCTGCCGGCATGGCGCTGTCGATGCAGATCCTCGGCACGGGCAATGTCGCCATGTGCGTCTTCGGCGACGGCGCCGCGCAGACGGGCATCTGCCATGAGGCGATGAACATGGCCGGGCTCTGGAAGTTGCCGGTCGTGTTCGTGCTCGAGCWCAACCAGTTCGGCCTGACCGTTCCTTCCGATGTCCAGTCGCCGGTCGCGGATCTATCGATCCGCGCCGCCGGCTACGCGATGCCGGCCAAGATCGTCGACGGCAACGACGCGGTCGCCGTTTATCGCGCCGTGTCGGCGATGGCAGAAAGAGCGAGACGTGGCGAAGGTCCCGGCATGGTCGAATGCAAGACCTACCGCGTCGAGGGTTTCTCGACATCCGATATGGGCGGCTACCAAAGGCCCGACGATATCGCTGCCTGGAAAGCGCGCGACCCGCTGATCATCTCCCGCAAGGCTTTGCTGGGCGATGTCGGCGAGGCACGGCTCGCCGATATCGAGGCCGCGGCCAAGGCCGAGACGGACGAAGCGTTCGAGGTCGCCCTTTCTGACCCGATGCCGGAGTTCCTGGTGGACGAAGCCTGCAATCCCTACAGCGAGACGCACTGACATGGYGATGATGCGATACGCCGAGGCGCTCAACGCCGCGCTGCGCGAGGAGATGCAGGCCGATCCTTCCGTCTTCCTCTTCGGCGAGGACATCGGCCGCTACGGCGGCGTGTTCAAGGTGACGAAGGGGCTGATGGAGGAATTCGGCGAAAGGCGGGTGCGCGACACGCCGATCTCGGAACAGGCCCTGACCGCGATGGCGGTGACCGCAGCCATGACCGGCACCCGGCCGGTGCTGGAAATCATGTATGCCGACTTCATACCGCTGTCGCTCGATGCTTTGGTCAACCAGGCATCGATCTACAACTATGTCTGGAACGGTCAGGTGAAGATGCCATTCGTCGTGCGCACCCAGGGCGGCGGCGGAGCGGGCGCGGGCGCGCAACATTCCAAGGCGCTGGATTCCATGCTTGCCCACGTACCCGGCATCAAGGTCGTAGCGCCTTCGACGCCGGCCGACGCCAAGGGYATGCTGAAGGCCGCCATCCGCGACAGCCAGCCGGTCGTCTTCCTCGAGCACAAGCTGCTCTACAACATTCGCGGCGAGGTTCCGGAAGGCGACGTGATCGTGCCGCTTGGCAAGGCGGCAACCGTGCGCGAGGGCCGCGACATCTCGATCTTCGCCACTTCCAAGATGGTGGTTGAAGCGACAAAGGCGGCCGATCTGCTGGCCGCGGACGGCGTTTCGGCGGAAATCATCGATCTCCGGTCGCTGCGCCCCCTTGACCTCGACGCCATCGTCGCCTCGATCGCGAAGACGCACCACGCGGTGGTGGTCAACGAGGGCTGGCGCTTCTGCGGCTACGCCGCCGAACTTTCGGCAACGATCATGGACCATGCCTTCGACGACCTCGACGCTCCGGTCGCGCGCGTGACGCTGCCGGACATGCCGATCCCCTATTCCGAGCCTCTCGAAACGGCGATGCTGCCGAGCGCCGAGAAGATCCGCGCTGCCGCGTTGAAGACCTTGAAGTGACGGAGGCGGCAGATGGCAACCCATCCGATCAGCATCGACAGCGCCGGCGGCGAGTATATGGAAGCCGTGCTGGTGATTGCCTGGGCGGCCAAATCCGGCGACCCGGTCAAGGCCGGCGATCTCATCGTCACCGTCGAGACGGCCAAGGCGGCGACCGAAATCGAGGCGGATCGAGATGGCTGGCTGGCCGATATCTACTTCACCGAAGGGCAGGAAGCGCCGGTGGGCGCCGTGCTCGGCACCATCGCCGACGAAAAACCGGTGGCAGGCCACGCGGCTCCAGCCACAACAACAGCAACGGCCGATCCCCTCTCCGCAACCGACGCCCCTGCACCCTCCCGCCAGTCCGGCACCCGTGCAATCGCAAGCCCGCTTGCCCGCCGGCTTGCGGCGGCCGCGGGGCTGGACCTGTCGGCCGTCTCAGGCACCGGTCCAAGGGGACGCATCAAGAAGCGTGACATTGACGCCGCACTCGCCGGGCGTCCGGATCGGTCCGGCGGCATCCAGACGGAGCCGACCGAGTCCCCGGCATCGCACGTCGCCACGCCGGCGACAGCGCGCCGAACGGCGCCGGCGGTCCTCATCCACGGCTTCGGAGCGGACCGTTCCGTTTGGCGGCAAGTCGTGCCTTTGCTCGAACCAGATGTTACGACGGTCAGCCTCGACCTGCCCGGCCACGGCGCGGAGGCCGCGCGGCCGGCCAAGAGCATCGAGGAGATCRCCTTCGCCCTTTCCGACCAACTGGAGGCCATGGGCGTCAGGGACGCTCATCTCGTCGGCCATTCCCTGGGCGGGGCGGCCGCTCTTGCGCTTACGCGGATCGGCCGTCTCACCGTGCGCTCCGTGACCCTTCTTGCCCCGGGCGGTCTCGGTCCAGAGATCAATGCCGGCTTCATCGCCGGGCTTGCGCGCTCGACCACCGTCCAGGCGCTCGAGCGCTGGCTGGCGGTCATGGTGGGCGATCCTCGAACCCTGCCGGCCGGCTACGCGCAAGCGGCGCTGAGGCAGATGGAAAAGAACGGCAATAGGGATGTGCTGGCCTCAATGGCGGAAGCGCTGTTCCCCGATGGAACGCAAGGCTTTGACCTGACGCCCGCTCTCGCCGGGCTCGGCGTGCCGACACGGCTCGTGTGGGGCAAGCTCGACCGCGTAGCACCTGCCGCTCATGCCGCCCGCGCGCCCGGCTTCGCCGCCGTTCACCTGCTCGACGGCGTTGGCCATGTGCCGCAGATCGAAGCGCCGGCGCTAACGGCCAGGCTTATCGCGGAGACGGTGCGAAGTTGCGGTTGAGACGACCCGCGCTTGCGGCGTCGGCAAAGCCGAGCCGGACAAGACTTTTCTGGCCTCACGGGGCCGGAACAGGAACCAGAAGGAGTGACCGAGATGATCTTCGACCACCGCACCTACACCGCCCGGCCGAACAAGCTGCCCCATTTCCTCAAGCTCTATGAGGATGTCGGCCTGCCCATGCAGCGGCATTATCTGGGAGAGCCTTTCGGCTTCTTCCAGACTCATATCGGCGATCTCTCCCGGACCGTGCACTTGTGGAAATACGAGACCCTTGCCGACCGTGAGGAGCGTCGCGACCGCATGGAAGCCGACCCGGAATGGCAAGCCTATCGGCGCAAGGTGATCGAGACGGACTATCTCCTCGACATGCGCAACCAGATCCTGAAGCCGGTTTCGTTCTTCAACCCCGGCAAGTGACATGCAGCTCGTTTTCTCGGCCGAGGGCAAGGCCTGGCCCATTCAACTGAACGGCGACACCCTGCGCACTCGCCGCTCGCTGCTGGCCGCCCTACCCCTGCGTTTGCAACTGCACACGCCCAAGATCGCCGGCAGCCATATCTACTGGCACGCCCCCTTCGTCGAGGACGTGGAGGGCGCGACCCACGTGCTCGACGCCAAGGCGGGAGCCTTCATCTACTGGCCGGTACGGCAGTTCCTGGAAATCACCTTCGCGCCGCTCCAGGCCGAGACGGCGGAGATCACCGTGCTCGGCCATCTCGATGCGCCGGTCGAGGGCATCGCGGAGCTCGCCGCGGTGCTCAAGCGGGAACAGGGACGCCGCATCATCGACGGGACCCTGGCACTGGCCGACGGAGGGACTGAGGAGTCCCCGCCGGCATCGACGCTTCCACACGACATCGTGGCCGGACGCAAGGTGATCTGGGACCGCATGCCCGACGACATAGCCCATATCACCRCTTCGCGGGCCATCATGCATCCCGCCGGACCGGTCTTCACGGCGGAGGCRGAGGCGCGCGTCCTGCACGAACTGCTCTGGTGGATCYRATCCGAGCGGGCAAGCGTCGACGAGGCGGTGCTGCGCCAGACGGCGGCACTTGCGCTGAACAAGGCGGCGACGCGGCTGCGAGACTTCTGCCATCTCGTGGAAACGCCGACGCTGCTGTTTCGTCTAGAGAGGGCGATGGAGGAGGCAGTGCCTTTCGACCCCCTTGTCAATGARGCGATCCTCGTCGCCGGCCGCATCGGCGCCTGGCTCGACCTGCTTATCCCATGGAATGACCTCAACGAAGCGTTTCGTGCCGCGCTCGATGGGAGAAGGGCCTGAAAAATGGACAGACTGACCATCGGCATTGTCGGGTTCGGCATCATCGGGCAGCGCTGGGCAGCTTGCTTTGCCCATGCCGGTCATGATGTGCGCGTATATGATCCGGCCGAGGGTCAGGAGGCAGTCCTTGACGAAGTCCTGCCGGCGCTCGCGGCAGACCTGGACAGCTTGAAGGGCCCCGCGCCCGCGCCCGGGGCGATCAGGCTTTTCCCGACGATGGCGGAGACACTCGAAGAAGTCGACTTCGTGCAGGAGAACGGTCCGGAAGACCTGTCGCTCAAACGGCGACTGCTTGCCGAGATTGAAAACCATATCGGCGACGAGGTCATCGTCGCTTCCTCCTCCTCCGCGCTGCTCGTCTCCGACATCCAGGCCGAGTGCCGCGTGCCGGGCCGCATCGTGCTTGGTCATCCGTTCAACCCGGTGCATCTGATGCCGCTCGTCGWGATCGTCGGCGGCAAGGCGACCGATCCGCAGGCAATCGCGCGGGCGCGCGCCGTCTACGAAGACATCGGCAAGAAGCCGGTCACGCTCAACAGGGAAGTGACAGGYCATCTCGCCTTGCGCCTGATGGGCGCGATGTGGCGCGAAGCCATAGCCATGGTGCGCGACGGCGTCGCGTCGGTCGAGGAYATCGATCGGGCATTCATGTACGGACCGGGACCGAAATGGACGTTGCAGGGCTCATTCATTTCCAACAGCCTCAATGCCGACGGCATCGAGGACTTCCTGCGCAAATACGGTCCCACCTATCAGGCCATCTGGGACACGCTGTTCGAGGCCAGGCTCGACGCTGACACGATCCGGGCGGTTTCGGCGTCGACGGGCGCGGCGACGCATGGCCGCGGCCCCGAGGAACTCAGGGCAGCGCGGGACGCCGGGCTGGTCGGCATCCTGAGGGCGGTCGCCGAACACGGCGCGCTTTGATCGTAGCAGCTTGGGAGAACGAGCATGGACTATCGCACCGCCCTCGTCACCGGAGCCTCCAAAGGCATTGGCGCGGCGATCGTTGAGAGCCTCGTGGCGGAAGGGCTGACGGTCCATGCGCTGGCGCGTAGCAAGGACGCGCTGCTTGCCTTGCGGGAGCGGCTTGGGCCGCAGGTCAAGCCCATCGCAACCGACGTTCGCGATGGCGAAGCGATCATGTCCGCGCTGGGCGCCGCCGAAATCGACGTGCTGGTCAACAATGCCGGCGGCCTGGCGACCGTGCGCCCCTTGCATGAACAAAGCGCCGAGGAGACGGCGGAGGTGGTGGAACTGAATCTCACCGCGCCGCTGCAACTCATCCGCCTTCTCCTGCCCRGTATGATCGCGCGCAAGCGCGGCCACATCTTCACCCTGACCAGCACGGCAGCCAGCGGCGTCTTTGCCGGTACGACAGCCTATGGCGCGGCAAAGGCCGGCCTGTCGCAAGCCGGTCGCATCCTGCGCTTCGATCTTGCAGGCACCGGCGTGAGGCTGACCGAAATCGCGCCTGGACGCGTCGAGACGGATTTCTACCTCAAGGCCTTTGACGGAGACCGCGAAGGCTTGCGCAAGCGCATGTATTGCGAGCAACGGCCATTGCGCCCGGCCGACATTGCCGCCGCGCTTGTTTCGGCGCTGCGGATGCCTGACCATGTCGACATCGCGGAATTGACCATCGCGCCGAGCGAACAGGCGGCGGGGGGCCAGAAATACCCGCCGCCGCCGCTACGATGATCGGCCTCGCACCGCCGCTTCTAGGTATCGGCAGGGCCGCCGGTCAGCTTCGCGAGAACCGCCATGCAGGCCTGCTCCCAGGCCGCCGGCACCTCGCGCGCCGAGAGAACCTGCAKTCCCCGCTCGGTGATCCCACCCGGCGTCACCAATTCCAGCAGCATCCGCTCCATCGGGTCTCCCTTTTCGGCGATCAGTCGCCCGGCCGCCACGAAGGTCCTTGCCGCCAGCCGGCGGGCCGCCGTGGGATCGAGGCCCTGGGCGCTCGACCATTCCGCCGTCCTGCGGATGAGATCCTGTGCCCAGCCGTAGACCGCGGCACTGACCGTCGCGACATCGAAATCCCTCTCGCTGGAGAGTGCTATCGGGGGGCCTAACCGGTCCAGCACCGCCCTCGCCTGCTCCACGTCGGGATAGTAGACCGTCGGACTGGCCGCGATCTCGGAAGCGGTGAGCGGCATGGCGCGAACGATACGCGCCGGCGCGACATCCAGACCGGCCAGCGGCACGCCGGCGCAAACCGATATCACGGTCTGTCCCTTTCGCCACGGCAAGCCGCTAACTGCTTCGGGCRCATGGATGGGCCGCACGGCGACGAGGACGACATCGGCAACCTCAACGAGTTCGCGATTGTCGGCGGCGAGCCGAAAGCCGTGCTGGATCRCAAGGGCCGCGGCCTTGCCGCGTGGAGACAGGATGATTGCCGCTGGATCCAACCCGGACCGCACAAACCCGGTCAGCATGGAAGCGGCCAGATGCCCGACGCCAAGAATGCCAATGATCATTTCCTTCCCCCCGAAGCGCCGCTTGCCATTCGTATGAACTTGCGAAAGAAGTGTGAGCCGCAAAGTGTCGACACAACCTGCAGACAAATCCGATTGGAACTTTCATGACCGAACGAGTTGAGGGCGACGCCGGCAGCGGCCAGCCCGCCATGAACGAGGCCGAAACGCGACGCAGCGCCGACAGCAGCGAACGTGCCTATCTCACGATCCGCAAGCATCTCGTGGAGTTCACGCTCAAGCCCGGCGAGCGCATCAACGAGGTCCAGCTTTCGCGCAGCCTGGGTGTCTCGCGCACGCCAATCCGCGAGGCGTTGAACCGGCTCGCTTCCGAGGGCTTCGTTTCGCTCACCCCCAATCGCGGCTTCTTCGTAAGGAGCCTCAGCACCGAGGGCTTGCTCGATCTCTACGAGCTGCGCTCCATCATTGAATGCGCCGCTTTCAAGCTGATGTGCGAGCGCGCCGAAGACCGCGAAATCGATCGGCTGCGTGAATATTGGGAGGCGATCGTCGACGGCTATCGAGACCAGCCGGCCGACATCATTCTGGCTGAGGACGAAGGCTTCCATCTGCTCATCGCCGAGCTCTCGGGAAATCCCGAACTTGTCGCGCAGCTCGCTTCCATCAATGCGCGCATCYGCTTCATCCGCCGTATCCAGATCGAGCACCCTTCGCACGACAAGGCGCAAGTCWCCTTCCACTCCGGGATCGTCGCCGCCGCCGTCAAACGAGATGCCGAGGAAGGCATGAAACTGTTGCGCGAACATATCGAAATGACCGTCTCCGTCACGCAGCAGGCGCTCAAGGACGCGCTGCTCAAGGTTTTTGCGCCCGACAATGCCGCCGATTTGAAGCGTCGCCGAAAGGTCCGTGATGCTTAATCGGTATCTGACCACAAGATTGAACGCAATAGTGTCGACACTTTCTTGACTGCCACTCCTTTGTCTGCTTCGATGCRCTGGCAAAGAGGGGAGAAGACCGGAACGGCCGCCCTCACGTGACAGCAGCTAAGGGGAACCTTCATGAGAAAACTTACCGCCGCACTCCTTCTCGGCACCTCAGTCTTCGCGGCACCCGCCATGGCGGAGCAGATAACCGTCGGCATGGCCGCGCCGCTTTCCGGCCCGCAGGCGTATTTCGGCAATACCTGGCACAATGGCTTCAAGCTCTACGTCGACAAACTGAACGCGAATGGCGGCGTCAACGGCGTCACCATCGCCTACGATCAGCAGGACGACAAAGCCGACCCGCGCGAGGGAACGCTCGTCGCCCAGAAGTTCTGCGACAACGACAAGGTCGTGCTCGGTCTTGTGAATTTCAATTCCGGCGTTGCCCAGTCGACGCTGCCGATCTACGAGGACTGCTCGCTGCCGACCATGACCTTCGGCTCGAACCCGTCGCTGACCAAACAGGGCTACAAGTTCATGGTGCGCCCCGTCGCCAACGACCTGGCCGGCGCCCTATTGCCGGCTGAATACGCCTTAGGCAAGCTCGGCGCGAAGACCGCCGTCATCGTCAACGACAAGCAGGTCTTCGGACAGGGAATTTCCGAGATATTCGCCAAGAACTTCGAAGCGGGCGGCGGCAAGGTCCTCGATACCCTGGCGGTTGCGCCGACCGACGTCGACTTCACCGCCGTTCTGGCCCAGATCAAGACCAAAAAACCGGACGCGATCTATCTTGGCGCGGTGATGCCGCAGCTTGCGCTGTTCGCCAAGCAGATGCACGAACAGGGTATAGCCGCGGCGCTGATGGTGCCGGACGGCGGCTATACCCCGGACCTTATCAAGCAGGCCGGCGAGGCCAACGTCCAGGGCACGCTTGTCGCCATCCAGGTCCCGCCGATGGATGCTTCCCCCGAGATCGCGGATTTCGCTAAGCTCTATAAGGCCAAGTATGGTGAGGATGCCGGGCCATATTCGATCTACGGCTATGTGCAGGGCCAAATTCTCGAGCAGGTGCTCAAGACGACCAAGGGCCTTACGCGCGAGGACATGAACGCCGCGCTGCATGCGGCCAAGGTCAAGACCGCGGTAGGCGAACTGGAGTTCGACGACACTGGCGAACTCAAGGTGGCCCMATCTTACCTTTACAAGGTCGAGGGCTCGGACTTCAAACTGGCCGGCCAGAAATAGTCATGCGCCGGAGTCGCCTCGGCGGTCTCCCGGCTTGTCTATGGCCGCGCTCCGTCGAAGCGCGGCCGTAGAGATTGTTCTTTCCCCGGCTGCGCCAGCCGCGCGAAACCTACTGCACAGGATGCCGGTCCATGCTGGGAAGCCTCATCCAACAAACGGTCAATGCCCTGACGATAGGCTCCATCTACGCGCTGATCGCTCTCGGCTACACGATGGTCTACGGCGTGCTGCGCATGATCAATTTCGCCCATGGCGAAATGTTCATGCTCGGCGCCTACGTGGCTTTCCTGGTRCTCAGCATGCTGATCGGCACCGTGGGCGGCGCCGGCGCGATTGCGCTTACCGCGGCCTTCGTCCTCGCCATCTTCCTGGTGGGTGTCATYGGTGTCGGCATCGAACGGATTGCCTATAAGCCCCTGAGGAATTCCACGCGTCTCGCGCCGATGCTCTCCTCGCTCGGCGTATCGCTCTCGCTGGTCACCGGCATCCAGATTCTTGCCGGTCCACAGCCTGTCGCCTTTCCGAGCTTCTTTCCCGCCGTCCGCTACGAGGTGATGGGCGGCACGGTCAGCTCGGTGCAGATCGGCATCCTGATCGCCGCCTTCGCGCTGATGTTCGRCCTGCATTTCCTCGTCAACCGCRGCCGCATCGGCATCATCGTGCGCGCCGTCTCGGAAAGCCGGCCCACGGCCCAGCTTCTGGGCATTAACGTCAACGGCGCGATATCCATGGTGTTCTTCGTCGGGCCGCTGCTCGGCGCGGCCGGCGGCATCCTCTACGCCAGCTACTACGGCATCATGACGCCGACCATGGGCGCCGTCATCGGCTTGAAGGCCTTTACCGCGGCGATCCTCGGCGGCATCGGCTCCATTCCAGGCGCCATGCTCGGCGCCTTCATCCTCGCCTTCGTCGAGGTTGGCGGAACGGCGCTGCTGCCCATCGTCACCCATGGCGTGCTCGGCACCGAATACCGCGACGTGCTGTCCTTCGCGATCCTCATACTCGTGCTCCTGATCCGTCCCGCCGGCATTCTGGGCGAGGCCGTTTCCGAGGAAAGCATCGTATACAAGAGGGAGTTCTGATGTCCGTCGCCGAGACCCTCGCCGCCRCCAAGCCGCGTTCAGGACGGGCCATTTCGTTCCTCTTCTTCGCCATCGCGATCGCGTTGATCGTAGCGACACCTTTCCTGCCCAACTACTACGTCCGTGTCATCAACAGCCTGCTGATCTACATTCTGCTCGGCATCGGGCTGAACATCGTGATCGGCTATGCGGGACTGCTCGATCTCGGCTTCGTCGCCTTCTATGCGGTCGGAGCATACAGCTACGCGCTGCTCGCCAGCCCGCAGCTCGACCTGCACTGGCCGTTCCTGCTCATCCTGCTGGTCGCAGCCTRCCTCGGCGCGGTCACCGGCATATTRCTCGGCATACYGGTGCTGAGATTGCGCGGCGACTACCTCGCCATCGTCACGCTCGGCTTCGGCGAGATCATCCGCATCATCATCAACAATCTCGACTGGCTTACCGGCGGACCGAAGGGCATAGCGCGCCTCGACAAGGCGTCGATCCTCGGCATCCAGGTCGCCCGTCCGATCGATTTCTTCTGGCTATTGCTCATCACCGTGCTCGTGGTCGGCACACTGGTCTGGCGGCTGGAGCGCTCCATCCTCGGCAAGGCCTGGGCGGCCATCCGCGAAGATCAGGACGCCGCGCGCGGCATCGGCATAAACACGACCAACGCCAAGCTTGCCGCCTTCGCCACGTCTGCGACGATCGGGTCGATCGCGGGAGCGATCTTCGCCGCCTCCCAGCGCTTCGTCAGCCCGGAGAGCTTCACGCTGCAGGAATCGGTGCTGATCGTGCTGATGATCGTGGTCGGCGGCATCGGCAACATTCTGGGCATCGTCGCAGGYGCAACGATCCTGATGCTCTTGCCGGAGGTGCTGCGCGAGTTCGCGGAATGGCGCATCCTTTTCCTGGGGTTGTTGATGATCTTCCTGATCATCGTGCGACCGGCGGGAATCGTGCCGCGCAGCTTCGGCCCGGACAAGCTCATCCGGAGGCTCTTCGGCAAATGACGCTCACCTTCGACAGACTGCGAAAGCAATATGGCCAGGTCGTCGCCATCGACGACGTGACGGCCTCCTTCGCTCCCGGGCTCATCCACGGCGTGATCGGACCGAACGGCGCCGGCAAGTCGACGCTCATCAACATGACCGCCGGCTCCTACAGCGTCTCGGCGGGATCGATCGCGCTCGACGGCAAGCGCCTCGACACGCTGAAGAAGTATCAGATCGCCAATTCCGGCGTGGCCCGCACTTACCAGAACATCCGGCTTTTCGACCAGATGACGGTGCTCGAAAACCTCGAAGTGTGCTTCTACCCGGCCGATGTCGGCGGCACCTTGAAGGAAGTGATGTGGCCACCCTATGCCGCAGCCAGACGCGAAAGACGCCGTGAGAAATGCATGGAGATCCTGCGCCTCTTCGATCTGCAGGGCTACGCGCAGGCCGAAGCCGGAAGCCTTCCCTACGGYCGCCAGCGCATGCTGGAAATCGCCCGCGCCCTCGTGTGTGATCCACGCGTGCTGCTGCTCGACGAGCCGGCCGCCGGCCTCAACCATCACGAGACGGCGGAGCTGACCGCGAGGCTCGCGGCCCAGCGCCTGCCCGACCGGATCACCATTATCGTCGAGCACGACATGGATCTGGTCATGTCGCTCTGCGACAACATCATCGTCATGCATCACGGCAAGCTTCTGTTCCAGGGCACGCCCGCCGAGGTGCAGGCGAGCCCCGACGTCCAACTCGCCTATCTGGGAACCGCCAATGACATCGACGACATCCGGGCCGCTGCTCAGGATCGCCGGGCTCAGCTCGGGATACGGGCGCGTCGGCGTTCTTGAAAACATCGATATCGAGGTCGATCCAAACGAGATCGTCGTCGTGCTTGGTCCGAACGGCGCGGGCAAGACGACGTTGCTCAACTCCATCTCCGGCGTCGCACGACCGACCGCGGGTTCGATTACCTTCGAAGGGCGCGACATCACCGGTATGCGTCCGGAGCAGGTCGTGCGCCTCGGCATCACCCATTGCCCGGAAGGCCGCCAGATCTTCCAGCGGCTGACGGTCGAGGAGAACCTTGTCGCCGCTCACATCCGCCGAGCGGGAAGGAGCTTTGAGGCGCTGCGCGCCGAGGCGTTCGATCTCTTCCCGGTGCTGAAGGAGCGCCGCAACAGCGTGGCGAGCCGGATGTCGGGCGGACAGCAGCAGATGCTGGCAATCGGCCGCGCGCTGATGGCCGAACCGAAGCTGCTGATGCTCGACGAGCCGTCCCTTGGCCTCGCGCCTAAGATCGTCCATCAGATATTCCGCATCATCCTGGACCTGTCGCGCAACGGCATCTCTATCCTGCTCGTCGAGCAAAACGTCCAGCTCGCACTGGAATGCGGCGACTACGCCTATCTTCTCAACACAGGCAAGGTGAAGCTTCACGGGCCGGCACAGGAAATGGCCGAGCACTCCGCGCTGAGCGAGCATTACCTTGGCGGCGTCAACGAGACTGTCCTTCATGTTTGAGGTCGACTGGAAGACGCCGCATCTGTGGCGCAAGACCGCGAAGTCGCGCGAGACGGCGCCGGCGCTCCAAGGCGATCTGCAAACAGACGTGCTGGTCGTCGGTGGCGGCTTCACCGGCATGGCCGCGGCGCTCGGCGCGCGCGACAGCGGCGTCGACGTCATACTGCTGGAAGGCAATGAGATCGGATCGGCTGCTTCCGGCCGCAACAACGGCCTCGTCATCTCGCATCACTCGAAGGCATCGCCCTCGGAATTCGAAGCCGTCTACGGCAAGGCCGTCGGCTCCCGCTACAACCGCATGGTGGCGGACGCCGCCGGCGTCGCCTTCGGCCTGATGCAGCGCTTCAACATCGATGCCCATCAGGTGCAGGAAGGCTGGATCCAGCCCGCCCACACCGAGGCCACCCTTGCCCGCGCCCGCCAGTTCCACGACGAGTGGAAAGCCTTCGGCGCAGACGTGTCCTGGCTTGACCGCGCAGAAGTCAGTGCTCGCATCGGCAGCCCCTATCTCGGCGGTTGGATGGTCAACAATTCGGGTCACATCAATCCGTTCGCCATGACGATCGGTCTCGCGGCCGCCCTGGAGCGCGAAGGCGTGACCATCCATGAGAACTCCCGCGCGACTAGGATGGAACGCCTGCAAGGCGGCTGGCGCGTCTTCACCGGATCGGGCAGCGTCAGCGCGCCGCAGGTGATCCTGGCGACCAACGCGCTGACCGGCGACATCTGGCCGGGCCTGAAGAAGACGCTGGTGCCCTTCAAGGTGTTCCAGGCTGCGACCGGTCCGCTGTCGGATGAATTGCGCGCCAGAATTCTTGTCGGCAACCCGGCCGTGTCCGACATGCGCCGGGATCTCCGATACTTCCATTACGACCGCGATAACCGGCTGGTCAGCGGCGGCACGCATACATTCTGGTTGGATGAAGCCGACCGCGGCCGCGCCAAGGTCTCGCGTATGCTCGGCAAGGCATTCCAGGCCTTCGGCGGCGAGCCCGAGATGGTGGAATACTGGCACGGCACCTTCGCGGTGGTGCCCGATCGCAGGCCTCGTCTCTACCGGTTGGCTCCTGGCCTTGTGTTCGGCGGCGTATATTCAGGCCGCGGCGTGGCGCTTTCGATGTCRCTCGGCCAGGAGATCGGCCGCTGGGCGGCAGGCCGCCGCACCGACGAGCAGATGTCGCTACCGGTCACCAGCATGAATCCGATTCCGTTTCATCCGATCGCGGTGCAAATCGCCAATCGCATGCAYGCCTGGAACCGTTTTCAGGATCGCCGCTCGTAAGACGCGGAGTGGCTATGAACATTCCAGGAGCCTGTCCGCTCGGTCCTGGAGCGGTTCAGCGTTGCACAGAATCGCCAGGCGCCGGGCCTTGATCTGGCTCGAACTGCCGTAAATCAATGGCTTACGGATGGTTAGCCAACCCTCGGCGAACCGGGTGGCGAAGCATCCTATAAGCGATTGATAAATAATGGTGGGCCCGGAGGACATATTAAAGCGATTGATTTCACTGGCCTTTTTTGTGGATCAAAAACTCGAGCCTCCCCGTATCGTTCCGTATGATCTTGCCACGTTGGATGGTTGCGAAGACGTATCTTCGGTCGGTATCGCCAACTGCGACTGCGGCGGGATACCGGGGCAGTCCGGATCAGGCTCGATAAAAATCCCGATACCATTCCACGAAACGCCGGACCCCGATCTCGATCGGAATTCTCGGCCTGAAGCCAGTCGCTTGCTCAAGTGAGCTGACATCGGCGCAGGTCGCGGGCACGTCACCCGGCTGAAGCGGCATGGAGTTGCGTTTCGCTTTTTTGCCCAGCGCGTCTTCCAGCAGTTCGATCAAGTGATTCAGCTCAACTGGCGAACTGCCGCCGATGTTGTGGATCCTGAACGGCGCGCTGCTCGTCGCGGGATCAGGCGCGRCACTGCTCCATTCCTTGTTGGGCGTGGCGGGCAGTTGCATGATGCGGATCAAGCCCTCGATGACGTCATCGATATAGGTGAAGTCTCGCTGCATGTTGCCGTGGTTGAAGACGTCGATAGGCTCACCCGCAAGTATGGCCTTGGTGAAGATGAACAGGGCCATATCCGGGCGGCCCCACGGCCCGTAGACCGTGAAGAACCGCAAACCAGTCGTCGGCAGTCGGAGAAGATGACTGTAGGTATGGGCCATCAACTCGTTGGCCCTCTTGGTGGCAGCGTAGAGACTGAGCGGGTGATCGACAGAATCGTGAACGGAGAACGGCATTCGCGTGCTGCCGCCATAGATCGAGCTCGAGGACGCATAGACAAGGTGGCCGACCGAGGCTTGGCGGCATCCTTCCAGGACATTGAGGAATCCGCTCAGATTACCTTCGCCGTAAGCGTAGGGATTGGTGAGCGAATGACGAACGCCGGCCTGGGCTGCGAGATTGACGACGATTTCCGGACCAACCGAGGCAAAGAGCGCCGAAACGCGGTCGCGATCGGCGAGGTCGACATGCTCGAACCGGAAATGTGGAAATTCTTCCAACTGATCGAGCCGGGCCCGCTTCAGGTTGATGTCGTAGTATTCATTCATGGAATCGAGGCCGACAACTTGCCAACCGTCGGAAAGCAGTCTCCGGCATAGATGAAAGCCTATGAAACCCGCTGCGCCGGTGACAAGAGCAGGCCTATTTGATGTCACGGCATATCCCTAACGTTAAGCTGTGACCCGATTCACACCCGTTTCCACCCTCGCCTCTCTTTGTCCCCGGAAGCATCATCAGAATGATCGATGAAACATCTCTTGAGCAGAGCCATAACCAAACTTCATCTCTAGCTCAGGCAAGCCATGCTCCCGGCATATGTGAAGGCACAAGCGGCGGATCAGGATCTTGATGAGGCTCCTCCTCCACCGGAGCCGCCCAGGTGGGCAGAGGTGCGCGACTATGCCCTGGACCGGGGCGGGCCTGCCCTGCGGCCATATCTGCCTTTGCCAACCGGGTTTGCGGATATCGGCATTGGTCCTCGGCTGGAAACCCTCGCCAGGCAACATCCGCAGAAGATCRCCATCAATGACGGCGCGGACGAACTCTCCTATTCGGCGCTCGGCGCCGTCGTCGAAATCCTATCCCGGCGCGTTGCGAATGCCGTTCCCGAAGGCGGGCCGGTTGGAATCTGCCAGCCAAGTTCCGTCTGGAGCGTCGTCGCCATGCTCGCGACCATGGCAGCCGGACGGATCTCGATTCCGTTAAATGCGAGAGATCCCGGTCCCCGGATCAGGGAGATCGTGTCGGCGGCCAGGCTCTCGGYGATGCTGGGCATCGGTGACAGGCCAAGCGATCTGCCTATGGACGTCCAATGGATCGACATCGGCGTAAGTTCAGCCTCCGATCGCGAGCTGTTGGCAACTCCCCTTCCGCCGCCTTCGGTCGATGCGCCGGCCATCGTTCTCTATACCTCAGGCAGCACAGGGCGGCCAAAGGGCATCGTCAACAGCCAGCGCAGCTTGCTGTGGCGCGTGCAACAATATGTCGAGGCGTGTCACATCAATTCAGACGATGTTTTTCTCCCCTTGTCGGGCCTGGCCACGATAGCTGGCTGCCGTGAGATCCTGGCCGCCGTCCTCACCGGGGCCACGTTGCAGCTCGTTGAACTGGAGGCGGTCGGGCTGCGTGGCGTCCGCGCGCGGATGCAGGACCAGGGCACGACAATCACATACATCGTACCCGCCTTGCTGCGAGCGTTGATGGCGGATRCCAGCGCCGCTACGTTCAGCTCGCTTCGGGTCGTCCGCGTCGGCGGCGAGAAAGTGCTGTGGTCCGACATCGCCATTCTGCGCAAAGCCGTCCCRCCGCATTGCCTCATCCAGATCGGCTACTCGTCCACGGAGACCACGGGATCGCAGTGGTTTGTGCCATCGGAACCGCCGGACGCCGAACCGGACGTGCCCGTTGGGCGGCTTTTGCCGGGAATCGCGTTCTCGATTGTCAATGAGGAGGGACGCGTCGTCCCGCCCGGTGAAACGGGAGAGCTCGTGATCAAGAGCCCCTATGTCCTGCTTGGGCATTGGGAAAATGGYGCCGTCATCCCTGTCGATGCGGACAGCGCCAATCCGCGCGAGCGGATTTTTCCGACCGGTGATCTCGTGCGTTTGGACGACGATGGTTTGCTGAGGATCATTGGCCGGAAGGGGCGGCAGATAAAGATCAACGGGCGGCGCATCGAGCCGGCCGAGCTCGAAAGAGTGCTGCGATCCGCTCCGTCGGTTCAGGACACTGTGGCAATCGTGACGGAGGCAGCCGAACTTGTCGCATTCGCCATTCCGGGCGATGCCGCGGGTCCGGATTTTGTGGAGGGCCTGCGCCGGCTGATCGCCGACACGCTGCCTCCAGCGCTGCGGCCCCTGCGGCTCCACCGCGTGARCGAAATCCCCTGCCTCGATGGCGGAAAGATCGACCTCGTCAAACTTGGCAAAATGGATCTCCTCGCCAGGAGGCCGGTTACCGTCGCCGATCAGCCAGGTTCGGACGCCGATTCGGCGGCGGGTAAGGTGGTGCAGAAGGCATGGGGCAAGGTTCTCAACACCAGGGCGGCCGTAGGCAGGTGGGACGAGGCCGGAGGAGATTCGTTGAAGCTCCTGCACTGCGTGATGGAGATCGAGAATCTCATCGGCCAGGAACTCGGGCTTGAGAGTTTCACTGTCGGGATGAGCGCGGGCGAGATGGTGAAGGCTGTCGTCGCGGCGCAGGCAGCCGCATCCGGCAAAGCCGCTCCCGAGCATAACCCGCCGCTGCTTTTCCTGTTTCCCGGATCCGTCGGCTACGGTCCAAGCCTTGCCGCCTTCGCGTCCGCCATGGGAAAAACCGCGAAGGTAGTTCCAATCAGGTACCCCGGCCTCGCTCCCATCCTGCGCGGACAGAGCGATCTCGCCAGCATGGCAGACGCCGCGATCCAACAAATCAACCGCGCTCAGCCGTCGGGCCATGTCAGGCTTCTGGGCCACTCGCTGGGCGGAGCCGTCGCGCTGGAAGTAGCGGTGCGCCTGCTCAAGACCGGGCGGTCGGYCAAGTTCATCGGCATCCTCGATACAAGCCTCGAGGGCGAGCGAAGCCGCTTGTGGGACACTGTCACCCGCACAATGCGCCGGCTCCGGTCCAACCGCATATCGTTCCAGCGCGTCGCCTGCCGCGCCCTGGCGAAGATCGCGGTCAGAATGGGTCACGAAGTTCGTCTCGCCGGTGCGATCGACCGCTACACCGAAGGCCAGTTCAACGGAGCCTGCTTTCGCATCAAGCTGGAACTGCAGGAGGTTTTGCGGGCTCGCGCATTTTTCCGCTGGCTGGAGAAACCCAAGCCAGCGCTTCCGATCCAAGGGACGCTGTTTCGCTGTGCCCGCCCGGGCATGTCCCACGCCATCGGATGGGATCAGGTGTTTCGCGACCTGCAGGTGATTCCGATTGTCGGCACACATATCGACCTCGTCGTGGAGCCTCACGTCGCGACCAACCGTCCGCTGATCGAGAAGGCCGTTTTGCGAACCTATTCGACGGCCGAGACCCTGCAATTGGAGGGCCAGTCGACGTGATCTCGGGATTCACTAAGGAAGCACTGGCGTTGGACGCAGCCGCGGAGGCGGACCGCATCGTGTCTTCGACGCGCGAGCAGGTTCTGGTCACGCTTCGGCGGCGCGGGGTGGTGGTCGGCCTGTCGGGCGGCATCGACAGTTCCGTCGTAGCCTCCTTATGCGTGCGCGCCTTCGGCAAGGATAAGGTGCTGGGTCTCTTCATGCCGGAGCGCGACTCCTCGGGAGACTCGCTGAGACTCGGACGCGTCATCGCGGCTCAGCTCGGCATCGATACTCTGGTCGAAGACATCGCCCCGGCGCTCGATRCCATCGGCGCCTATCGCCGGCAGGTCGAGGCGATCCGCTCCRTCGTTCCGGAGTATGACGAAGGATGGAAATGCAAGCTGGTGCTGACCTCGGTTCTGGAGAGCCAAGGCCTCAACATCACCCGTCTCACGGTCCAGGATCCGGAAGGCAAGGTCAGCACGGTTCGGCTGCCCTTGGCGGCCTATCTGCAGATCGTCGCCGCGACCAATTACAAGCAGCGCATCCGCAAGATGACCGAATATTATCATGCGGATCGCCTGGGCTACGCTGTTGCYGGAACGCCGAACCGGCTCGAATACGACCAGGGTTTCTTCGTCAAGCAAGGCGATGGCATCGCGGACGTCATGCCAATCGTGCACCTGTACAAAACGCAGGTCTACCAATTGGCCGAGTATCTCGGTGTGGACGAAGAAATCCGCCGCAGGCCGCCGACCACCGATACATTCTCCATGGCGCAAAGCCAGGAGGAATTCTACTTCGCGCTGCCTTACCATCTGACGGATCTATGCCTCTATGGCGTCAATCATGGGCTATGYGCCGACGAGGTCGCAGCCATTGCGGGCCTGACCGGCGGCCAGGTCGAGAAGGTCTTCAAGGACATCGAAGCGAAGCGCCGGGCTGCGCGCTATCTGCATGCTAGGCCCTTGCCGTCCGTGCCGATGGATGTGGACTGACGCCGATGTGCGGGATCGCCGGAATACTGGCGCTGAACGCCACCGCCAAACCGCCTTCGCGCGAGGCATTGTTGCGCATGGCCGGCGCGCTTGCGCATCGCGGTCCCGACGAACGGGGGCTCTACCGCGACAGACGCGCCGGGCTGGCGCATGCCCGCTTGTCGGTCGTCGATCTTCAGCATGGGCAGCAACCCCTCGCCGACTCTGATGGTCCGGCGTGGATCGTCTTCAATGGTGAGATTTTCAACTATCTCGAGCTGCGCGACAGGCTGTTCGCCCTCGGCCATCGGTTCCGCACCCGCAGCGATACCGAAGTCGTCCTGCATGCCTATCGGGAGTGGGGCGAGGCAGCCTTCGAACGTATGAACGGCCAATGGGCGCTGGCGATCTGGGACCCGGCTGCGGGCCGGCTGGTGCTGTCGCGCGATCGCTACGGCATTTGCCCGCTGCATTTTTGCGAGCATGGCGGCTGCTTGTTCTTTGCGAGCGAAGTCAAAGCGATTTTCGCCGCCGAGATGTCGATCCCGCGCGCGTTCGATCCGGCGGGCATCGATCAGACCTTCACCATGTGGACGGCTGTTGCTCCGCAGAACGTGTTCCAGGGCATCCGGGAACTCTCGCCCGGACACGTGCGCCTCTATGAGAACGACGCGGCGCGAGAATACCCGTTCTGGCAACCGCGCTTTCCGGAAATCGATGGCGAGGCCCGGGATCGGTTTGGCGGCTCCCTGGGCGAGGCGGTGGAGGAAGTGCGGCTGATGCTGGAAGGCGCCACGGCCTTGCGAATCGTGCAAGCCGATGTGCCGGTGGGCTGCTATCTTTCAGGCGGACTCGACAGCTCCCTTGTCGCCACGCTCGGAAGGCGCTTCGCCGGCGAGCGCTTCCAGACCTTCTCGCTGCGTTTTGCCGATGCCGAATATGACGAGACCGAATTCCAGCGCCTCGTCGCGGACGCCACTGGGAGCGAACACCACGAGATAGTCGTTTCCCGCGACGATATAGCCGCAGTCTTTCCCGAGGTGATCCGTCACACCGAGCGGCCAATCCTCAGGACTGCGCCCGCACCACTCTTCCTGCTGTCGAGGCTCGTGCGGGAACGCGGCATCAAAGTCGTGCTGACCGGTGAAGGCGCCGACGAGATGTTTGCCGGTTATGACCTGTTCCGCGAGGGCAAGGTACGCCGCTTCTGGGGACGCCAGCCGGCCTCGATCAAGCGCGCCCGCTTGCTTGAGCGGCTCTATCCATATCTGTCGCGCTCGCCGGTCCACCAGCAGGCACTGGCCCGGCAGTTCTTCAGCCGCAATATCGAGGCCCATGCCGCGGCCGGATTTGCGCATGACACGCGCTGGCGCACGACCAGCGCCATCAAGCGGCTGTTCTGCCCCGATATGCGGGCTGCCTCCGAGCGCCGCGATGCGGTGAGCGAASTGCTCTCGACGCTGCCGGCCGAATTTCCGCGCTGGAGTCCCCTCGCCCAGGATCAGCATATCGAGATCCGGACTCTGATGTCGGGCTACCTGCTCTCCTCGCAAGGCGACAGGATGCTGATGGCTCACTCCATCGAGGGCCGCTTTCCCTTCCTCGACGACAACGTCGTCACCTTGGCGAATGCGCTTCCGGATTCCTACAAGCTGCGCGGCCTCGACGAGAAGCACGTGCTGAAGCGCGTCGCGGCGCCGGTCCTGCCGCCGCAGGTCGTCGCCCGGAAGAAGCAGCCCTACCGTGCGCCGAACGCGCTGAGTTTCTTTACCGACGGCGCGCCGGCCTACATTGGTGATGCCCTGTCCGAAACGGCGGTGCGGACGGCCGGCGTCTTCGACCCCCAGTCGGTGAACCGGCTGGTCGGGAAGTGCCGGGCTCGGACGGGCGGGGGCGACATGTCGAATTCCGACAACATGGCCTTGGTTGGCGTGCTGTCGACGCAGCTTCTCCATCAGCAGTTCGTCGTGACCCGCCCCGCCGGCGTGACGAACCCAGATCTCAGCATCGACGTCGACTACGAGCATCGCGAAAGGGAGTTGGCATGATCCACGGCGCCGTACCGCTCCTGCATGATTATCTGATCCACTCGGCCGGCCGGCTCGGCGACAAGGTGGCGCTGGTCTGCAACGGGCGGCGTGTCACCTACGCCGAACTCGACGAATGTTCCAATGGAATCGGGCAGTGCCTGGTGGGCGCCGGCGTGCWACGCGGCGATCGGGTGATGATCTTCGCCGACAACACGGTCGAGACGGTTGTCAGCTTCTGGGCGGTGCTGAAGGCAAMCGCCGTCGTGTGCATCGTCAACCCCCTCACCAAAAGCGACAAGCTCGATTACCTGCTGAATGATTGCCGGCCGGCGGCGCTGATCACCGACCGGCATCTGCGCTCAGTGTTCGGCGAGCCGGCGCACACGTGTCGCTCGCTGCGCCAGGTGATCGTGTCAGGGCCGATCGAGGACGACGAGCTCAGCCGGCTGCCGCACGCGGTACGCTGGGAAACGGCCGCCGAAAGAATGCCGGCCGCGCCGAAACGCAAATCGATCGACATCGATCTTGCCGCGATCATCTACACGTCCGGGTCAACGGGAGAGCCCAAGGGCGTGATGCTGACGCACCGCAATATGACGACGGCATGCACCTCGATAGCCTCATATCTGGAGCTTCGCGAAGACGAGGTGATCCTCGATGTCCTGCCCCTCGCCTTCGACTATGGCCTCTACCAGATGCTGATGGCGTTCCGCACCGGCGCGCGGCTGGTTCTCGAGCGCTCCTTCGCGTTTCCGGCGCAGATCCTTCAGGTCATCAAGGACGAGAGGATCACGGGCTTCCCCRGCGTGCCCACCATCTTCGCCTCGCTGGCGGAGCTCAAGTCCCTGAAGGATCACGACTTCTCGAGCATCCGCTATGTCACCAACACGGCGGCCGCCTTGCCGCTCAAGCACATCACCATGCTCAGGGAGCTGTTTAAAGGCGCCCGCATCTATTCGATGTACGGCCTCACCGAGTGCAAGCGCTGCACCTATCTGCCGCCGGAAGATCTCGAACGAAAACCGCTGAGCGTGGGGATCGCGATCCCAAACACCGAGATGTGGATCGTCGACGACAATGACCGACGCGTCGAACCCGGAACTGTCGGCCAGCTTGTCATCCGTGGCGCGACGGTGATGAAGGGCTACTGGGGCAAACCGGAAGCGACTGCCAGGAAGCTCAAGCCCGGCCCCTTGCCAGGCGAGCAGGTGCTCTACACCGGCGACTACTGCCGGATGGATGAGGAGGGCTATCTCTATTTCATCGGCCGCGGCGACGAGATCATAAAATCGCGGGGCGAGAAGGTTGCGCCCAAGGAAGTGGAAAACGTGCTGATGAACATTCCGGGCGTCAAGGAGGCTGCGGTGGTTGGCGTGCCCGACGAGATTCTCGGCCAGGCCGTGAAGGCCTTTGTCGTGATCGAGCAAGGCCGCATTGTCGGTGAGCGGCAGCTTCGGATGGAATGCCAGAAGCGGCTGGAAAACTTCATGGTCCCGAAGTCCATCGTCATCGTGCCCARCCTGCCGAGGACGGATACAGGGAAACTCAAGAAGGTGGCTCTCTCGTAGCGCCTGTTGGACGGCGCGGAAAGTATTCAGTTTTTATCGGAGGKTGGTTATGGATAATTTTTTGGYAACGAAGCCCTCGGGCGATATCTACACCAAACAAATCCGCGATTTCCTGGCTTCGAACTTCTACATCGCCGACGTGAAATCGCTCAGCGCCACGGAATCGCTGCTCGATCAGGGCATCGTCGATTCCACGGGCGTGCTCGAGATCATCGGCTTCATCGAGGAGACTTTCGGCATCGCCGTGGAGGACAGTGAGTTGCTCCCCGAGAACCTCGATTCCATCCAGGGCATAGCGCAGTTCATCGCACGCAAGAGGGGATAAGCCGACCTGCGAGGCGCTTAGGGCTGCGGCTTGGCGTATCCGAGCACGACACGCGCCTCGCCGGCGCGGTTGGTGACGACGCCGATGTCCTCGTAGCCTTTGCTGCGCTCCAGCAGRCTTGCCACCTGGCGGTCCTGGCCAAGGCCGACCTCGAACAGGAGGGCTCCGCCCGGCCGCAGATACCGCAAGGCATCCCTCACCACGCGCATGTGGATGGCGATGCCGTAAGGCCCGGCCGCGAAGGCCTCGCGCGGCTCGAGCGCGACCAGATGAGAGCGGTCGCCCTCCAGCCGCTTCTCCGAGATGTAGGGCGGATTGCACACGACAACATCGATGGTGCCCTGAGGCACCAAGGTGGAGAGAGCGTCGAACAGATCGCCCTGTTGGACCGACACCCGGTCGGCCAGTTCATGGTGGGCGACATTCCGGCACGCCACCGCGACACATCCATCGGTGAGATCGCTTGCCCAGACCTGCGCCGTCGGAACCTGGCGGGCGATCGCACAGGCAAGATTGCCGGCCCCGCAGCACATGTCGATCACCCGCGGCGCCGGCAGGTTCATTTGCTGCAACACGTCGACGGCGGTCGAACCCAGCAGCTCCGTCTCCGGTCTCGGCACAAGCGCGCCGGATGCGACAAGCATCTCCATTCCCATGAAGATCGCGCTGCCTCTGTTATAGGCGTCCGCGACATCGACGTCCTGGCTCAAGACCTGCCTCCACAACCGGATCCAGYGCTCGCCGAATGGTGCAGAAGCGCCGGCGCTATTGTGYCGCCGCGCTCTCCAATTCGTTGCTGAACCTGACCTCGATCGTATCTCCCGGCGCCACCTCGGCGTCCTCGTCGGCGGCCTGCTTGCGCCACTGCCCATCGACGTTGCGAACGATCGTCATCTGGGCTCGAACGGTCTCGCCGGCGATGGAAAGAGGCGCGGCGGTCGCACCTACGGGCTGCAACTTCTGGCTCGCGGCGCGAAGCCTTGTGCCGATGTCGGCAAGGCGAACCTCGGTGTCCCGCAATTCGTTGAGCAGACCGATGCGCCTTTGGTTCTCATTGCGCTCGAGCTGCCGGGCAAAGTCTTCCCGCTGACGCTGCGTTCGCATCAGCTCGACCGATGTTTCCAGCGCCCGGCTGGACGAAAGCAGGACGGCGCGCCGGACGTCGGCGAGCCTGTTGTTCGTCAGATTTCCAGCCTTGAACGCCTTGGTGACCTGCTCCAGGTCCTCTTCATCGGCCTTGACGCCATCCGCTTCATCCTGCGCGCGCTTCATCAGCGTCTCGATCTGCGCGGCGGCATCCTTGGCGCCCTTTTCGACAAAGCTCTGCTCTTGCTGGAAGTTGTCCAGGGAGAGCTTGAGCGCTTCCGCTTCAGCCTTTGCTATCCCCGCCGCGAGCGATGGCGAAAGCGGCGATCCTTGCGGAGGCTGCGTGTCGAAGTTTTCCTGTTTGTCGAGCTCCGCGCGCAGGCGCGCGCTGTGGAAATAGTCCCTGGTGTATTCTCCCCAGATCATCTCGTAATCGCGTCGCAGATCCGTCGGATCCGGGCCAGGCTGATTGGTCCGCGCGCGCAAGAGGCTGAAACCGCCCGCGACGGCGATCGCCTGGCGCACGGTCATCAGCGGACGGTAGGCCTGCTGTCCGGGAGTGAGCACATCGCCGGTCACATAGATCGGGCGGTACTCGGCGATGATCGCCGTCACGTCGCTCGGCCTTACGACCGCCATCTGTTCGCGGCCATCGGGCATGCGGATGTGGAAGATCTTGGTCGGCAGGATCGTTTGCATGCGGCTCTGCAATTCGGGTGGCGTCAGACCGCCGACCGAGACCGTGCCCGCTTCGGGCAGGACGATCGTGCCATCCATCTGGACAACGGCACGCTGCGTCCGGTCGGGAATGGAGGTTATTCCGATCTCGACCGTGTCGCCTGGCGAAATCCGATAGGTCGATGTCTCGGCCGCCACGGCCATGGAGCCTGTGGCACAGACTGCAAGAAGCGCAAAGGAGAACCGGCTAAGGCTGGTCATTGGCGACAACCTCCTTGGGGTTTTGGCGTTCGCTCCAATCGAGGCGCGCGACGAACTCGTAGACCGGGCCRCCCGGCACGCCCCAGTTGCTCGACCAGATCACYTGGGAGCCATCCGGAGAGGGCGAGGCGTGCGTTTCGCTCCAGTAGTCGGAAGGAGGGTTCCGCGTCTGCACGATGCGACGAATAGCGCCGCTGCCGTCGATGCGAAGGGCAATGACCTCGCGCGCATAGGGGGCCCAGCCGGGATTGGCCGATACCTCGCGCGGGTCACCGCCATAGCTCAGGAAAACCCAGTCGCCCCTGGCAATAGCCCGGGTCGACGCATGCTCCGCCTCGCCGAATACGGTCAGGGAAGTCACCTTCCCGTCCGACAGCCTGCGCTTGATGACCTGGAACTTGTCCGGATTGGATTTGCTGATGCCGACATAGACTTCGCTGCCGTCGGCGTCGACCGTCAGATCGCCATGGCCTGGACGATGGTGGTCGGTCCATCTCTGATGCAAGGCGCCATCGACCTTGAAGATAGCCCTCTGCTCCGTGCCATCCACGAGATCCTGGAAGCACAGAATATATTTGCCGAGCGGCGAGATCGTACAGGAACTCGCCTTTCCGGGTACCTGAGAAAGCTCGATGTCCGGAAATTTCTGCCGCTRGCTCAGATCATAGGCAAAAACGACGTCAGCGCCGTCCTTGCGGACCGCGCGGACCGCGATGCGGCTGCCGTCCCGGCTGGGATTGCCCTTCGATGGACCGAATTGCAGATCGTGGTAGTCCGGGGATGTGAACAGAACGTCTTCGTGGTTGGTCCGTGGCGCCCAGGTCGAGACCGCCCGGTCGTGAACACAGATCATCAATTCGGCATTTCGGGGATGCCACTCGCATTCGCCCGCTCTTTTGCGCCAAAACAGTGCCGCATAGGTGTGCCCGTCGAGAAAGCACATTCCGTTGCAGCCGTTGTCGAGCAGGAGCAATGTCTGGTCCGCATTCCAGGCTTGAGCGCTCGAATAGCGATGGCTGCAATATTTAGGCCCGCAAACGACCCCATTTCCAAGGGGACCAGGCTTGGAGATGCGGACAATGCTTGTGCCGAATGYGGGGTCGGTGGCAGGACGAAGATACCCGGGCAGGTCCATCGGCACYGGAGCCTCGAAGCCGCGGGTAGTGTTGCTTGCATGCCCCCCGGCCGTCCGCAGGCCGAGGAATGCCGCGACACAAACCAGCAGCAATACAGCGGAAAGCGTGGGAAACCTCATGTCATGTAGCTCATCTCGTGACGCACTCGCCCTGCGCTCAGGCGCGCCCGCCACCACGCGATGGTCCGTCTCAGGCCCTCKCGCAAGTCCGTTTGAGCCCTCCATCCTGTTGCGCTCTCAAGCCGGRATGAGTCCGCCAGCAGTGCCCGGACCTCGGAATTTTGCGGGYGCAACCGGCTCTCGTCACGATGGACCGGCTTGTTGGAACCGCTCAACTCCAGCACCAGGTCCAGAACGTCGGATATGGTCACGGCACGCTGGCTTCCGGCATTGTAGGCATGGCCGAATTCGAGCTCGGCCGAACCTGCGCTGAGAAACGCCGCGGCCGTGTCTTCGACGAAGGTAAGGTCGCGAACCGGACTCGTGTCCCCTACCATGATGGCTTGGCATTTTGGGTCGATGGCCTGCCTGATGAGCGTCGGAACAATCGCCCGTTCGCTTTGCCGCGGTCCGAACGTGTTGAATGGACGAAGCACCACGACTGGAACGTCGAACGAGCGGGCATAAGATTCCGCCATCATGTCGGCCCCGATCTTGGAGGCTGAGTAKGGCGACTGGCCCTGCAGCGGATGGGTTTCGCTGATCGGCATGGTCAAAGCGGTGCCATACACCTCGCTGGTCGAGGTGTGCACGATGCGCTCGGTGTCCCACTGACGAGCGGCTTCGAGCACGTTCACAGTGCCCAGGACGTTGGTCTCCACATAAGACTGGGCGGCTGCGTAGGAGTACGGGATGGCGATTAATGCCGCGAGATGAAACACGACGGCTTGGCCGCGTACGATCCGATTCAGGAAGGCACTGTCGCGGACGTCGCCACGAACGAGCTTGAGTTGGCTTCGGATATCGTCCGGCAGGTCATCCAGCCACCCGTGGCTGTCGAACGAATTGTAGAGAGCCAATGCCGTCACATCGGCCCCGCCGCGCACCAGCGCTTCAGTCAGATGCGAGCCTATGAAGCCATCCGCCCCGGTGACCAATACTCTCTTTCCCTTGTAGGTCATGTCCTGACAGTCCTCGCACTCCTTGGCTTTGGCAGGGCGAATGCTGCGAACGACCATTTGAACGGCTCACGCGCCGGTCGAACGGTCCACAGCCACGCCGAGAACGGTGAAAACACCTCGAATAATGAGCGCCGTGTCCGAGAGGATTGTCCGGCGGGCGTAATATGAAAGATCGATCCTCGCCTTTGCCGGAAACAGAACCTCCTTGTAGAAGACTGTTGGCTCGACGTCTCGAGGATAGAAATGAGCCTCATGGCGGAATATGATCTGAGCGGGACCGAACAGGCCGGGCTTGTATTGCAGGACAGCTTCGTAACCGTCCCTGAAGCAGTCGGCGAAAGACAGACTTTCCGGGCGCGGGCCGACCAAGGCCATGTCGCCTTTCAGGACGTTCCACAGCTGCGGCAGCTCATCCATTTTGCTGAAAGCGAGAAACCTGCCGACCGTCGTCATGCGGGCGTCGTTGGCAAGCGTCAGCGCTAGTCCCGCCGCATCGCATTGCGGGTAGAATTTTCGGAACTTGTACATACGGAAAAGCTGACCGCCGGCGCCGATGCGCGGCTGAATAAAGAGCACCGGGCGCCCGCCTTCGATCAGCAGCGCCGCTACAATAAGCAGCATCAACGGTGACAGGACGATGAGACCAAGAGACGCGGCAATCATATCGAGAGCGCGCCGGCCACGTCCATGGCTCACACAGCGCATCGCAAGCCGGCCAATGGGCATGTCGAACGCGTTCATGCTGCTGTCCCTGCCCGGGCGCCGCTGTGGAGCGCGGATGCCAGGGCGTCCACGACTGCTTCCGCCACGGGAGATGTTATCTGCGGATGCAGTGGAATGGTCAGTTCACGGTCAGCGAAGGCTTCGGTGCGCGGCAGRTGAACTCCGGGGAAAAGCTCCCGGTAGAACGTCATTTGATGCACAGGAGGATAGTGAATAGTCGTCTGTATGCCCTGCGCCCGCAACTCATCGATGACMTCTTGTCTGTTGACGTAGCGGGGCAACAGGATCGGCATGATGTGATAGGCAGAGCGGCGCGGTTCGGAAAACGGCATGGAAACGGCCGGACAGCGCATGGCGATGAGGCGTCGATACAATGTGACAAGGACGCGCCTGACCTCATTCCATTCCTGCAAATTCCGAAGCTGAACCAAGCCGATGGCTGCCCGCAGTTCATCCATGCGATAATTGAAGCCCAGCATCGTCACGTCATATTGCGGCGTGCGGCTGTTCAGTCTCTGTCGAGTACCGGTGGTCATGCCGTGACCACGCGCCTGGCGAATCTTCTCCCGCAGGTCTGGGTCACGCGTGATGACCGCGCCGCCTTCGGCGGTGGTCATGTTCTTGTTGCCGTAGAAGCTGAACGCCGCCCCCGCACCAAAGGTCCCAACCTCCTTCAGGCCAGGAGCATGCGCGGCGTCCTCGATAATGTAGAGCCCTCGCGCGCTTGCGAATGTCTGCCACTCCAGCTTGTTTGCGAGATAGCCTGCGAAATGGACGAGGATTACAGCCCTCGTGCGGGAGGTGCAGCTTGCCTCCGCATCTTCGAGCGACATCAGAGGCACGTCGTCGGATTCTATATCGATGAAGACCGGCTTGGCGCCGACGTACAAGACTGCGTTCACGGTCGCCACGAATGTCAACGAGGGCACCAGAACCTCGTCGCCGGGTCCGATCCCAAGTCCATGGAGAATAAGGTGGAGGGCCGCGGTGCAGGAACTGACGGCGACACAATCGTCGGCGCCGTGCATCGCGGCGAACGCTTCTTCGAATGCCCTGACGCGTTCGCCCATCGTCAGCCAGCCGCTGTCGATTACTTTCGACAAAGCGGCCTTCTCCGGCACACCCAACAAGGGAGCACTAACCAAGAGCATCCCAACCTCCCGGTGATACTCGCGACTGGAAAATCGRCTCAGGCTGCAGCCGCGGCGACCTCTATCGAAGCTGACTGCTCCTCCCAGGAAATCGTCTGCGCCTTCTGGAAGTCTTCGACGCGGCCAATGTCCAGCCAAAGACCCTCGTGCTTGTAGACGTGCACGACCTGCCCATCCTGGAGCATTTGCAACATGAGATCGTCGAAGCCGAAGGGGATGCCCGATGGAATGAACTGCAGAACCGCCGGATTCATGCAGTAGATTCCCATGCTCACCAGATGCGTGAGCGCGGGCTTTTCGCGAAAGACCTGAACGGTGTCATTGACCTCGTCAATGACGCCAAAGTCCATTTTGGTGACACGCGCCGCCGTCGCGATCGTAACCAGATCGTTGTGTGCCCGATGCGCCGTCACGAAACGGCTGAGGCTCAGATCGGTAAGCACATCGCCGTTCAGGACCAGAAAAGGTTCGTCCAGCTCGTCCCTGATCAGGGAGAGAGGGCCGATGGTCCCGAGCGGTTCCATTTCCTGCGTATAGCGTATCTTGAGGTTCCATTGCGAACCGTCGCCACACACGCTGCGGATCAGATGGCCTAGATAGCCGGTCGTGACGTAGACGTTCTCGATGCCGTTGCGCCGCAACCATTTGARCAGCAATTCAAGCACCGGCCGAGAGCCGATAGGCATCAGAGGCTTTGGCAGAACCGATGTGAATGGGCGCAGACGCATCCCCATTCCACCGCATTGGATAACCGCTTTCATAGGACACTCACTCCCTGCGCACACGGCCGACACAGGCCAACAATCAAGCTCAGCGTCCGGACACCTCCATCGTGCGGCTCCTGCCGCGCGATCTGCCGGACTTGCTACGAATTGAGCGAGAGATACGCTCAGCCTGTAGGCCTGTCGTCGTGCGTTCGAATGGCGCGCTCAGCTCCGCGACAATGAGCTGGCAGGCGGTGTTACAGCGTGTGCAGGCGCAGCCCCGCCATGGGCAGGGACCAAGGTCCGACTTTGCATCATGGTAAACGCAGAGTAACCTTTTCAACCGGAAGAGGCGCATTTCTGTTGGGTTCCGGTTTGGCGGACAGGTCCCGCATCGTCACAGAATTAATCCTATAGGCAAAACGTTCTGGACGCGTGCCCTGGTCCCCGGGCCGAAAGTGTGTGCGTTGGGGTACAATGTACAAAATTGTCATCGCCGATGATCACGGTCTCTATAGGCGTGGCTTACGGTCGGCGCTGACTGCCGGCATTGAGGACGTTGAGATATTCGAGGCCGCGTGCTTCGATGCCGCGGTTGGCCTTCTTGCCGAACAGGAAGGCGTCAGCCTTGCAATGCTCGACCTGAACATGCCGGGGCTTTTCACTCAGGAAGTGCTGGGCGATGTGCTAACGGCCTACCCGGATACGCGGTTTGCGATTGTTTCGGGAAATGATTCCCGTTCCGAAATCCTGACCGCTCTCAATGTGGGGCTGCACGGCTATATTGTGAAATCCCAWAGTGATGACGAGGTCGTGCTGGCGGTCARGGAAATCCTGGCAGGCCGCATCTACGTACCGGCGCTCCTGTCCCGACATTTGGGAGCACACGATCAGGTGCTCGAGATCCGCCACGGCAGCAGCGCCGGTGCCGGCGCTCTCGAAAGGCTCACATCCCGGCAAAAGGATGTACTAAGGCTGATGGCYGAAGGATATTCCAACAAAGAGATAGCGCGGGATCTCGACATCGCCGAGGCTACGACGAAGATCCATGCTGCGGCAATCATGCGGGAATTGGGGGTTCGAAACCGAACGGAAGCGGCAGTTCTGATAAAGACCTGGCTGGGGACGGTGTAAGCTACGCTTGAATCTGCTTTGACGACAGTCGAAGCGAATATCGAAACCCGTCCTCCCTAACTTCGAACTGCGAGGAATGACCGACAAGGGGCGTTCCGTCCACTCCAAGAACCATCGATCCGAAACCTTGGCGCTTGATCGGAGCCGCACGTCGGCGACCCGTTTCTATCCAGTCAAAAACAATCTCATCGCCTGTCCCGCCTGAGGTGAAAGCCCAACGTGCCTCAATCTTGCCCTGAGCATCGCCGAGCACCCCATGCTTGATCGAATTGGTGGTGAGTTCATGGATGATCATTGCAAAACTCTCCGCCGCTCCGCCTGAAATCTTGATGTCAGGGCCTGTGATTGCTGTCTTGCCGTCTTGCGAAAAGGGCTGGAGTTCCTGAACGACCAGATCGCGAATGGTGGATGACAGATCCGCGCTACGCGTGAGCAGCATGTGCGTCGCCTCGAGCGCGCGAATTCGCTCGACGAGGGTCTCTTTGAATTCCACGATGTTGCCTTCTGGCGCATCCTGCATCTTCACAATCGCGGTGATCACAGGGAACAGATTGCTGAACCTGTGGCGGAGTTCAAGCATCAGGGTTTCTTGCTTTCTTACCGCCGCGCGCAGCAGCGTCGTTTGACGTCGCTCGGTCARATCCGCGGCGATGCCGATGCGCCGGTCTCGGYCATCATGGTTTTCCTCGCGTCCCCGTAAGGCGATCCAACGGACTTGACCGTCAGGTCGCTTGAGACGAATCTCCACATCATAATTGACCCCCCGCCGGTTCGTTCCCAGCGGCGGCGCGAGCTTACCCCAGTCCGATGGGTGGACGATCGAAGACAGATCGGAAAGTGGGCGGAATGCCATCGGGGATAATCCAAGAATCTCCCAAAACTGACGTGAGCCCGAGATGACGTCCTGACCATAATCTATGCGCCAGGTTCCCAACCGRCCGGCAGACAATGCGAGGTCGAGCCATTCGTTTTGAGCTATGAGCGCTTCACGGTCAGCTCTTCGCTCGGTTATGTCATCTACGATCACAAACAGGCTGTCCGACGGCGCCATGTCCGACGCAGAAAGAGAAAGCGTCAACCAGGCCCAAAGTGCGCTGCCGTCCTTTTTAATCAGGCGCACTTCGGAGCCGAACCACGGGGCTTCAGATGTCAATGCGGCGAGCGAATTCTTGAGCAGCGCTCGATCATCTTCATGGACAAGCTCGTCTAGGGGCCGCCCAACAAGATCGTCTTCGAGGTAGCCGAGCAAGGCACCGAGGCGTTTGTTCAGCCGTAGCAATTCTCCTCTTCCGTTCGCAGTCGCAAAGCCCAGCGCAGCTCGTTCAAAAGCCCGGCGGTAACGCGACTCTGCAGCCTCGACCGCCGCGAGCTTGACGTCCAGCGCGGCCTGTAAGCTTTGCCTAGACCGATCGAAAAGAAAGGCGATCATGCTCCCGGCAAGCACAAGCAGGATTGCGCGCACCCAGTCATCGGCGAGAGGCAGGCCCTTCACAACCGTCCGGGCAGCCAGGCCGGTAGCCGCCATCAAAAGCGTTGATCCGACCGCAATCAGGCGGCTTTCCAGGAAGGYGATGACAACAATCCCCGGAATGAACTCGAGGAATGCTGGGTCTGTGGCACCCGCGAGGGAAACACTTATCTCGAAGAGCAGCGTGGCGACCAGAACAGCCGTCGACGCCAGATGAGTTCGCGACAGCGATTGTACCTCCTCGGCAACCCCATCCAACCTAACTACAACTTTTGGCTTAGCTCGTCGAGTTTAGACCGTCGATCGCACGACTAGTACGTCTGCCTGCTTCCAGAGCGCCAAAAATCAGGTCCTTATGAAAGAAAGACCAGCACCCTGGCTGTCGGTCGTCATGCACGGATGGCAGAGGCACAGAACGAGGACGGATGATCCATGAACCTGATCAGCGGGCGGAATGACACGAGGTCGATCGCAATGCCTGGCATGGTAGCGGCCGATGCCGGCAGCRGAACAACAACCACCTTCGCGCGAAGCGCCTCTCGCAAAACCATCAGGCCGACCATAGCTGGCACATGTGTGCGGCCGTGCCTTAACTCCATAACCGGTATGCTCGAGCGCATCGGCTGCGGGTGGCTTGTGYTGGGTGAGGCAAAGAGAGTGCTCGAATGGAATGCGGCCGCCGAAACCATCCTCGAGGCCTGTGCGGATTCCCTGGATTCGCCTGGCGATCTATCTGCGGCGCTGAGGAGCCTGATTGCTGGCGTGCCGGCTCATTTTGCTGCTGGATCGTTGTCCTGGATCGTCATCCGCAACGCTGGCGACCGGCCGGTTATCATGACTGAAGAGGGTGTTACCACCCCCGATGGGTCGATTATTGTCGCGCTTCTCGATCGCCAGCCGAGAACGGGGCCCAATCCGGAGACCTTGCGGAAAATGTTTGGATTGACCGGCGCCGAAACGCAGTTGGCGTTGCGTTTGGCAAGTGGCGATGCCCCTTTGGAAATTGCCGAGCGCAGCCGGCTCAGCCGAACCACGATCCGCACCCAGCTCGCCTCGCTATTTGCCAAGACAGAGACAAGGCGCCAGGCGGAATTGGTCGCTCTTCTGGGACGCATCTCGGTGCTGCCGTAAAACCGGAAACTTCCGATCATCCGGCGCGCCTGATTTTCCGAAAGCGCGCCGCTTGCTTCTTGGGCTTGAGCGTTTCACGGAAACGGCGAACCGTCCTATCTCTTTGTTTTTACGCAATTCCGGACGGAAGGCCATGGCGAAGTCRCCGAGCCTAGCCGCTCACACTTTTCCTTGAATTTGCTCTAACGCGGATGACCGTGCGGCCCGAGCTTGYCCAGCCGAACGAGGYGCGTCGATGCAGATGCCGGCTGACGACTCGCGCAGCCTGCCATCGATCTGTCCCGCGAATGTCCGCTATTCCTCGAACAGGCCAGGCATCTCAGAAGCATAGCGTCAGCGTTTACGGGTCTGCAGCGCGCCGAGTTTCGGTCGGATCCTGAACAGGTATTCCAGGGCGTACTGGTTCGCGATCTTCATCACGGACGGCCGAAGGATCTGCACGGCGTCTCGCATCGTCGTTCGCCAGGACTGATGGCGGAACCTGGCCGGGATGCGGGCCACCCGCAGCGCACGCAAAAGCGGCTCCGGTTCCGGGAGGCCCCTTCTATCCTCGATCAGATGCCAATTGAGCTGTTTGACGGCAAGGGTGACCTCATCCACGTCCTCATAGCTCTTCGAGGTCGTTATGCTCGGATGGTGTGTCGCATCATAGAAGATCAGCCCTTCGTTGATTGCCACCATATCGCCGTAACGGGCCAGATCGACAAAGAACAATTGGTCGACGCCGGCCGGGATGGATTTGTGTGCGCGCATCTGGCATCCGGCGTGGATCACGGCAGCGTTGATCAGCAGCGTCGAAGGGATGATGCCAAGGCTCCTGGTCACCCGTACCAGGTAGAGGTCCGTCAGGCACTGCTGGCTCGAATAGAGCGAGACCCGGTTTTGCTCCGGCGGATCCGACCGCATTACGACCCGGCTTTCCTCGACAACATGCGCTGCGCAGGTCATGAACGCTGCCGACGGATATCTTATCGAGATCTCGGCAAATCGCTTCAGAGCTCCCGGGGCCAGCCAATCGTCGTCATGCAGCAATTTGATCCACTTGCCTGAGCAGGCAAGCATGGCGTTGTTGGTGTTCTCCACCTGCCCCCGGCCCCTGTGGTTTTCGACGATCCGGATGCGCGGATCGCATCGCGCATAATCTTCCAAGATGGGCCAACTCGATCCCTTGGGTCCTTCGTCGTCGCTGATGACAAGTTCCCAGTTGGAAAAATCTTGCCCTACAATGCTGTCGATGGTGCGCCTGATGGTATCCGGCCGGCGAAACGTCGGAACGGCAACGGAAATGAATGGGCGCGCGGATGATACGTCGGCAGCATGAGCGAGATTGGCCACGGGGCCAAGCGCCGACAGATTTGTCTCGCTTTTGCTGGCGACTGYCGGCTTTAGCGACGGCACGGCTCCTTCAGGATGCGCGTCACTACTCAACAGGAGCTTCATCGTGCTGTTTCCTCGCGATTGAATACGGACTCGACAATGTTGCCTGTGCCGGTTCGGTGTCCCGCTTCAGAAGGTACAGTGAGGCTGCGGTTTTGATRGCAAACCCAACCATCCCGCCAATAGCCATGAGATAGATGACGTCGATGGCTTCCCACCCCATCTTGGCGCCGACGAGCAGCGGACCAAAGACAAGCACCATCCGCGCCGCGTCTACGACCAGCCGCAGCTCCTGCCGTCGCAACAGGGTGGGAACTTCGCTGAGCGGTGTYGACAGGGCCTGCACGGCGCCCATGAAAGCCAAGGCGGTCATGATTTGTGCCGTCGGGATCCAGGCCTGGCCCAGGAGCGGGACGACAAGGTACGGAGCAGCCAGCCCAAGCGCCAATATCGGCAACGCAGTGAGGCCCGTGACAAGGATAAGGAGGCCACGCGCGACGCCGAGCATGTGCCCACGATCGCTGCTCTTGTTCGCCTCCGCGACGAATACGTTGCTCAGCGGAGTGGCTATCAGCACGATTGGCCCTGTCACCAACCGCGTCGCGACGCCGAGGTAACCGGCGAAAGCTGGGCCAAACAACGAACCCACGAGAATTGYCGGAAGATTGTTGATGGCATAGCTGCCGAGCGTCGCGGGGATATCGAACAACGGGAACTTGTATTCCCTGGCCGCCTTGTCGAAGGCACTTCTCCACGGCGCTCGATAGATGCCGCGCACATCATCCCAACTCAGAATCCGAAAGCCCAGAAAGGCGAGGAAAATAAACTGGCTGAGGACATGCGCATGCACCATCGATTCGCCCCCGAGACGGGCAAAGCCAAAAACCAATTGCAGCAGCGCCATGGTCGCCGGCAGGATCAGCCGACCGAGAGCGAAATCGCGCAGCAGGCCGGCGCGCAAAGCCCAGCAATTCATCGTCTCGACGAGCGCGGCACCGCTCATGCCAATCGGAACGAGCCAGAACAGATGTCTGAATTKGGTAGGCGCAAAGCTCAAAAGCATCTGCCCGACAGCAAAGGCGAGGATACCAGTCGTCAATACCGCCAGCACGATGAGCTTTACGGTGACGTAGGTCTGCTCGGTTTCCTTGACCCCGTAGAGCGAGGGTTCGAAGCGCAGCGCCGCGACCGCGCCGAGGATGTTCACCGTCGAGAGATAGATCGTGAAGACGCCGAAATCGGCAGGTGAATAAAGGCGGGCCAATATCGGAATGGTGGCGACCAGGGTGAGTTGCCCTGCAATTGCCATTGCCGAAACGCCGCCTGCGGCGCGGACGATTCTGCCGATCGGGCTTGCTGTTATCCGCCCCTCCCTGGATCTCAGAAAGTCGCTGTAGGACATTGGTTCGCGATTCCGAGAACGGCTGACGACTGGAATGGGAGCGTACGGAGGYTGTCGCATCGCGCCATCATTCACCTGAATGATGGCACGCATCCAAATGCCGGTTCGATCCAYGGTGGGGAAACGAAACGTCGATGACGGATGCGGCAAGGCCCGGTTGGCGGCCAACGGCCCTGCCAGCTTATCGGCTGCATTTTCCCGAGTTGGATCAGCAGGTTGGAAGGCAATACTATGGCGGCTTATGGCCCGTAGAGTCCCAGTGTTTCGGATGGCTGCTCGACCCGCCGGTGCTCACCATCCGTTGTGCCCAGAATGTATCTGGCGATGATCGCCCGCTCGACGACTTGCGTGCTTTTCATTGTGGAACGTTGGCTTGAAGTCTTGGCGCAAACGACGTCTCGCCCTGACACGGCAAGTATATCGCTTATAGTCTCAAAAACGCCGAGGGAACGCATATTAACTTCGAAATCGGCTTCGAAGAGCCGCTCCGCCGGAGGCTCACGCTCCATGCGCTGGCGAAGACGGGTCGCGACCGTCGCTCGTGGCGCCAGAACCCTGATCGTGAGATCCGCGACCGGTACATCGCCCAGCATCGTTTCGAGAACGGCTTTGTCCGCATTCCCGTTGAGCGCCGCCAAGGATCCGACTGCCTGGACATAACCCTCGTCGAAGATAAGAATATCGTGGGCCAGCTTAGCTCGATCCCAGGCGTGCGACAGCTTCAGTATCTGCTGCCAAGCCCGGGCACGCCAGATCGGCTTTTTCGGCGGCATCGCTCTGAGCATGAGCAGGGATTTCGATAAATTTGATCTGCCATTGCGCGGGAAAAAAATGACCTTGGCCGTGGAGACGGTCGCCGAGACGATCCGCGAGACGAACAGAAGGGCGCCCAGATCAAGTGCTCCCGACCTGATCGCCGGCCGGTAGCTGCGAATGACCTCGGCACTGTATCCATCCTCACGCAACCGGCTGGCAAGAGCGTGGGCTAAGGTTGTCTTGCCCGAACCGGGCGGACCGAAGAGCTCGACGATCACGGTTCAACACTCGACATGGCGCTCGCGGCTGGCCTCACGGGATCCGCGTAAGCAACAAGTCCCCGCTGTCACCGAACCGATATTTGGCGTGTCGTTTCAGATTGACCCGGGTAAGGACGCTACCGATCGGAATCGAGCTCGCGCCATCCCTTTGAAGCAACTCCAAAACGCCGCGGGCGATATCGCGCGGCGTCCTGTTCCAGCGGATGGCAAGAAGGATGGCGTCCGCCCAACTCGTGAGGAATCTTGCTTCCGGACCGGCGAGCCCGGATGGCCCGTTGATAATGACCAGACTGTACTCGGCCTGCAGTTCATCCCTGCATTCAAGGCTGTCTGCGCGCGCGAGAAGCTCGAGCAAATCTTCGGCCGGCGCAACGGTCATCAGGTCGACGCCCGCACCAGGCACACTCACAATTGCATCCTCCAGAGCACAGCGATTGCGGATGAAGTCGCCGAACGATCGGTGAGCCTTCGCCCCGCCACCCTGCCGGACGAATTCTTGCGTGAGTTGATGGTGCGTAGGTTCCAGATCGATCAGAAGAACCGGGCCACCCAACCGCGTAGCGGCCAATGCCAGGCTCCAGGCAAGCTCATTCGCGCCGTCATGGCGCAGGCTGGACGTGATCAGGACGGTATGTGGGGAACGCAACCTGGCCTGGTTTGGTGCCGCGCTGACCAGAAGCGACGTGACGGCACGACTGTAGGCGGATCTGGGTTGATCGAGAATTAAATGTCGCAGCTCCCTCAT
Organism: Mesorhizobium sp. LCM 4576; assembly: GCF_001854815.1. Lineage (NCBI taxonomy): Bacteria > Pseudomonadati > Pseudomonadota > Alphaproteobacteria > Hyphomicrobiales > Phyllobacteriaceae > Mesorhizobium > Mesorhizobium sp. LCM 4576. Next base: position 219,055 of record NZ_MDDT01000007.1, read on the forward strand.
GACGATCTTGCCAGGTTCAGGAATGAGACCAATGCAGGGAACTCTGAGCGCTGCTTCGGTCTCGGCCTCGCCGCGCAGCGCGCGATTGAACCTGGTGCGGACCAGCACGAAGGCTGCGCCGAGTAGGGCGAAAGCGATCATTCCCGGGGGCACCAGGAAGATCGGCGGCAAGGTCTGCGGTTTGGCCGGCGGCCATGCCGGGGAAAGGATCGACACGCCTGCTGAAGGAGCGGCGATGCGCCGCGTCAGATCCTGCTGCCGGCTCAGGAGGTCGTTGTATCGTTGGGTTAGCAGGTTGACCTGGGGTTCGAGCGCACGCAAACCGGAAAGCCGGCTGGCGGTGTCGGCCACCACGACGTCGAGAACATTCTTGCGATCTTCCAGCGCCTTGACCTGAGCCCGGTAGGTGCTCACCTGCGTCTCGACGCTCGCCAGGCCCTGCTGGATCTCGTTGTCGATCCTCGCGCTCAGGTCGGTGTCCGCCGGCGTCTTGGCCTGGCGAGCCGCAAGGTCGGCAAGGTCCGGAGTACCCATGGCTTCGGCCAGCGAGGCGATCGGAGCACCCTGTTTGCGAAGATCCTGGATATGCTGAAGGCGTGYCTCCATCGCCTCTAGATCGGCCTTGGACATCGATATCTGCTGGCTGAGGTCAGCCCTTTCCCTGGCTGCGTTGTCAGCCGCGCCCTGATCGACGGCCCCATGGCTCAGCCTGTATTTCTCCAGCCGATCGGTCGCCGAAACGAGGTCGCTTTGCACCGTGGGCAGACTGGCGACCACTCTATCGAGCTCCAGCCTGTCTTCTGCCTGCCGCCTTTTCGCGAGCTCGTCGATATAGACTTGGGAAAATGTGTTGGCGACCTTGGCTGCTCGTACCGGGTCTTCGTCCGCGAAGGCAACGGAGATCACCCTCGATCGCAGTTCCTGCCCAATTCTCATTCTATTTCTCAACAGCTTCAGGTCGGGATCGATCGCGTCTTGCCCGCTGTCGGGCCAAAGTCGCTCGACGATCTGAGCGGCGCGCGACCCTATCGACGCCGGAGTTGGACCAGGTGCGGGCGTTCCGGTTGCAGGCGAACCCTGCGCCGCGTTGGCGCCTTCCATGTCGTRCRGCGCCGCCGCGACGCGGCGCAGGTGGCCCTGAGACGAAAGCATGGTGATGTGATCATCGATGCTGGAATCGATAAGGTCCTGCGCGGACGACCCGCCCGGAGCAACGGAGCTGCGCGCCGGCGGGTCGATTATCAACTGGCTGGTCGCCTCGAACATCACGGGGCGGGCCAGGCCGGCTAGCGCCGCGACGAACGCACCGACAACCGCAAAGGCAAGGATCAGCCATTTTTTTCTGGCCAGGGCCGCCGCCAGTTCGTGCGTGGGCGTAGGTGGTTGGTATTCGCGCCGTGGCCGTACGCGATCCCTGTGTTCGACAACCGTTGGAGCAGATTGGGGAACGGTTCGCGGAAGTTTCATTCGGCTGACGGCGGTACCTGCCATTTCATACTCCTGCCATGTCGAGTTCGCGCGAGGAGGTCGCGGCTGGCGCTCGCCGCGTCTCATGGCGCCAGGCCTGAAACATCAAGGCCGACCACAATTCGCGCGAGCGATCCTGCCCTCGCATGTGATCGCGCCAGCAACCGTCCACTTTGGCGCTGTCCAGCACGCCGTCGCCGTCATGCCGGATATCGGCGAGAAGATCGGTCGCCCAGCTATGCAGCGGACCTCTCAGCCATGCGGCAACCGGAACGTCGAACCCTTGTTTCGGCCTGTTGATCAGCCGGTCCGGAAGATAACGCCGCAGCAGATTGCGAAGAATCCACTTGCCTCTGCCGTTGCGCACCTTTGCATCCGACGRCAGGCGCCAGGYGAACTCGACGACGCGGTGGTCAAGCAAGGGACTCCGGCCCTCAAGACCGTTGGCCATGGTGRCGCGATCCAGCTTCACCAGTATGTCGCCGGGCAAGTAGCCAGCCATGTCGTCGTAGAGAACGCGCGACAGCAATCCGTCGAGCTTCGGGGCGCCGGCGATCGATGAAGACTGATCTCGTCGCGTGAGGCTCGCGGTGGGTGACGTTACCAGCCGCTGATACAATTCATCTTCATGCCTGGCGCTGAGCAAGCCGGCGAAACGATTGAGCCGGTCGCTCCGCAGCATATGGCGCACATTTGCGGCAAGCGGGAGCCTGTCCAGGACATCCTCGCGCGCCGCACGGGCCAGCAAGTCCAAGCCGGTTGCCAGCGTGCGACGCACTGCGAGCGGAAGACTTTGCTGACGCTTCAGCCGATCCGCCATGAAGTGGCGGCCATAGCCGGCAAAGCACTCATCGCCACCGTCGCCCGACAGAGCGACCGTCACGTGCTGACGGGCGAGCCGCGCCACCAGCAGCGTCGGTATCTGGGATTCGTCGGCGAATGGCTCGTCCCATATCCGGGGCAGCTCCGGAATGACCTGGCGTGCCGCCCCAGGCGAAAGGTGAAGCTCCGTATGATCCGTGCCCAGATGTTTTGCCACCTCCGCGGCATAGCCGCTCTCGTCAAATCCCCCCTCGGCGAAGGCGATGGTGAAAGTGCGCACCGGACTTCTGGATTGAGCCTGCATCAGAGCCGCGACGGTGGAGCTGTCGATCCCGCCGGACAGAAAGCTGCCCAAAGGCACGTCGGCAATCATACGTTCGCGAACTGCGAGCCGAAGCAGCTCGTCGAGCTCATTGGTGAGATCGTCGTCACCGCCGGCGATCGGGTCCTCGCGGCCCTTCGTGGCAATTTCGGCCAGCGACCACCAGTGCTCGGCACGCTGGGAAAGCGATGCGGCGCTGCCCGCCTGTGCGAGATCCGCAGACCTGATAGAGAGCACGGAACCGGGCGGCAACTTGAACGCATTCCGCCAGATGCATGCCTGATCCGGCACCCACCCTTTCGAAAGCATAGCTTCGGCGGCCCCGAGATCGAGCTCGGGAGAGAAGTGCGGAAAGCACCTGATTGCCTTGAGCTCCGACGCAAAAACCAGGGCATGCCCGGCCAGGGCGACGTAGAGCGGTTTTTTGCCGATCCTGTCCCGGGCAAGGTGCAGGGTCTTGGTCTTCAGATCCCATAGCGCAAAGGCAAACATGCCTGCGCTGCGCCTCAGGGCAGGCTCAAGGCCCCACGTCTCAATGGCGCACAACAAGACTTCGGTATCGCCGGTCCCACGGAACTGTCGACCGGCGCTTTCAAGTTCGCGCCGCAGGTCGCGAAAATTGTAAATCTCGCCGTTGAAGGTGATCACGTACCGGCCGCTGGCGGAGAGCATCGGCTGTTGCCCCGCGCTCGACAGATCAACGATGGCAAGCCGCCGGTGGCCGAAGGCAATCCCGGCGTCGCGATCCACCCACAGCCCCTGGCCATCCGGTCCGCGATGCCGAAGCGAGGCTGTCATAAGCTCAATCGCTTCAAGCGACTTCGGGTCCATTTGCGCCGGCGAGATCAGAATTCCGGCAATCCCACACATCACGCCACCCTCACATGCTGGGGCCGAAGGCGAACCTCGGGACGCATTCCTGCGACAAGGCAGAACGTCAGCGCGAACCATACGATCGGGTGGCGGATGATCAGATGAGGCATGCTGAAGACGACCACCGAGGCAAGAAGAACCGAAAGCGCGTCGAACCGGYTGCGCCAGGCAGACATGGCGGCCGATGCGACGATCCAAATCAGGGCGAGGACCGCCACCAGACCGCCCTGAAGGTAGAGATCGAGTATTGTGTTGTGAGCTTCGAACGGTCGCTCCAGGAACTGCCTGTCCGCGACCGGTGGCCGCTCCAGGTGCGGACCGGGACCAAGGCCGAGCGACCAGGACTCCAGTCCCTTCTCGACCGCCTCGCCCCATAGAAAGACCCGCAGGTCAAATGTCTCCTCAGTCGCCTCGCCGCCTCCGTCCTTGGTGAGGCTCTTGGCGAACTGCGCCACGCTGCTCTCCTCGGCGGCGGCAAACGGCGCAACCGCGATCGCCAAGGGAACGGCGCCAACGATCAGCAAGAGCGCAATCTGCCGGGAAAGACTGGCTCGGTCAGAGGCGGAGGCGAACCATACCCTGAGCCGCAGTCCGAGAAACACGAGGCAGCTCAGAATAGTGGTGTAAAGATAGGTGTCGCTTTTGGTCAGCCGTCCGACATAGAAGATCGGGATAAGGCTCGATAGCGCGAAGAACTGGGCCCATCGGTTGTTGGTGGTCACCGCAAGGTGCAGAGCCAGTGGGCCGAAGACCGCGCAATAAAGCGCGAGTTGGTTGGGATTTTCCGACCAGCCGCGCAAGCGATCCCAATACCACGGATCTATCCCCGACTGATGGATCCAACCCCAGGCAAGCCCGAGTTGGACCATGAAAGCGCCGAAAGCGATTGCGATCACGCACCAGGCGCTGCGCCGAAGATGGGACTCGGCGTCGGGTTCCAGGGCGGCAAGACAGGTGACRCTCGCCAACAGCGCATAGGCCATCGCGTCGTGCGACAACCCTGTGAGGTAGARCACGGTTGTGGAGTAGCCGACGGCGGTGCCGATCGCCAACGTCAACGACAGAAGCAACCAGAACTTCGCCAATTTTAAAAAGGCCGGCGTCGCCTCGATCGGGCCGCCTGCCAGTATCCGGCCGACGGACAGCACGATCCAGAGCACGAGGAACAGCTCACCGTAACCGAATGGCAAACCCGGTACCGATACCTGCGACGCGAAGGACAAGGCAACGCCCGCAGCGAGCAATGCATCCCTTATCATCGGCGCGCCTCGCCCAATCGGCGCTTGGCGACACGGTCTGCCGACGCRGAGTGTGCAAGACCGCCTCTGGYCTGAGTCGCCAGGACGCTCCTGTAGAGGTCRCAATACTGCTCGACCACTCCCGAAAGGGCAAAACGCTCTCTGACGAGCGCGGCGCTCCGGGCACCCATGGCTTTGGCGTGCGCGCGATCCGAGAGCAGGTCGACTATGCGATCCGCCAACGCATCCGGATCGCGCGGTGCAACCAGATAGCCGTTCCATCCATCCTGGACGACATCGGCGCAGCCTGGCATCCTTGAGGCTACGATGGGCAGGCCCGCTAGCCCTGCCTCCAGCAACACGCGAGGAATTCCCTCGCGGTATTCGGTTGGAAAGGCGAAGACGTCGGCCATGCCCAGGAGCGAAGGAATGTCCTGGCGTTTCCCCAACACGACGACTTTTGACCCAAGCCGCCGGATTTCCGATTCGTCGACCGCAAAGGGGCCTTCGGATTGCCACGGCCCAATTAACACGAAGCGCGCGTCTGGCCGTTTGGCGAGAACTTTCGRCACGGCCTTGAGGAGGGTCGGAATCCCCTTCTGCCGGGTCAGCCGGCCGACAAACATCACGACTTCAGCCGATTGAAGCCCTAGTTCCTGCCGCATTGTCACGGCGGACGGCCCAAGGTGTCTCGCAGCCGCGAATGCGCCAATGTCGATGCCGGAGCCGGCGATGAGACGCTTGTCGCTGTGTCCAAGCAGCCGATACCTTTCGAAGAACGTCCGATCGTCGTGGTTTTGGAACACTGTCGCTGCCGTCCAGAACGACGACAGCCACTGCAGCCCGCAGAAGATCGGCCGAAGCATCAACGCGCGCGGTGAATGCGATGAGAACGTCCAACCCAACCCGTTGATCGTGCGGACAATCGGCACTTGCCCTCGCACCGCGAGCGGGGTCAAGAGATTAGGCTTGGTGTCGAAACTCTGCACGATGTCGGGCCGCAACTCGACTATCAATCCGCGCAGCGCCCTGACCGTGCCCGCTTTCCCACTGCCGCTGCTGAAGCGGTCGAAGCCATAGCGTCTGTGYGCTATCCCATGTCTTAGGAATGAGGCGCCGTCGCAGGTCGAAACGGCAGTGATCTGGAAGCCCCTCTCACGCACCTCCATGAGGAATGGAATTCGCAGAGCGTGATCCTCGCCGCCGACGCAGACCAGGTGCGGCTTCATTTCGCCACTCCCCAAAAGCTGCGGTTCGCCAGCTGCCCGAAATGGCTGGAACTTGGATAGTCTTTCATGGTCCGCTGTCTTTGCGAGGAATGCGTCAGTCGACCATCAAAGCTAGGGGCACCCCCTGGACTTGTCCTCGTCTGTTCGAATGACGGGACCAGCCGGTTCCGCGTAGTGATCAGGGAAGTGGGTGTCGGAAACCGATGCGGGTTCGACGCGAATCTCCCAGCGGTTTACTGCTGCTGGACGCGAGATCTCTCGCTATCGGATGGGGAAAATAGAGAAAGCTGGCCGGGCGCCGAGGCTCTATGACGGCCCAGCGCGCGATACAAACTGCGGTCGCTCAATGACGGTGTATTCATACGCCCGGTGCCGTCGGTCTTCCTCAAAGACCCGTATCCATCGAACCTCGGAATTTCGCAGGGTAACGTCCCGATTGGTTGCAATCTTTGCGGCCCGGAAGGGCGTTGGCGCGACGATCTTGTGCGAGACAATCACCTTTCCGGCGAAAATCTCCTCGACCTCGTAGCTCGGCATGTCATCCTCCCGCGCCCTTGTCCCAGGCCTGTGAAACCTCGATCGCCGGAAAATGTTCCCGCAGATTCGAGAAAAAGGCGGGAGCCAGGCAAGCGGCACACGCGAGAGTTGACTTAGTTGGGATTCGGTCCGGCAAGCGGCAACTGAAGACCGCAGAGGAGAGGCCAACGGGCCAAGCCCTGTTGGTTTTGCAAGTTCCAGGAATGGCATGGAGGCCGGTTTCCGAGCCAGGCCGATAGGAGCGCCGGGCGCTCCTATCGGTAAGCCTCCTGTCAGGTCACAAGAAAGGAGTTCTCGCCCAGGTGCAGATGTGGCGAGAGACTGGCAAACTGGACCTGYGCATGGCCGCCGATCCCGTCGCTGTCGAAGGACAGCGCTCCTGTCGCGCTGTTGTAGATGATGTGATCGCTCGCATCATGTGCGCTGCGACCGGTATGGAAATCGCCGGTTGCGAGCGCGCCTTTCTGAAGCCCGGCGAATATGCCGTGGTCGAGATAGATCTTGTCCCGAGAGACATCGAAATCGGCGATCTTGTCGATGTTGTACTTTCCAAGCGCCGTGTCGAACACGAAGGCATCGTGTCCGCCATAGCCCTTCAACAGGTCAGACCCGCCACCGCCATTTATCTTGTTATCGCCGTTGTTGCCGAGGATCGTCTGGCCGAACTCGTTGCCCGTCAGATCGATAGCGGCCTTGCCGCGCGTGCTGGAGGTGGAAAGCTGCTCGACATGCGAGCCGGCGGACAGAGCATAGCTTACCGATGCCATCACCTTGTCGAAGCCGCCACCGTTGGCTTCCATGACTTTATCATGCGCGTTGTTGATATGATAAGTGTCGTTGCCCTTACCGCCATGGATTACATGATCGTTGTGGGAAGGATCTGTGCTCGTCGTCGGCGGCGTCGCGTCTGATGTTGTCGGAGCAGGCTCGGAGGTTGGCGGTGTCGGCTCTGTGGTCGCCGGCGGCGCCGACGAGGTCGAGCTGGCATTGTGCTGCCGGAACAACGCCTGCAGCTCCGGTGAATTCTCAAGCGCGGTGTCGCCGTTCTGGGAGCCCCACGCATAAGCGTAGTCGAACGCCGGCGACGGCACGAGCTTGGCCCAGTGATCCATCATCGTCTGCATTTGCGACGTGGTGGGCATGACGTGCTTTCCGCCCGTGTCGGTTTCCCAGCCGCCGCCGCCGAAGGTCTGGTAGACGGGAATGATCTTGTCGATCGGGATACCGGACTTCACGGCCGCGGCCACGGCCCTGTCGATCATGTCGTAGTCGACGCTGGTTGTGCCGGTGTGCACCGGATAGGGGTCAAGACCGTAATAATCGATACCGGTGTTTGCGGGATTGTAGGTGTTGGTGAAATCCGGATTGGTGGAAGACCCCATATTCATCATCGTGATGAAGGTCTTCGCGCCCGGAAAATGCGAGTGGATCCAGTCCGATTCCGCCTTCAGGTTTTCAGCGCTCGCATAAGTTCCCCATCTTCCGGTCGGATCCGGCTCGTCCATCAGGAAGAATCCGAAAACCTTCGAATTGTTGAGGAATGGAGTGACCTTGTCGATGAACGACTGGGTGACGCCATCATGGGCGCTGAGATAGACCAATCCCTTCATTCCGTCGGGAAGCGCGTTCACCTGGGAAAGGTACTGAACGTCGACCAGATTGAATCCGGCTGTTGCAACCTCGGCGGCCGAACCGCCCGATGCATAGTGCAAAGTTGCCATACTTGTTCCTTCTTGTAATTCGGYAACGCCCCCTGCACGGCTTGCCTAGACGAAAGGTATATTAGACAGAAATCACATACCGGTTTCACCGGTCAAAATAAGTGATCGGGTTCCGCTCCTTCCTCGGCGCCCTTCAAGAAAAGCTCAATGTTTTCAGTCAAATCTCGCTTCGTCGGTCGTGATATTATGAAAATTTTCTCCTGACATTATCCCCACTTTCCACCGATTTACTGCCCCGTTTTGGCACAGGGGTCACGATTTCGCTTCATTTGGATTAAAGTAGGCTACATTAGCGACGCTTCACGTCCGGCAATCGCTCGGACYAGGCATATCCATGCAGTCAAAGTTTCYCATCTCGGGCAGCGCCAACAAAGCCGCGCGGCTATCCGCGTGAAAAATCAGAAGGCAAATGAAGAGCAAGCAAGAATCCTCCTCCCTTTTACGGATCGCAATGTCGGACTGCGCTCAGGGCTTGTTCGGGGTTGGGCTTTTTTCAGCGGTGACAAACCTCCTGGCGCTGACCGGGTCTCTCTATATGCTTCAGGTCTATGATCGGGTGCTGCCGTCCCAGAGCGTTCCGACCCTCGTCGGGTTAACGATTGGAATGCTGGGCCTTTACGCGGCCTACGGGCTGCTCGACTTCGTGCGGCTTCGCCTGTTGGTCCGCATTGCCAGCCGGCTCTACAGAAATCTTCATCAAAGGGCGTTCGCGATATCGGTGCTTTTGCCACTCAAGGCGGGGCGGGAGGCGGACAGGCTCAATCCGCTGCGGGACCTTGATCACCTGCGTGGCTTCCTTTCGGGATCCGGGCCGACCGTCATATTCGACGCGCCCTGGATTCCCTTCTATTTGCTGGTCATTTATCTGCTGCACCCGTCGCTTGGCGCATTGGCGACGATCGGCGCCCTTGCTGTGGTGGCGCTGACCGCGGTGGCGGAGATCTTCGGCCGCGGGCCCGCCAGGCTGACATCCGAAGCGATGATCTCGCAGCGCGCTCTTGCCGAGTCCGGCCGCCGCAATGCGGAGGTCGTCCACGCGATGGGCCTCTCCTCCAGACTGGCCGGGCGCTGGAGCGATATCGTTCATAGCTACCTGGCGCATCAGGAGCGGCTCTCCGACATCATCGGAGGGACCGGTTCATTGTCGAAGGCGCTGAGGATGGCGCTGCAGTCTTCAGTGCTGGGCCTCGGCGCCTATCTGGTCATTGGCGGCGAAGCATCCCCCGGCGTGATCATCGCATCATCGATCTTGCTGGGCCGCGCGCTTGCTCCGGTCGATGYGGCGATCGCAAACTGGAAAGGCTTCCTGGCGACAAGGCACAGCTATTTCCARCTCAAGGCTATGTTGGATTCGTTCGAAGACCCGGTCGAGCCCTTGGAATTGCCCCGGCCGCAAACGCGGCTGACTGTCGAGAGGCTGACGGTGGCGCCGCCCGGCACGCCCAAGCCGACCGTGCTAGATGTAAGTTTCCAGCTGTCCAGCGGCGCGGGCATGGCCATCGTGGGCCCAAGCGGTTCCGGGAAGACGACGCTGGTGYGAGCCTTGGTCGGCGCCTGGAAGCCGCTCAATGGCAAAGTAAGGCTGGACGGGGCCCCTCTCGATCAGTGGGCGCCGCATTCGCTCGGCGCTCATATCGGCTATCTGCCGCAGGACGTTGAACTTTTCGATGGAACCGTGGCGGACAACATCTCGAGGTTCGGCGGCAAGAGCGACCCCAAGGGCGTGCTCGCAGCCGCGAGAGCAGCAGGCGTCTATTCGATGATCATGCATCTGCCGGAGGGTTTCCAAACCCGCATCGGCGAAGGAGGCAGGGCCCTGTCGGCAGGCCAGAGACAATTGATCGGCCTCGCCAGGGCGCTCTATGGCGAGCCGTTCCTGGTTGTTCTGGACGAGCCTAACTCGAACCTTGATGTCGAAGGTGACGCGGCACTCRCCGGAGCGATTCTGGCTGTCCGTCAACGCGGAGGCATCGTGATCGTTGTCGCGCACCGCCCGTCCGCTCTCACCAACATCGACCAGGTCTTGGTGCTGGCCAACGGCATGGTCCGCTCCTTTGGCTCCCGCGAGGAGGTCTTGTCGAGCATGACGCGACCACCCGTTCCCGCCACCCATCGTCCGATCATTCCGACCCAGAGAGGTGTAAGCGGACATGCGTGACGTCCTGCCTCGCTTCGTGCCGGACATCCGTGACGTCCTGCCTCGCCTGTTTGCGGACCTGCGCTCCTATGCTGGCTTCGGTGCTGTTTCGCTCTCCCCGGGCGCGAACACGCTCAAGCCGCCCGGCAGCCTCGGCCCGAGCCTGGCTCTCGGCCTGGCGGTGACTTGCCTGCTGGTGGTTGGCGGAGGGCTGTGGCTCGGCTTGACCRAGATCGCCGGCGCCGTGATCGCCCCCGCGACCGTGGTGGTCGAAAGCAACACCAAGAAGGTGCAGCACCAGGCCGGCGGCACGATCAGCGGCATCTTTGCGCAGGATGGCGATCATGTCCGGGCGGGCGACGTGTTGGTCAGGCTGGATGACACGCTGGCACGCGCAAACCTCCAGATCATCAGCGAGGATTTCGATCGCGCCACAGCGCGGCTTGCCCGTCTCGAGGCGGAGCGACAGKGGCTGACGACAATGYAGCTTCCAGCCGCTCTTCAAGCGGAGATGAACAAGCCAAGCGTGGTGGCGCTGGTCGACGGCGAGCGCGCCTTGCTCCAAACGCGAGCTTCGGAATTGGCCGGCCAAAAGACGCTTCTTCGCAGCCAGACCGAGCAGATCCAGCGACAGCTCGAAGGCCTGAAGGCACAGCAGGCCGCGATGGACGAATCCGCGGCCTTGYTGGGCCGCGACCTCACCGATGTGGATGCTCTCTATTCCAAGAAACTGGTTTCGAAGGAGAGGCTCAGCAACGTCAGATTGGACGCGACACGGGCCAAAGGCGAGTCCGGACGGCTGGCGGCGGCCGTCGCGGAAGCGCAGGTCAAGATCACCGAAACCGAGTTGCAGGTTCTGCAGCTCGACGAGCAAAGGCGCAGCGAAGTGACAAAGGAGCTGCGCGAAACCGAAGCCAAGCGGACCGAGCTCGACGAACGCAGGATCGTGGCTCAGGACGAGCTCACCAAAACTGAAATCCGCGCCCCCCAATCGGGAACGATACAGCAATCCACCGTCCACACGATCGGCGGCGTAATCGCTCCCGGGGAACTGCTGATGACGATTGTCCCCGATGYGGACAATCTTGTCGTGGACGCGCTCATTCCGCCTGCGCGGGTGGATGACATTCAGCCAGGTCGACCGGTCTCGATCCGCTTCCCGGCCTTCGATGCCGGCACGACGCCCGCATGCCAGGGCGCGGTGAAGTGGATTTCCGCGGACCTGATCAAGGACCCGCAGCGCCAGCTCTCCTATTTCTCGGCACGCATCAGCGTCGAGAACAAGACCGGTTGCCTGAGGGATACGAAGGTGCTCAAGCCCGGCATGCCGGCCGAGGTTCATATAAGCACAGGCCAACRCAGTGTCTGGTCTTATCTGCTGAAGCCGCTCACCGACCAGATGTCACGCGCTTTCCGATAGGCAAGTCCAGGATGCAGTCCGGCGTTTCCGAAGGGACGGCCGAGCGGTAGCCGGTTGTGGGCGCATGAATCCGCCGTCGTGAACCCGAGYCCGCTTGCGTGAATGGTTCGGCCCAGACGCGAAACCGCCCGATCAAACAACGGCCGGACGCCATGTTGCCTGCATTGGCGCTGACCGTCAGGAACATTAGCTTGCTCTAAGGGTTCTCTCACCAAGTATCGCGCGCTCAGGTGGACCCATGGCCGAGTTGGCATTTGCGTTCGTGTATTATTCGGGGCTGACCGGCCACGACATGGTGGGCGCCGTCGTGTCTTTGATGGCTGGACTGCTTCTCTACAACGTTGTGCGCGAAGACCGGCAAAACCRATAGCCAACCGCAAACGGGGACCAACCGATCGGTGAGCGGCCCGGCTCGAAGCGGGGGGTGCCCACGAGCCGGGCCTGACCGGCGGGGGCACGGACTAGATACAGGACGCCGGCTGATATTCTTATATCGGCCTATGCTAAAGTAATCGCCATCCGAACGAAGGACGTTTGAACCAGCCGGCAGCAGGGCGCCAGGGCGTGCTAACTATGGGACGTCCATCAGTAGGAGCTGACACAATACCGGCTTATGGGCTCCATCACGGACCGGGACCGTCAGGTATCTTGGAGCTTGCCGTAAGTCATTTCGGCAATTGCGGTCTCGTGCAAAGTCTGGAGCGCTTCTCGRCCAGTTTAGGACTAATCAGTTCAAGTCATGGGTCGGTGCGCGGCTTTCCCCTGTTCGCATGACGAAATATTAGATTCACCTTATATGATGCGGTCAGCCGGCTGGACTCACAACTGCCCGGTTAGGCCCGGCGATCGCACGCCGCACACCCGACGGCGGCTGCCGGGCCGTCGGTCCATATGGCACAGAAGTTGATGCCGCGCCGCGTCCCCAGAAGGCCGAGCGCGCCGACGTAAGCGAACATGATGAGGTTGCCGATCCCCATCGCCCAGAGCGCGTTGCGGAACCCCATGCCGAGCACAAGGATGGATCCGGTCATCGCTCCTGTAATGATCATCGGGAACCCGATCCAGACGGTCGTCACCGAAAACGTGCTCCGCCTGGCGGAAATGGGAACGGGTTCGTGCTCGTATTCTTCGCCAAGGACGTGGTCGACTTCATCGAGCGTATCGATGTCCGTGGTCTTCGTCATTGCACCCTCCTGGGTCAATCGCGTTGCGTGACGGCCCGAGCGCTCGCAACTGACATCCGGCACRCCGCCGGCAATCTGTTCTCGACGCAGATGGTCGATGACCTCCAGCCTTCGCCTGTCAGCTAGCATGTGCCTCCTGATGCTAGGTAGTGACGCCGCTTTGACCCGTCGGCAAATGTCCCGATTTGGGCCGGAAGCGGTACGCCAACTTGCGGGGTGTTGGGCTGAAAGCAGACTCTGGCGCCTCTGCCGATGAGGACGGTTTCCAGAATTTCCGGGCAGCCAATCAAAACATTGCCAAACGGACGAAACAATAACTCCGGTAGCGTGTTCTGTCTTCGATGGGCGTGTGGGCATTTTTCTCATCTGGAGGCGATGATGAGCTCTAATGGCCTCGACGTTTTCGACAAGACGATACAGACCACCAATATCTGGCTGAAGGAGATCATGGATGATCTCGGGCCCGATCGGCAGTTGGCGTGGCATACCCTCGGCGTCGTCCTGCGGACCTTGCGYGACAGGCTGCCGCCGGATCTGGGAGCCAATCTCGCCGCCGAGTTGCCGCTCCTGATCCGCGGAGCCTATTACGATCAGTACAACCCGTCCGATCAGCCAAACCGCGACCGATCTATCGACGAGTTTCTGGACCCGGTTGCGGACGCATTGAAGGCCACGCGCCCGGTCGATCCCGGYGATGCGGCGCGCGCGGTATTCAAGACACTTGTCCATCATGTCGATCTCGGCCAATCRGCCAAGGTGCGCGCCGCCCTGCCCAGCGACATTCAGACGCTTTGGCCGGGCAGCGTCGGCGCATAGGCGGGACGGAGGGAATTCCGGTGCTTGATCTTTCGCGAGAGCGCCGCCGCATGGTCGACGTTCATCTCGGTCGTCGCGGCATCCGTGACAGGGAGATCCTGGCGGCGATGCGCGAGGTTCCGCGCGAAGCCTTCGTCGAACCTGGCTACGAGGAATTCGCCTATGAAGACGGACCGTTGCCGATCGCGGAAGGGCAGACCATATCGCAGCCCTACATCGTCGCCTTCATGCTGGAAATGGCACAGATCCGCCCCGGCGACCAGGTGCTCGAAGTCGGCACCGGATCTGGCTACGCAGCCGCGGTCATGAGCCGCGTCGTCGACCATGTCTACACGATCGAACGCCATGCGGCGCTGGCCGAAGTCGCGCGGCGGCGTTTCCAAAACCTTGGCTATGGCAACATCGAAGTGCGGACCGGCGACGGCACAAGGGGCTGGCCCGAAGCGGCGCCCTTCGATGCCATCGTGGTGGCTGCGAGCGGACCGGGTGCGCCGCTGGCCTTGCAGCAACAGCTCGATGTCGGCGGCAGGCTGGTTATTCCGGTCGGCGACGATGCCGACGAGCAGCGGCTGCTCAAGGTAACCCGCACCGGCGCATCGACTTACAGCGAGGAGGATTTCGGCGGGGTGCGCTTCGTCCCGTTGATCGGCGAACAGGGCTGGCGGGAGGAAAGCCGCCCACGGATTGCCCGCACGATACCGCTTGCCCGCCCGCACAGCCTGCCGGAGATGATCGCGGCGGCGGCCGAGCCGCTTTTGGACTTCGACGACCCCCGCTTCGCCGAAGCGTTCGACCGGTTTGCGGACCGGCGGGCCGTCCTGCTCGGCGAGGCCAGCCACGGCACGTCCGAATTCTACCGGGCGCGCGCGGCGATCACCAGAAGGCTGATCGAGAGGCATGGCTTCACGATCGTCGCGGTCGAGGCCGATTGGCCCGATGCCGCCGCGATCGACCGCTATGTCCGCGGCCGCGGCGCCTCGCCTGGCGCCGCTCGGCCGTTCCAGCGCTTTCCAACCTGGATGTGGCGCAACACCGACGTCGCGGCATTCGTGGAATGGCTGCGCGAGCACAATGACAGGGTCAAGGCATTCCAGCCGCAAGCAGGCTTCTATGGCCTCGATATCTACAACATGCGCGGCTCGATCGCCGCCGTCCTGGACTATCTCGACCGCGTTGACCCGGAAGCGGCAAGAGTTGCGCGGGAGCGCTATGGCTGCCTGACGCCGTGGCAGACCGAACCGTCGACCTATGCCCGGGCCGCGCTGACCAAGGGCTATCGCGAATGCGAGGAAGCGGTCCTCGAACAATGCCGCGACATGCTTGCAAGGCAGCTCGACCATGCCGGCCAGGACGGCGAGGACCTTTTCGACGCCGCGCAGAACGCGCGGCTCATTGCCTCCGCCGAGYGTTATTACCGCACTATGTATTACGGCGGATCGCAATCCTGGAATTTGCGCGACACGCATATGYTCGAAACGCTGGAACACATTCTCGACGCGCGGGGACCGAACGCCAAAGCCGTGGTGTGGGCGCACAATTCCCACATCGGCGATGCGCGTTACACCGAAATGGGAATCTCGCGCGAGGAAGTGAATATCGGCCAGCTCTGCCGGCAGCGCTTCGGCGATGCCGCCGCACTCATCGGCTTCGGCACGCATGCAGGCACAGTCGCCGCGGCAACCGACTGGGACGGTGAGATGGAAATCAAGTCGGTGCGGCCTTCGCGCGAGGACAGCTACGAGCGGCTCTGCCACGACGCCGGCATCGACCGGTTCCTGCTCGACCTCGGGCGCGACCCGAAGCTGCGCGACCGTCTGACCGAGCGCCGTCTGGAGCGCTTCATCGGCGTGATCTACCGGCCGGAGACCGAATTGCACAGCCACTATGCCGACGCTTCGTTGGCCCGGCAGTTCGACGCCTTCGTCTGGTTMGATGAAACCAGCGCCGTCACGCCGCTCGGCCCCGGGCACGCCGCTGAAGGCGTGCCCGAAACCTATCCGTTCGGCGTTTGACGCCGGAACATTCGGCGCCGCCTCCGGTTCGGAAAGATACAGCGAGGAACAGCCATGAGCGGAAACCAGCACCCGAAATCGAAAAAACCGAGCGACGCCGACATGGGGAACGATCCCGGCATCGGCACCTCCAAGGGCACCATCAAGGAAGGCGACGAATTGGAGCATGGTGAGAACACGGTCGAGGGAGATGTCGAAAACGACACCACCTCGGCAGGCGGAATCAACCCGCGCCAGAAAGTCCGCACGAACAAATAACCTCAATTGTTCCTCATGCCCACAGACAGGTAAACTGGAACAACGGCTGGAATCTCTTGTTTGACTCACATCGCAATCGGGCGATCAAACAGGAGACTCCCCATGATTAAGCTTCTCTCGGCTTCGGCCGTCGCAATCATCCTCGCCACATCCGCAATGGCACAATCCGGCGGCTCGGGCACCGGAACCGGCGGTAACGGGACCGGTGCCACGACGGGCACCAATGGCACAGGCACCATGACGGGCACCGGCAACAATAACGGCAATGGCGGCAAGGTCGATCCAAACGCCACAAACAGCACCACGACCAAGCCCAACGGGTCCAGCGATCGATGCAAGGACGCCGCCGGCAACGACATCGACAACAACACCGCTAGTGGCAACACCACATCCAACATGCAGAATTGCAACAAGTAGGCCCTCGCCTTCGCGCAGGCGAAAGGCCCGCCTGGACGGCGGGCCTTTCTTCGCTCACGATCTCGCGGTCAGGCCGTTCCGGCTTACATTCCTCGGTCCGGAACATAGAGGCAGAAGGAGTGCTGCGATCCGGCGTCGCCGCCCGGCTTGCATTCATGAAAATATTCGTCTCGGGATCGCTTGATGCGGTGATCGGTGTAGGGGATCAGTTCCCCGGTCGAGAGTTGGTAGCCGTATTTCGTCTCCTTCACATCCGAGGGCGGGGCCTGGTAGCAATCCACCCCGGCGCAGCAGGAAGGATCGTACTGCCAGCCTGCCGGGGCTTGGTGCGCCGATGCAGGGACGCAGAGAAAACCTGCCAGGACACTTACAGGCAAAACCAGGCATGCCTTCGATCGGCGCCAATTGGATGAACGGCACGCCACCGCGCCCGTCCATTTGTGGAAATGTCCGCTTGAAGCTGTTCCGTTCATCGTCGGTCCGCCGTGCTTGCCGCAACCCCGGGTAATTCCGGGGTCTCACAATCCACCGCCGGGATGCAGGGACGCCGGCGGACGGYGCTACCGAACTTGGAAGTCAAAGCTATGTTCCATGCGCCGGGCTCCGCTCATTCCGCCACATGGGCGCCGGGCTGACGGCCGCGCCTGTGCGCCTTGGCATCCCCGGAATGCTCGACGGCCACCGAGCCGGCTCCCGAACTCTTTCCGGTAGCTGGGTTGGGCCGGCGCGGTGGGTTGCGGCCCTCGGATTGACGGGTCTTGTCCTCTACCTCACCTTGTCGCCGGGTAAGACCCATGCCCTCGCGAGGCTTTTCGTTCTCGGCGGCATCCTGCGAAAATTGGTCGGCGGGATCCGGACCGGTATTGACAGGATATTTCGTGGCGCCGGTCTCGCGGCGGTTCCGATCGTCGTCCATCACTCATCTCCAGTTTACGTCAATGGATAACACCTGGGATAACACCGGCGCGACGGCGACGTTCCCGAAAGCGCCTCCAAACCCAACCGTGACGGAACAAACCCACTGCCACCCGATTAGGCGCAACAGCGCCGGTTCAGGCACCAAGCGAAGGAGGTTCATCATGGACAGGGAAGAACGGATTCGCCAACGCGCCCACGAGATCTGGGAACGGGAAGGTCGCCCCGAGGGACGCGAACAGGAACACTGGGACCAAGCCGTGCAGGAGATCGAGTCGGAAAGCTCGGAAGCCGAGCGTGGTCCAGTGGCGCCAGATCCCGCCGTTGGCGTCGGCTCTGACCCGGCCGCCAACAGGCCAGGCGGCGGAAGCGTGTCGGCCCGCTGATGCGTCGTATCATAATTGCACTCGGCATTCTGGTGATCGCTCTGGTCGCCATCTGGGTCTGGGCGGACCAGAACAGCAGACGTCCAGGCGGCAGCCAGCAACCCTCGCCGCACGCCATAGACCAGAATGGCTGAGAACAAGGGCTATCCACCGCTTGGCGGTATCGGCCGTACCGCCTTGCCAGCGAGACACCGGATGATCAATTCCCGGTGTTCTCCGCTTCCCGCTTCAGCTTGGCGGCCTCGCGGTCGAGTGCGCTCGGGTGATTGCCGTATTTCAGGATGAGAGCCAAGGCCAATCCGCTTGGAATACCGGCTCTTTGCGCGAGATCGCGAACACGTTTGGCATTTTCCCGCTCGTTATCGTATCTGGAGGCTTGGCCATACGATGTCAGGTCATGGTTTCCGGCCTACCCCGCCCGGGCGCCGAACTGCGGGCCTGCGGAATCGTTCCATGCGGCCTGATCCGATCGATGCGCATGGACGAAACGTCCATGTGTCAGACGCACTGATATCGGCGCGGCGTCGTGGGCACTGTGCCRCCGGCGACCTGCGTTCGCCGGTGACGAGCTTCAGTGCAAGAGGCGGCTTCTGAGCCAAGCGAAGAACCGGTTGCCGTTTATCAGCCTGCGGACCCGCGCCGCAGCCCAGTTGGCCTGCATCGTCGCTCCCGCATGGCAGC
This sequence comes from Mesorhizobium sp. LCM 4576, assembly GCF_001854815.1. Classification (NCBI taxonomy): domain Bacteria; kingdom Pseudomonadati; phylum Pseudomonadota; class Alphaproteobacteria; order Hyphomicrobiales; family Phyllobacteriaceae; genus Mesorhizobium; species Mesorhizobium sp. LCM 4576. The sequence goes on from NZ_MDDT01000007.1 coordinate 237,490, forward strand.
TGCAGACGACGTCATGCAACTGCCAATCGGAGAGTTCGAAAAAGCGCTTCGCCTCTCCATAGGTATCCGATTGCAATCCGGCCGCGCGCAGCAGCGGATCATCGAACGCAACCGCGAGCGGGGACCCGTCCGCCCGCACCCGTTCGCGAACTTCAGGATCGACATATTCGGTTCCCGTGAGGGCCGAGAGGCACCGCAGAGGATTTCGCTCGAGCAATTCCGCCCACCGCTCGATCCGCTGCGCTCTTGTTGCCAGAGGAACCAATCCAAGCCGGTCGACGACGGCCACTGATTGTAGTTCATATGAGGTTTGATGCTTCATTGCTGTCTCCTGTGGTTGTGGCGGCGACATCTGCACAGCGCACGGCAGATCCTGCCGGGGCATGAAGCCCACGCCTGCGGGACAGACGCGGCCCGATCAGGTGTTGCCACCGATCTCACCAGACGCCCATTAGGCATCTGCAGCGAAACCCAAACTGCGAGCGATCTTCTATGTTCCAGAGCAGCCTTCGCGAGGATGAGATAGAGCGTGAAGATCGAACGGATTGCAGGGTTCAGCTAGATCGTAGGGCACCGCCTTACCGCTCATCGTCCGATCAGCGTCAGCCCGAACAGGATGATGAGCCAAAGCCCGGCTGCCGCGACGRCCAGCCGCGGCAACGTGCCGGTCAGATGCATGAACAGCATGGCGATCAGGATCGCCTTCGCGGCGGCGATCGCCAGGTTGAGCGCGACGTTGAATCCGCCGAGATCGACGAAGGATGAGCCGACCGTCAGCGCCAGCAGCGCGAGCAGCCCGAGATAGCCGAAGGTGAGTTTGCGCAGTTCGCTCATCGGTTGATCAGATAAAGAACGGGGAACATGAACACCCAGATGATGTCGACGAAATGCCAGTAGAGGCCGACGGCCACCACCCGGCGCAGCCGATTGGCAGGGCTGGCGGTCCGCCAGAGCGCGATCATTCCCGCGATGACGACGATGCCGCCGATCAGGTGCAGCGCATGCAGCGAGGTCATCGTGAAATAGAGGCCGAAGAAGAATTCGGCGTGCACGGGATCCGGCCCGGCATAGCGGAACGGCAGGCCGAGAAGCGGCGCCAGTCCCTCGCTGATCTCCTTGCCGTATTCGATCCCCTTCACGACCAGGAAGCACACGCCCAGCGCCGCGGTCGCGGCCAGCGCCCAGATCGTCGCACGCCAACGTCTATGGAGTGCAAGCCTATGCGCTGATGCCATGGTGAAGCTGCTGGTGATCAAGACCGCCGTGTTGAAGGTGCCCAGCGGCAGAGAAAGATGTTTCGAGGCGGCGGCGAAAGCGGGGCCGAAATCGACATGCGCGACGAGGAAAACCAGGAAGATCGCACCGAACAGCATCGCCTCCGAGCCGATGAACACCCACATCGCAAAATTATCGGCGCGCCGCTCGCGCCGGGGTGTGTCGAAAGCGACGCTCTCGGTGCCGCTCATTGCGCCGCCTCCTCCCGGTGCGGGCTGAAGCGCTCATGCTCGAGCCCCTTCATGTCGTACGCATAGGCCGGCCTGGTCACGACCGGCATGGTCTCGAAATTATGCGGCGGTGGCGGCGAGCTTGTCTGCCATTCGAGCCCGGTGGCGTTCCATGGATTATCGGGCGCGCGGGCGCCGCGAAACAGCGACCAGCCGAGATAGAACAACGGCATCAAATAGCCGATCGCCAGCACCACCGCGCCGGCCGAGGACAACACGTTCCAGAACTGGAACTCAGGCGGATAGGTATGATAGCGCCGCGGCATGCCGTTGAAGCCCAGCACATATTGCGGGAAGAAGGTGAGATTGAAGCCGACGAAGGTCACGGTCGCTGCAATTCGCGCCGACGTTTCYGAATACAGGCGGCCGGTCATCTTCGGCCACCAGAAATGCAGGCCGGCCATATACGCCGTCACCATGCCGCCGACCATGATGTAATGGAAATGCGCGATGACGAAATAGGTATCGTGGACATGGACATCGACGGCCAACGCCGCAAGGAAGAGCCCGGCCAATCCGCCGAAGGTGAACAGTCCAAGGAAAAACAACGCATAGAGCATCGGCGCCTCGAAGCTGATCTCGCCCTTGCGCAGCGTCAGGCTCCAGTTGAAGACCTTGATCGCCGACGGAATGGCGACGCAGAAGGACAGGAACGAGAACACCACGCCGGCATAGGCCGACTGCCCGCTGACGAACATGTGGTGGCCCCAGACCAGGAAGCCGAAGACGGCGATCGCCATCGACGACATCGCCACCGCCTTGTAGCCGAACAGCGGTCGGCGGCTAAAGCAGGGCAAGACCTCCGACACTACGCCCATGCCGGGCAGGATCATGATGTAGACGGCCGGGTGCGAGTAGAACCAGAAGAGGTGCTGGAAGAGCAGCGGATCGCCGCCGAGATCGGGATTGAAGATGCCGATGCCGAACACGCGCTCCAGCACGATCAGGATCAGCGAGGCGGCGAGCACCGGGGTTGCCAGCACCATCACCAGGCTGGTGGCGTAGAGCGTCCAGACGAAGATCGGCAAGCGGAACCAGGTGAGCCCCGGCGCCCGCAGCGTGTGCACCGTGACGATGAAATTGATGCCGGTCATGATCGTCGAGAAGCCGACGATGAAGACGCCGAACGCCGCCGTCGAGACGAAGCCGTTGGCATAGAGCGTCGACAGCGGCGTGTAGAACGTCCAGCCGGTATCGACGCCGCCGGCCACCACCGCAAACAGCGCGAACAGGCTGCCAAAGATGAAGACGTACCAGCTGGCGAGGTTCAGCCGCGGGAAAGCGAGGTCGCGCGCGCCGATCATYAGCGGCAAAAGGAAATTGCCGAGCGTCGCCGGGATCGACGGCACCAGGAAGAACCAGACCATGATGATGCCGTGCAGCGAGAACAGCCGGTTGTAGGTGTCATCGGAGACAAGATCGCCGGCCGGTGTCGCCAGCTCGATGCGCATCAGCACCGCCATGGCGCCGCCGAGGAAGAAGAAGGCCGTCAGCGAGGCCAGATAGAGCCATGCGACGCGCTTGTGGTCGGTGGTCAGCAGCCAGGCGCGAGGCCCGCTGCCTTCCGCCAGATAGGTRCCAGGCATCGCCGCGTTGCTCATGGCCTGGCTCCAGCTGTCGGTTGTGGCGAAAGCGACTTCAGATAGGCAAGCAGCATCTGCAGTTCGCMTTCGTCGATCAGGCCGTCGAAGCTCGGCATGACCGGCTCGTAGCCGGCGGCGATCTCCTTCTTCGGGTTGAGGATGGAGTCGCGCAAATAGCGCTCGTCGGCTATGACCGTCTGCTGGTTGTCGAGCGCCACCGGCCGGCCGAAGATGCCATCCAGCGACGGCGCCCTCACTTTGCTGCTCGCGCCATGACAGCCGGAGCAGCCAAGCGCGCGAAACAGTTTCTCGCCGCTCGCGGCAAGCGTCTCGCCTTCGCCCTGGCTGTTCAGCCACGCGGCATATTGCTCGGGCGCCATCGCCGTCACCCAGCCGCCCATTTCGGAATGCTGCGTGCCGCAATATTGGRCGCAGAACAAGTGATAGCGGCCCGGCTCGGTGGCGATGAACCAGATATGTGTCGTGCGGCCGGGAACTGCGTCCTGCTTGATGCGGAAAGCCGGCACGTAGAAGGAATGGATGACGTCCTGCGAGGCGAGCGACACCACGACCGGCTTGCCGACCGGAACGTGCAATTCGTTGATCTCACGCTGGCCGCCGGGTTGCCTGAACTCCCACATCCACTGTTTGCCCAGCCCCGTGATCTCCAGCGCGTCCGCCGGCGGATGATCGCGGCGAACGAAAAGCACTGCGCCCCAGCCGAAGAAGATGAAGGCGATGATCAGGCTGGCGGCGGTCCAGCTCATCTCGAGCCACATGGTGCGGGAACRCTGTCCGGTGCGATCCGCTTTCGAGCCGACCCGATATTTCACGGCGTAGCCGACAACCAGGCCGGAGAGCGTCAGTCCGAGAACGGCTGAGAAAACGAGCAGCGTGTAAAACAACGCATCGACATGGCCAGCTTCGGACGATGCTTCCTGAGGGAAGAAGGGGACGCCGAAATTCACCGTGCCCTCCTGCGCGTTTGCCAGAGCACGATAGCGGCGAGGCCGAGCAATGTGGCCAGGCTGGCCGCTTTCAGCGCCACCCAGATGGCTGGCGTGTACTGGCCCTTGGAACTGTCGAACCCGGCGCAGAACAGGAAGACGTGATCGGCAATCGACCCGAGCTTGTTGGCCGACGCTTCGACCAGCGCGAGCTGAAGATCGCGCGGCGTGAAGGTCAGCGCCGGCAGCACCTGCGAAATTCGGCCGGACGGTGTCAGCGCAATGACCGCGATCGGATGGACGAACTGGTYGATGCCCTTGCGCCGGTCGAAAGTGATGCCGGCCTCATTGGCCAGCGCCGCGCCGGCGCCGCCGCGGCTGGTCAGGAAACGCCAGGCCGATAGGCCGGCCGGACCCGCGGCGGAAGCGACTTCGTCTCGCGCCTCGGCGGCATCGGCGGAGGTCTCATCCGGGTCGATCGAAATGAACAGCGCGCGGTAATCCGCTGGGCGAAGCGATGTCTTCTTCAGGTCGGACGCAACCGCCTGCTGGGTGACGCCACAAAGGTTCGGACATTTGTCGTAGCCGAAGATGACGAGCGCCGGATGCCCGCCGAGCGCCTCGCCCAGCGTCAGCTTTCGGCCGCTTGCATCGGCCAATTCGCGCTCGAGGCTGAGCTGAGCGCCGGGCTTCGGATCGAAGATTGGTCGCTCGGCGGCAAACGCCGTGCCGGCGATGAGCAGACAAAGCGCAGCCAACAAGCTTCTCATCGCCCTGTCCCCTCCTGCTGCTTGCAATTCTGGGCCTGCGGGGCACGAGGAACCGCCGCCGTGACGAGGGCGCAATCGTCGGGTCGCGCGGCTTCGCCCTCCGGCTGTGACCAATCCGGCAGACCGTTGCTGACCACCGCCCACATCGCGTCGTCGATCGGGATGCGCACGATGCCGGCGTTGCGATCGACCCAACCAAGCGTCTTGAGCTGACGATCTTCCTCGGCGCGGAAAGCGGCCAAATCCTGTTGCGGCGCGGTTTGCAGATCCGGGTTGTCGGGATTGGTGTTGGCCGGAAGCGGCAACCAGGTCGGCGTGGTGTTGAAGATGAGCTTCACGCCGATCGCCGCTAAAGCGATGAACAGCAACAGCCCGCCGCCGAAAGCGAGCAGCACACGCGGCTGGACATCGCGGCTCTCGGGATGGCGGTGCGCCTTAGCCATGGGCGACCTCCCGCTTCCACCAGACGATCTTGTCCGGCCGGCGGAGCAGGAAAAGGAACAGGGCGAGCCATAGCCCACCCACTCCAATCCAGGCGACCGCATCATGCCACAGCTCAAGCGGCCCGCCGGCAAAGAGCGGCGGCCGGATGCGCCAGACCACGTCGGCGAAATGGCCGGCCAAGACAATTCCGGCGAGCCAGACGAGGCCTGCATGGCTGCGTTTCAGGTCCTGGYTGAGCAGGCCGGCAAAAGCAGCCGCCTGCAAGGCAATCAACACGTAGAGGAGATATTGCCACCCGTTGTCGCTGCGGACCACGTACCAATGAATCTCATCGGGCAGATCGCCGCCCCAGACCACCAGCCATTGCATGAATGTAAGGTAGATCYAGGTCAGCACGAAGCCGAACTGCATATTGGCGAGGTCTTCACTCAATGAGGTTTCGTCGTCCCCACCCGGCAACACCTCGACCGCGCGATTTGCCGCCAGCACCAGGATCGCCAGGGCGAATGCCCCGACCACYTCGGCCGACGCTTCGCAAAGTGCATAGATTGTCGAGGTGAATTCCGGCTCGAGCGACAGCATCCAGTCGATGGAGAAAACGCTGACGGCACACGCATGAAGGATGAGGCCAAGAGCGAATTTTTTACCGCTACGATCATTCGGGCTGGCCTCATCGCGTGTCGCGTTCAGCACCATCCACGTGAGAGCGAGCCAGATCGCGGCACAGCAAGCAAAGCGCAGCAGGAAGAACGGCGCGTTTAGATAGGCAAGCTTCTCGCGAACCGTCTCGGGCAGCATCGCGGTATCGGCGCCGGCCCATGGGAAGACCAGATCGAGCCTCATCAGCACGGGCACGAGCAAGRCCAGCGCAAACGGCAGCGTCGCCGCGATGACACACAACGGCTGACGGACCGCCTCCCCCCAGCGTCCGCCGGTCAATCCGTGCACCATCAATATCGTCAGCGCGCCGAGCGGCAGRCTGAGCGCAAAGATGGCCGCGGGAAACCAGGCACCCAGCATCGCTTTGGCATCGAGCGATACCCCGAGCACGCACAGGACGAGTCCCGCGATGCCGGCGGCCAGAGAGCCTTRCTCGACGCGGCTCATGGCGCAGCCTCCGCTTCGAGCCGTGCGCGCAGGCTTTGCGGAAGCTCGGGGACCGGCGCGTCGCGCGAATACTGCAGCGCGCGGATATAGGCGACGATCGCCCAGCGGTCGCGCGGAGGCACGCGCGCCGCGTAGGAATACATGGCGCCATAGCCGTTGGTGATGACGTCGTAGAAGTGACGGTCGGTGGCCTTGCGCAGCGCATCCTGGTGATAGCTCGGCGGCGCCGGAAAACCGCGCTGGACGATCATGCCGTGACCGTCGCCGGTGCGGCCGTGGCAGGGCGAGYAGAAGATGTCGAAACGCTGCTGCCCCTGCTGCAGCAGCTCGATCGTGATCGGATAAGGGATCTTGTCCGGGACCGGCGAAAGATCGGCGTCRCGCGTGACAGTACCCGCCACCGGAGTGCGCGCCGCCATGCCGTCGGCGAACTGGTTGCTGGCCTCCAGCGCGTCRTAGCGCGGCTGGTCCTCCATGTCCTGGCGGCAGCCGGCGACCAACAGCGCGCCGAGCATGAACGTGACGCGAAGGCCGCTCACGCCTCGACCTCCTCGACGAGCTCGGCGCCGAGCCGCGTCAGCTGGCCCCTGGTCACGCCCTTGCGGTATTTTGGATCGTCCGCTTCGACCAGGAGATAGAACCTGCCGCCGCGCGCATAGGTGAAACTCTCCGCATTGAAGACCGGATGATAATAACGGGGCAGTCCGTTGGCCGCGAGCATGCCCAGGAAACCGGCCAAGGCAGCGCCCAGAATGCCGGCCTCGAAAGCGATGACGACGAAAGGCGGCCAGGAATGCAGCGGCCGTCCGCCGACATTGATGGGGTAGTCGATTTCGACCGAATACCAGATCAGCGTGTAAACAAGCGCCGCTCCGGCGATGCCGCCGGCGARCACGGCCCAAGGCAAGCGCGTGGGCGGGATTTCCAGTATCTCGTCCAGTTCCTTCATCGGGAACGGCGAGAAAGCGTCCATGCGCCTGTAGCCGCGCTCACGCATGCCGCGCGCGGCTTCGACAAGCGCTTCGGGATCGGCAAACACCGCCATGAGGCCGTAGAGRCTCATCGGACCTTGCCCTCCTCCTCGGCAAGTTCCTCGACCTCGAAGATGGTGATCGCGGGCAGGATGCGAATGAACAGGAAGACGAGCGCGAAGAAGGTGCCGATCGAGCCGAACAGGATGCCGAAATCGAGCCAGGTCAGCGACTGTTCGCCCCAGGAGGTCKGGAGATAGTCGCGGCTCGGCCCGGTGACGACGATGATGTAGCGCTCGATCCACATGCCGATGTTGATGGCAATGGCGATCGCAAACAGCAGCGGCATGTTGCGGCGGATGCGCCTGAACCAAAGCAGCTGCAGCACGCCGCAGTTCAGGCTGAGCATCGTCCAAAACAGTGGCGAATAGGGACCCAGCGCGCGCTGCGCCATCATGGCGCGCTCATAGGGCTCGCCCGAATACCAGGCGAAGAATGCCTCCGAGACATAGCCATAGGCGACGACCATGCCGGCGGCGATCATCAGCTTGGCGGCATTGTCCATGTGACGCGGCGTGATCAGGTCCTGGACCGAGAAGGCCCAGCGCAGCGGAATGGCGATGGTAAGCACCATGGCGAAGCCCGAGAGCAGCGCGCCGGCGACGAAATAGGGCGGGAAGATCGTCGAGTGGTAGCCGGGCGTGATCGCGAAGGTGAAGTCGAGCGAGACGATCGAATGCACCGAGACGACCAGCGGCGTGGCCAGTGCCRCAAGCAGGAAATAGACTATCGTGTAGCGCGACYAATGATAGGCCGAGCCGCGCCAGCCGAGCGCCAATATGCCGTAGAAGAGCTGCGCCGGCCTGGATCTTGCGCGATCGCGCAGCACCGCCAAATCGGGCAGAAGTCCCATATACCAGAACAGCAGCGAGACGGTCGCGTAGGTGGCGATCGCCGCGAAATCCCAAACGAGAGGGCTGCGCCATTGCGGCCAATGCATATGCACATTGGGCAGCGGCAGCAGCCAATAGAAGAACCACGGCCGCCCAAGATGCAGGATGGGGAACAGGCCCGCCATGGCGACTGCAAACAGCGTCATGGCTTCGGCAAAGCGGTTGATCGAGGCGCGCCATGGTTGGCGCAGCAGCAAAAGCACCGCCGAGATCAACGTGCCGGCATGTCCGATGCCGATCCACCAGACGAAGTTGGAGATCATCGTGCCCCAGGCCACCGGGATGTCGATACCGTAAGCGCCGACGCCGACCGCGATCAGATAGGTGATTGAATAGAGCAGCAGGAGGACAAGCAGGAAGCAGAGGAAGAACGCGGTCCAGAAATGGCGCGGCAGGCGGCCGTTGAGCACGATCGAGCCAATGCGCCCGCTGATCTCCGGAAAATCGTGTCGGCCGCGCAGCACGGCTGGGCTGTTCGCGCTCGCTTTAGCCATCGGTCGCCTCGCCCGGCTTGRCAAGCCTGCCGTTCGGATTGGAGATCTTGCCGAGATAGGTGGTGCGCGGCCGTGTGTTCAGCTCCTCCAGCAGCGCGTAATTCTGCGGCGCGCTTTTCTCGCGAACGACCTTTGCATCCTTCCTGTTGCGATCGCCGAAGGTGATCGCCTGGGTCGGACAGGCCTGCTGGCAGGCGGTGACAACTTCWCCATCGGCGATGTCGCGATTCTCGATCTGCGCCTGGATGCGCTTGGYGCTGATACGCTGGACGCAATAGGTGCATTTCTCCATGACGCCGCGYGAGCGCACGCTGACATTGGGATTGTGAACGCCCTGTTCCGGCCCGGCTTCGTCCTTGTCGAAGGATTGGTGGTCGAGGAAGTTGAAGCGACGCACCTTATAGGGGCAGTTCTGCGAGCAATAGCGCGTGCCGATGCAGCGGTTGTAGACCTGCGCATTCAGCCCATCATGCGTGTGCACCGTTGCGTTGACCGGGCAGACAACCTCGCAGGGCGCCTTTTCGCAATGCATGCAGGGCACCGGCTGGAAGAAGATCTCGGGCGCATCAAGCGGTCCGGCATAGTAGCGATCCACCCGCAGCCAGTGCATCTCCTGCCCACGCTCGCATTCGTCCGGTCCGACCGGCGCGATATTATTCTCGGCCTGGCAGGCCGAGACGCAGGCCATGCAGCCGATGCAGGCCGAGAGGTCGATCGCCATCGCCCAGGCTTCCTGGTCGTAGGGCCATTCGGGATAAAGCGATTCCGTTGGAGCCGGCGGCRCATCCTTGCGGACGAAATGCGGATCCTGCCGGAAGAGATCGAGCGACGCATGGCGAATGATGGCGCGCCCCTCCATCGCCTGATGATGCTGCGTGGTGATGACCCGAACGCTGTTCTCCCGGGGCGCAAGAGCTGCGCCAGTGGCAAACCATTCAGCGCCGCTGCGCAAGCGAAATGCGTCGTAACCTTCCGCCAGCGCCGCAACGGAGCCAGCCTTGCGGCCGAAGCCGAAGGAAAGCGTCACCGTCTCGTCCGGGTGGCCGGGAACGATCCAGGCAGGCGCGTCGACGCTGGCGCCGCTTGACGCGACATTGATGACCTTGCCATTTGCGATCTTCAGCCGCTCCGCAGTGGCGGGCGAGATGAGCGCCGCATTGCCCCAGACGATCTTGGTCAGBGGCCGCGGCAACTCCTGCAGCCATGAGGCGTTGGCGAAGCGGCCATCACGCAGCCAGGGATCGGCGACGAAGCGGATGTCGATACCGGCGGCAGCGTTCGCCGCCGGCTTTAGGCCACCCAGATCCGGAGGCACGGTGACAGATACGGGCCTGGCGGCGCCGTCCGACACAATGCCATCGCGCAACGCCTTCTTCCAGGGATCGTCATCGAGTGCTGCCCAATGCTGCCTGACGAGCGACAGCGGATCGGTCTCGAACTGGCCGCCAAGCACGGCAAGCAGTTCATGAACGGTCTTGCCATCGTAAAGCGGCTTGATCAGCGGCTGCACCAGCGAGGAGGTGCCGTCATAGGCGCGGATGTCGCCCCAACTCTCGAGCTCATGTGCCGCCGGCACATGCCAATGCGCAAGGAACGCCGTCTCGTCGCGGTAGAGGCCATGATGGACCAGCAGCTTCAGTCCCGCAAAAGCCTTACGCATATCAAGGTTTGCCGGGGAGGTGTGCAGCGGGTTTGCACCTAGCGCCACGACTGTGTCGACAGCTTGCCGGCTGATTGCCTCGCGCAGCGCCGCGAGATCGCCATTGACCGGCAGCGCGTCCGGCGGCTCGATCAGTTTCACCGTGTTGCCGAGCGCGCCAAGCGTCGCATTGGCGGCCAAGGCGGCAGCGTGAACGAAGGCGCTCTGATGCGCCCCCGCGATAACGAGCGCGTCGCGGCCCGCCACTTTCAGGTCGTCGACCAGCGCCGTCATCCAGGCCTGGTCGATCGGCGAGCCGGAACCTCCGGTTTGGCCGGTCAACGCCGCGTTCAATCCGGCAGCCACGGCTTCGACTTCACTTGGCTTGATCGCAAGCCGATGGTCGGCGGCAGCACCAGTGATTGTCGGCGTCGACTCCACTGCATACAGCCGGCTCATTCGATCAGACGGATCGCGCACCCGCCGTCGCGCCGCAAAGTCGTGCGCATAGGCGAGCCGCCCGGGACCCTCACCGAGGAAATCGGCATCGAGGCTGACGATCGTTTCGGCACGGTCGAAGCGATAGATCGGCGCCAGCGGCGATCCGAACAGCGCGCGTGACGCTGCCTCCGCGGCCGGCGTCGCCAACGCGTCGTGGCGGTAGATTTTCAGTTTCGGATACCGGACCCGAAGCGCATCGATCTGAGCCACAAACGTAGGCGACGTAGAGGCTTCGAGAAGCAACGCCGCGCCCTGCCCTTGTGATGCCCCCCAGCGCGAAACGAGCGCCGCCATATCCTTGAGGAAATCGCCATAGGATGCCGGTTGGCCACCTTTGAGCGGCGTGCGCGCGCGGTCGGGATCGAACAGCGTCAGCACGGCTGCCTGCATCACCGCGTCGGTCGCGCCGCGCGATGCCGGATGGTCCGGATTGCCTTCGATCTTTGTCGGCCGCCCTTCATGGCTTTCGAGGATGGCGCCGATTCCGAAGCCGTCGCTCGACAGCGTGGTCGCGTAATAGACAGGCTTGCCGGGAATGAGGATTTCCGGCTGGCGCACATAGGGCACGATGCTTTCCGCCCTGCTGCAGGCGGCCAACCCGGCAAGCGACAGCGAGGCGCCCATCAGCTTCAGCAGCGTCCGCCGGTTCGGCTTTCCCGGCAGGCGTTCCGCAATTGCCGGGAACTCGGCCTCGACGAAGCGGCGGAATTCGGCCGTTCCGGCGATCTCATCCAGGCTGCGCCATATTTCGCCGCTACGCRCCAGCCGCTTGCGCAGAGCCGCGATGTCGATGGCGGAGCGAGGCCTGTCGTCAGCGATGGCAGACATAGCAATCCGTCATCGTCTCGGGGTGGATGTCGAGCATGCCGATCAGCTGTCGCCTGATCTCGGCGATGTCCTCAGGCGGCTGCCAGTGCATCAGGAACACGTCCCGCGGCGGACGCAGATTGGGTTCGGGATTGCGATGGCAGCCGAGGCACCATTCCATGCTCAGCGTATGCGCCCGCCTTGTCAGCGGCATCTCGTCGACCTCGCCATGACAGGTCTCGCAGGCGACGCCCTTGTTGATGTGGATCGCGTGGTTGAAGAACACGAAGTCGGGCACGCTGTTGACGCGCTCCCATTTGATGGGCGTGCCCGAGGCCAGGCTCGCGCGCACCGGCGCCAGCATGTTGGCGTTGGTGAAAAGCTGCGAATGGCAGGTCATGCAGACTTCGGTGGCCGGCAGACCCGYCGAAGAAGAGGTCTCGACGCCGTTGTGGCAATAACGGCAGTCGATGCCGAGCTGGCCGACATGGTGCTTGTGRCTGAACGGCACCGGCTGCGCCAATGGCTCACCTACTCCCGTTACCAGGTCCGAGCGGGGCAGGATTATCCCGATCGCGGCGGCGATCAGCAGAGCGGCACAACTTCCCCAGATGACAAAGCGCGCAACGCCATTGGCGTTTTTCGAGAAGATCTGCGGCATCCCCTCGCCGATTCTGCTGAAGGCAAACTCAGAGTTGACGACACCTAACGGTGCTTTCGCCGCCAAGGTTCCGAGCCCGTGCCGGAATCACAGAATGGTGACCGCAACTGGGAACAGGTCGCGGATTTAATCCGCAACCACAGCCGCTCACATGCGTTCGCCAGATATCACGATCTATTTCACGCTGGAAAATGCCATGACCGACGCCGGTGTAAACAACGCTCATTACCCTGTACGCCATCGCGGCATCGCTTTCTGGTGGAGAGCGTTGATCGGCATTCTTCTGATCGTCCTCGGCCTGCTGATCGGCGGCGGGGGTGCCTGGCTGATCGCGCTTGGCGGCTCGTGGTATTATCTGCCGGCCGGCATCGCGTTGCTGCTCGCGGGCATCCTGCTGCTGGCGGGGAACATGGCCGGCGTCTGGCTTTACGTGCTGACCTGGCTCGCTACGCTCGCCTGGGCCTATTGGGAGGTGGGTTTCGACGGCTGGGCCCTGATGCCGCGCACGCTTGCTCCTACGGTCATCCTGATTTTCGTGCTGCTTGCCATCCCCGCCTTCCGCGACCGGACAACGCGCCGGAGCCGAAACGCTGCCTATGTGACCGGCTTGCTGCTGCCGGTTATTGCGCTGGGCGCATTCGGCTTCTTGCACATCAATGCCTTGGCGCAGTCACAACCGACGCAACGGCCAGCGCCTGCCGCGCAGCCAACGCCGAATGGCGCGCCGGCGTCGCAGGACGCCGCGGTCCACCAGGCCGGCAATGATTGGCCCGTCTATGGCGGATCGGAACTGGCGACGCGCTATTCGCCACTGAACCAGATCACGGCGGCCAACGTCTCCAAGCTCACCCGTGCCTGGTCGTTCCACACCGGCGACATGCCGAACGGGGCAACCAAGGACCTCTATTCGCCCGAGAACACGCCGCTGGAAATCGGCGGCCATCTCTACGCCTGTTCGGCCAAGGACATTATCATTTCCGCGGATGCCCGCAGCGGCAAGGAGGAGTGGCGCTACGATCCGAAAGTGCCCGACAACGCCATACCCTATGGCGCGAGTTGCCGTGGCGTCGCCTATTTCACCGTTCCGGGGGCCAAGACCGATCAGGCCTGCGCCACGAGGATCATCTTCGGAACGCTGGACGCACGGTTGATCGCCATTGACGCCAAGACGGGGAAACCCTGCCAGGATTTCGGCCAGCAAGGCAGCGTGGACTTGAATCAGGGCATCGGCGAGACCGTGCCTGGCTGGTATTCCATCACGGCGCCGCCGACCATCGTGCGCGGCATTGCCGTCGTCGGCGCGCAGGTTAAGGACGGCCAAGCCGAGAATGCGCCCTCGGGCGTTGTCCGCGGCTACGATGCAACCACCGGCAAGCTTGCCTGGGCGTGGGATATGGGTCATCCCGATCGCACCGGCGCGCCGCCTCAGGGCGACACCTACTCGCGCGGCACGCCGAACATGTGGACCGTCGCCGCCGCCGATCCGCAGCTCGGTTACGTCTACCTGCCGCTCGGCAACGCCGCCGTCGATTACTACGGCGTCGACCGCAAGGATTTCGAGAACCAGTTCAACTCGTCTCTCGTCGCGGTCGATGTCACGACCGGCAAGCCGGTCTGGCATTTCCAGACGGTGCATCACGATCTCTGGGACTACGACCTTGGCTCGCAGCCGACGCTGGTCGATTTCCCGACCGTGACCGGCAAGATCCCGGCCATCATCGTGCCAAGCAAGCAGGGCCAGATCTACGTGCTCGACCGCAAGTCCGGCAAGCCGCTGTTCCCGGTCGAGGAGCGCAAGGCTCCATCGGGTGGCGTCGAGCCGGACAAACTGTCCAAGACACAACCCTATTCAGGGTACGCGCATCTCGACCAGCCGGTGCTGACCGAAAAGGACATGTGGGGCATGAGTCCGCTGGATCAGCTCTATTGCCGGATCCAGTTTCATCGCGCCTCCTATCAGGGCGAGTACACGCCGCCGACGGTCGACCGGCCCTTCATCGAATATCCGGGCTACAATGGCGGTTCAGACTGGGGCAGCATCGCCGTCGACACCGACAGCGGCGTGCTGATCGCCAACTACAACGACATGCCGAACTACGACCAACTCATTCCGCGGAAGAAGRCCGACGAGATGGGCTTCAAACCGATCGACAAGGGCGGCAGTCCGAAAAAGGTACGGGATATCGGCGACCCGCAGGCCGGATCGCCCTACGCCATCGCGGTCAATGCCGGCTGGCGCCTGCCCACGGGCCTGCTCTGCTCGAAGCCGCCCTACGGTCACATCCGAGCCATCGATCTCAAGACCGGCAGGACGCTGTGGGACGAGCCGCTCGGCAGCGCCGACAACAACGGTCCGTTCGGCATTCCTTCGATGCTGCCGCTGACAATCGGAACGCCGAACAATGGCGGCCCGCTGGTAACGGCCGGCGGGCTGATCTTCATCGCCGCGACCACCGACAACAAGCTGCGCGCGATCGACATAAAGACCGGCAAGGAGGTGTGGCACGCCGACCTTCCCGCCGGCGGCCAGACGACGCCCATGACCTATGAGGCGGACGGCAGGCAGTATGTCGTGATCGCGCCCGGCGGCCACCACTTCATGGAAACCAAAGTCGGCGACCAAGTCATCGCCTATGCGTTGCCGGCCGGCTGACAGAGGTCGGTGAGCTGGGCTAGGAACGTGAGACTTCAGCGCTTCAGGTCGTTGCGACGCCGTCCCGTCGGCTGTGACGGACCGCCCCTCCCCTCCGCCGGCCGCCGGCTTCGGCGCCTGGCGAGGAAGTACATCCAGATCAGAATGAGGATCAGAGGGATGCCTGCGATGGGCAACATCCAGATGCCAAGGTGAAACATGAACGTCTCTCTGTCCTATTGCGATCGGGTCGGCCCGTACTCAAACCGGCATGGGAAAAAACAGTTCCAAGAGCGACCGTGCAAAAAGCGTCCTTTCGCTAAAGACAGATGGGCAGAGAGACCGATTGGTGGGCAACCTCCGTACGCGCAATGCGTTCCGGTCTGATCATATCGTCGACAAATGCGGCACCCGTGTAGACAGTTTGGGAAAGGCGACGGTCGTGCCCCGAGAAAAAGCTTCCATCCTCATCGTCGGCGCCGGCCCGACGGGACTGACAGCCGCGCTGGAGCTTGCGCGAYGCGGCGTCCACCCCAGGGTCATAGACAGGAAGGACGGACCGACGCCGCTCAGCAAGGCCGTGGGCATCAGCGCGCACAGCCTCGATATTCTCGAAGCGTCCGGGGTGAGCGGGAAACTGCTGGCCGAGGGCCTCAAGATCCGCCACGCGCATTTCCATGTCGAAGCGCGGGAGCTTCTCATAATCGACTTCTCGCTGCTGCCGCACCGCTACAATTTCCTCTTGTCGCTGCCGCAGCGCGACACCGAAAGGATCATGGCCGACACGCTGGCGACATTCGGCATCGACGTCGAATGGCGCGCGGAACTGGTCGGCCTCACCCAGCATGCCGACAAGGTGGAGGCCAGGATCAGCCAAGGCGGTCACGAGGAAAGGCTCAGCTTCGACATCGTCTTCGGCGCCGACGGGGCGGGCAGTTCGGTGCGCAAGTCATCAGGCATCGAATTCGAGGGCTATACGCACAGGCGGGAATGGAGCATCACCGATGCGGAGATTACGTCCTGGCCTTACGAGGCAGGCTCTGCGCAGGCATTCGTCAATCGCAGCGGCGACGTCGGCTTCATCATACCGATCGGCGACAGCCGCTTTCGCTCTGTCTCCAACACGCCCGATGCGTTGGCGCATGTTCCAGGCAATTACCGCGTGTCGCAGGTGCTGCGGACCGATCGTTTCCATATTCCGGCAAAGYAGGCGAAACGCTACCAGACCGCCCGCATCTTCCTCGGCGGTGATGCCGCGCATGTCCATTCGCCGCTTGGCGCGCGAGGCATGAATCTCGGCATCGAGGATGCCGCGTCCTTCGCCCGGCGTTTCGGCGATGGCACGCTGGCTGGATACACGGATGAGCGCCGGCCGGTRGGGCATCGCTGGATCGAACTCAGCGAACGCATTTTGTCGACCGTGCAGTCGACCAACAGTTTCGTGCAGACGTTCCGAAACCTTGCAATGATGACCATCGGCCGCATACCGGCCCTGCAAAAGCCTCTTCTCGAGCGCGTTGCCGGCCTGAGGGAGTAGCAGGGCCGTCAGACGAGCAACTGCTCTATCCTTATCGGAAGGTCACGGATGCGCTTGYCGGTCGCGTGGTAGACCGCGCTGGCGACGGCGGCGGCCGTGCCGACATTGCCCAGTTCGCCCAAGYCCTTCACGCCTGCCGGGTTGACCGCGTGGTCGACCTCCGGAACCAGGATTACTTGCAGATCCTTGATGTCGGCATTGACCGGCACGAGGTAATCCTGCAGATCGCGGTTCACGTAGCGGRCATAGCGCCTGTCGACCTCGGTCGCTTCATGCAGCGCCTGGCCGATGCCCCAGATCATCCCGCCCATCAGCTGGCTGCGCGCGGTGCGCGTGTTCATGATGCGGCCGGCCGCAAACGCGCCGACGATGCGCGGCACGCGGATTTCCCTGGTGTAGCGGTTGATGCGCACTTCGACGAACTCGGCGCCGAAGGCGTATTTCACCGAATCTTCGTCCTGATCGCCGCCGTGGAATTCCGGCGTGCCGGCATAGAGCTTCTTCAGTGCCTCTGGAGTCGCGCCCTTGGGCGCGAACTCGGCATATTCCTCGATCGCGCCGACCTGCATGGTTTTCAGGACGTCCTCGACCTTGGCCGACGCACCGCTCTTCGCGACGATCTTTCCGTCGGCAAGATCGAAATCCTCATTGTGGGAGCCGGCCAGCGGACCRCCCTCGGCAGTCGCGGCGGCATACAGCTTGGTTCGGATAGCATCGCAGGCCTTGAGCACGGCCGAACACACGCTGGCCGTCGAGATAGAGCCGCCCGAGACGGGCGCCGGCGGGAGGGTGCTGTCGCCCATTTCGACACCGACCCTGTCGATAGCGACGCCGAGCCGCTCGGACGCCATCTGGCCGGCCACGGTGCGAATACCCGTGCCGATCTCATGCGAACCGCATTGCAGGCGCACATCGCCATCGACCGTCAGGCGCACGCGCGCCGCGCATGGYGCGACGGCCGTTGGATAGATCGCCGTAGCGCAGCCCATGCCGACCAGCCAGTCGCCGTCGCGCATCGCGCCAACCTTCGGATCGCGCTTGGCCCATCCGAAGGCTTCCGCCGCCTGATCGTAGCACTGGATCAGCGAGCGGCTGGAGAACGGCTTCTTGCCGATGGGCTCTGTCTTCGGTTCGTTGATCCGGCGGAACTCGACCGGATCCATGCCAAGCGTTGCCRCCATCTCGTCCATGGCGTTTTCAAGCGCATAGACATAAGGCGTCTCGGGCGGCGAACGCATATAGCCCGGCGTGTTGCGATCCGCCTGCACCAGCGAGACATGGGTCAGCACCGAGCCGTAGCCGTACATGCGGCCAGTCGCCGACGTGCCGCCGACGACGTAGAGGTCGGGGCGCGAGGTCACCTCCCAGCCTTCATGCGCGAAAGCGGTGATGCGGCCGTCCCTGTCGGCGCCGATCCTGATGCGGTGCCGCGTTTCGGCCCGGTAGGTCTGGGTGCCGAACGCCTGCATGCGGCTTGTCACGCAACGCACCGGACGCCCGAGCCGCTTGGCGGCGACCGCGACGATCGCGGTGCGCGGCGTCATCGGGCCTTTCGAGCCGAATGCGCCGCCGATGAAGGGGCTTACGATGCGCACATTCGCCGGGTCCATCTTCAACTGCCTTGCAAGCTCGACTTTCCAGCCGGTGACGTTCTGCGAGGGCTCATGCACGACGAGYTGGTCGCCCTGCCAGTACGCGGTCGTCGAAAACAGTTCGATCGGATTGTGGTGCTGGGTTGGTGTGGAATAGCGCTGGTCGATCTTGACCGCCGCCGCGGCAAAGGCGGCGTCGAAGTCGCCGGCCTTCACGTCTTCCTTGAACATCGGGCTTTTGYCGGCCGCCGCAACGGTCTTCGTGCCCGGACTGTCGAAGCTCGCGGTTGGCTTTTCCTCGTCATATTCCGCGCGGATCAGCTGCGCCGCCTCTTCGGCCGCCTCGAATGTCTCGGCAACGGCGAGCGCGATGATCTGGCCGTCATGGAAGATCGTCCGGTCATGCAGTGGTCCGATCGATGTGGCGCTGGAATTGCCGAATTTCGGCTTGTCGACCTTGTCCATGTCGCYATAGGTGACGATGTCGAGCAGGCCCGGCACCGCGCGGGCGTCGTCGAGACGAAGCTTCGTCACCTTGCCCCTGGCGATGCTGCTGGTGGCCAGCGCGCCATAGGCGATGTTGGCGGTCGGCAGGTCGGCGGGGTAATGCGCCTGCCCGGTGACTTTCAGCCGAGCATCGACGCGCGGCAGCGGTTCGCCCTGGTTTTCCTTGGGTTTTGGAGCGGCAGCGTCCATGGTCACACCTTCATGTCACGGGTTTCGAGCAGCGCGCGCACCAGCGTCCGCTTGCCGAGCTCGATCTTGAATGCGTTGTGCTGGTGCGGCTGGGCCTCGGCGAAGGCGGCGTCCGCCGCCGCTCCCGCCGATGCCTCGTCGAGCTTCTTTCCTTGCAGGGCGTCCTCGGCCACGCTGGCGCGCCAAGGCACCGTCGCTACCCCGCCGAGGGCGATCCGCGCCTCGCGCACCGTCTCGCCGTCGAGGTCGAGCGCGACGGCCGCCGAAGCCAGCGCAAAGGCATAGGATTCGCGGTCACGGATCTTCAGGTAGAGCGAGCGCCGTGCCCAGGGCAGAGCCGGGACCTCGATCGCGGTGACGATCTCGTCAGCGGCGAGATCGGTCTCGATATGCGGCGTGTCGCCCGGCTGCCGATGCAGCTTGCCGAAGGGGATTTTGCGCGCGCCGCGCGAGCCCTCGGCATGAACGACGGCATCGAGCGCGATCAGCGCCTGGGCGAAGTCGCCATGATAGGTGGCGATACAGGCGTCGCTGCCTCCAAGCACCGCATGCTGCCGGTTGAAGCCGCCCATCGCGGCGCAGCCGGATCCAGGCACACGCTTGTTGCAAGCCCAGGACGTCTCGCGAAAATATTCGCAGCGCGTGCGTTGCAGGACATTGCCGGCGAGGCTTGCCATGTTGCGAATCTGGCCGCTTGCCGCCAAACGCAAACTGTCGGCAATGACCGGATAGCGCTCCTTGACCTCACGGTGATCCGCAGCTTCGCCCATCCRCACCAGGGCACCGAAGCGGATGCCGTCTTCCGTCACCCGGATCTGCCTGAGCTTTTGCTCCTCGAGCCGGTTGAGATCGAGCAGGCGGTTCGGCTCAGCGACCCCTAATTTCATATAATCGGCGAGATTGGTGCCGCCCGCGATGAACTGCGCATTGGCCCGCGTCGGCTGATCGTCACGGGTCGTGAAGTTGGACGCCAGCGCGACCGCTGCGGAGATGTCCGTCGGCTGTTCATAAATGAAAGGTCGCATCTCATGCCCCTCTCGTCTCGCCGCGTGCCTGCAGAATGGCGGCGACAATGTTGGGATAAGCGGCGCAGCGGCAGATATTGCCGCTCATATAGTCGCGGATGTCATTCTCGGAATCGGCGTGACCTTCATTGACGCAGCCGATCGCCGATACGATCTGGCCCGGCGTGCAGTAGCCGCACTGGAAGGCATCGTGATCGATGAAGGCCTGCTGCATGGGATGCAATTTGCCATCTGTCGAGGCGAGGCCTTCGATCGTCGTCACATCCTTGCCGTCGTTCATCACCGCGAAGCTCAGGCAAGAGAGAACGCGCTTGCCGTCGACCAGCACCGTGCACGCGCCGCACTGGCCGTGATCACAACCCTTCTTGGTGCCGGTGAGCCCGATATGGTCGCGCAAAGCGTCGAGCAGGCTGGTTCTGGTATCAAGCGAAAGCTCATAGGCCTGCTTGTTGATCCTGAGCGACGTCACGACAGGCTGCCTCAGTGTCGGCTGGGTTGCGGTCGGCGCTTCGGCCCGTGCGGTCGAAGTCAGCAATGGCGCGRCCGCGGCCGCCGAGACCGTGCCCGCCATGAACTTTCTTCGGCTGAGACCATTGGTGGACAGGGCTGAAGGCTGGGACATGGCTCGCTCCTGGCTGGCTGGTGTTGTGCGCTAACCTTTCAATGGTGCCATTGTTCCGACGGTGAGCGCAAAACCGCGACGCTTCACCGAAGTGTGAGGCTTCCGGCCCGAACTGGAATGCCGCGAGGTTTCACCCCCTGGCTGGAACATGCGGCGTGGCCGGGCGTTCTGTCCCATTCCATCTCTCCGTCTGCAGGGCATCATGAAATCGAAACTCGTCGCCGAGACCTCCGGACAAAGAATATTCGTGGTCGTGCTCGATCCGGGCGAGGAAGCCTTCGCRTCCCTTACCGCTTTCGCCGGTCAGAAGGGACTTACCGGCGCCTCGTTGACGGCGATCGGCGCGTTCGAGAGAGCGACGGTCGGTTGGTTTGACTTCGGCTCGAAATCGTACCGGAAAATTCCCGTGGACRCGCAGTGTGAGGTGCTGAGCGCCATCGGCGACGTCGCCGTCGACGACAGCGGCAAACCAAGCCTGCATCTCCATGCCGTGCTCGGACTGAGCGATGGGTCGACCCGAGGTGGGCATCTGCTCGAAGGCATCGTCCAGCCGACGCTCGAAATCACCGTGACGGAGGCGCCCGTCCATTTGCGGCGCACGAAACGACCCGAACTCGGCATCGCCCTGATCGATCTCGACGCCTGAGCCGAGCCTCAATTCCAGGCCGAAAGAACGGTCTCCATTTCGACCGTCTCCACCTGCTGGGCAAAGCGTTGATGATAGACGGTCATCAGCGCATCGTGCGTCRCATCGGAAGAGCTGCAAAGCGCGTCGGTGACCAGCACGACGCGGTAGCCGATGTCGATCGCTCCCAGGACGGTGGCAAGCACGCACACATCGGTCTCTCCGCCGGTGACGATCAGCGTATCGATCTGGCGAGCGGCAAGCACGGCCTGCAGCCTGCCTTCCGGCCAAGGCGAATAGACATGCTTGTCGATCACCTCCGCCGGCGGACAAAATGGCGACAGCTGCGGCAGCAATTCGATCATACCCGGACCGACATTCTCGATCGTCATCGATGCCCAGCGCTCGTAGTAGCGCTTCCAGGTGCCGGCGCCCTGCCCCGGCCTCGACGCCGGTATGAAGCGCGTGAAGATCGTCTGCCCGGCCCTTCTCTCCACGAGACTCACAATTCTCGGAAGGACCCTCGTAGTCCAGGGCGTCGCCCATTCCGATGGCTCGGCAAACAGCCTCTGCATGTCGACACAAAGGTGGGCGCAGCGGTCGCCGAGAGGACCGTAGATCAATCCAGGGGCTGACATTGCAATGCCGTAAAGACTGCTTCCCCGACCTGCGGGGCCGGGGAAGATCGGGACGGTTTGGAACGGGCGACGTGGTATTTCAGGTACAAGCCTAGATCCTCGCACAGCTGGACCAACGCGTTGCTTCGACAGCTGTTCCGTCGAAACACAACTGCCGCCGATGCGTTCAAGATGGATGGAAACATCCGCGACCGCCGCCCAAGCCGCTGCCGTCGAACGAACGGGAGGATGCCTCTGCGGCAGGATCCGTTACCGCGTCACCGGCGACCCACGCGTTCACTATTGCCATTGCGACATGTGCCGCCGAGCCACCGGCAGCGCCTTTGCGGTTCTCGCCTGGGTGCCTTGCGCAAGCCTCTCCTGGCTTGATGAAGAGCCAGCCAGCCGCCGGTCCTCGCCCATCGCCAGGCGAGGCTTCTGTCGGGACTGCGGTTCTCCGCTGACCCTTTCCTACGATGCCGCCCGGGACGAGATCGCGCTGCACATCGGAAGCTTCGACGATCCGGCGGAGCTTCCGCCCCAATACAATTATGGATCATCGCAGCGCCTTGGCTGGGTCTGCTGCGGCCTCGACCTGCCCCATCACGATACGGAAGAGCGATGGTAGCGGCTTCGACCAAAGGATTTCCGCTGCCTCCCGGCACACCACCGATGGAAGCGCATACCGCCGACGCGCTGCCGGAGGAGAAAGACGCCTGGCAGTACGAGCCAAAATGGGATGGATTTCGATGCCTTGCCTTCAAAGGCAGCGAGGCGGTCGAACTGCGGGCGAAATCCGGCAAGCCTCTCGGCCGCTATTTTCCGGAGCTGGAGGCAATGTTGCGCGGCCTGGATGCAAAGGATTTCGTCGTCGACGGCGAGATCGTCATCGAGATCGGCGGCCGCGCCTCCTTCGACGCGCTGCAGATGCGGCTGCACCCGGCAGAGAGCCGTATCCGCAAGTTGAGCGTGGAGACGCCGGCACGGCTGATCCTGTTCGACGTCCTGGTCGCCCCAGGCGGCAAGATCATGCTCGAACGACCCTTGCACGCCCGGCGCGACGCTTTGGAAGCCTTTATGTCCAAGGCACCGAATACCGCGCTCCGCCTGTYGCCATCCACCACTAAGATCGCCACCGCCAGGCAATGGCTGCAAGGTGCCGGCCATGGCTCAACCGACGGTGTYGTCGCCAAAAGGCTCGACGAACCCTATCAGCCCGGCGAGCGCGCCATGATCAAAGTCAAACGGCTGCGCACCGCCGACTGCGTTGTGGGCGGCTTCCGCTATCTGAACGCCAGGCGGCAGGTCGGGTCGCTGCTGCTCGGCCTCTACAACGACAATGGGAAGCTCGATCATGTCGGCTTCACCTCGACCATCGCCAATGACGAGCGCGCGGCGCTCACGGAGCGGCTCGAAGAGTTGCGCGGCGGCCCGGGTTTCACCGGCAAGGCGCCGGGCGGGCCGAGCCGCTGGAGCACGGAGCGCAGCGGAGACTGGGAACCGGTGAAGCCGGAACTGGTCGTCGAGGTTCGTTTCGACCATGTCACGAGCGAGCGTTTCAGGCACGGCACAAGACTCTTGCGCTGGCGGCCTGATAAAGCGCCGCGCCAATGCACGTTCGAGCAGATCGCGTAGCTGCGCCCTTGCCGGAACAATCGGCCGCCAGGGCGGTTCCTGAGGAAACAGTCAGCCAGCATTGGAGGACGAYATGGACCCCCGTAACAAGCAACGATCCGAACGGCAGGACGAAGTCGAAGCGCCGACCATCGAACAGCAGGACTGGGATTCCTTCGAGGGCAACAAAGTGCTCCCTGACAGCGTGGTCACCGAGAATGGCCCCGATCAGCGCGAGACCGAGGGAGCCTTGCCTGACGAGGATGATGACAATCCCGATCAGGAGAGCGATGAGGCTCTGCCGGACGACGAGGAGGAACGCGTGCTGTCGCGAGATCCTTCCAAGGAAGGCAGCCGCTTCGACGAGGTCTAAAGTTCAGATTTCGATCAATGCGTAAGGCCGGCCCGTCGGCTTCGTGATGTGCATGGCGACGTTGTAGACTTTGGCGCCGCCGGGGGTTTGCCCTTCGTAGCTGCCGCGATGCGCATGGCCATGCACCACGGCGCTCACCTTGAAGCGGTCGATCGTTTCCGCAAGCCGGGATGATCCGAGGAACGGAARGATTTCCGGCGGCTCGCCGGCGACGGTCTCCACGATTGGCGCATAGTGAAGGACCACCAGCGTGCGCTTGGCGCGGACTTGCCGCATGGCGTTCTCCAGCCGCATCGCTTCATTGACGCTCTCGGCCACCATGGTCTTGATTGCCGGCTCGCCGAAGGAGCCAAGCATCCTTGGCCCGAAGCCGCCGATAAAACCCTTGACGCCGACAAAGCCGACATCCATCAGTTCCGTCGCCTGACCATCGAGGAGGTAGACGCCGGCCTGACGGAGCGTGGCCGCGATCTGGTCGACGCAGCCGGATTCGTAGTCGTGATTGCCGAGCACTGCGACGACGGGGATCGAGCAGGCGCGCAGGTCCTCGGAGAGAAGCTCGGCCTCTTTGGGCTTGCCGAGATTAGTGAGATCGCCGGTAAGCACGAGGATGTCGGCTTCGCGCGAAACCTCGCCGAACAGATCTCGGTAGGACGTCTGCGAATCTTCCTGAACATGCAGATCGCCTACGGCGGCGATTTTGACCTTGCCGTTGYCATTCGCTTTGCGGTCTGCCTTGCTTGGTTCAGCCATCGCGGAGTTCTCCAACACCGCCGACGCCCGCAAAGCCCCATTCCTTGACGTCGATCTCATAATCGATCTGCGACAGCAGCCGGCCACGGCAGATCTTCATTCTGGGCGACGGCAGCCGCCGCTGCGTGGCCAGCCGCTTGAGCAGATCGTCGAGCAGCCAGTCGGGAACGAGGTCGCGCTCGCTCGGATAGATCCAGCGGAAGTTGAGCAACTGCATCAAAAGCACCTCCCAGTGGACATCGAGATAGGAAAGCAGCCTGTGCCAGTCGATCTGGTCATGCGCCTTGAGGATGGTGTGGGCGATGTCGGCGCCGTCGTGACGGCCCCTGTCCTGGATGAAGCATTTCGACCAGATGAGCTCCGTCGGTCCGATGATCCGGACACGGCTGCCGAGCAGCTCGACCTGCCGGGCATGCTCCAGCCACTGGTCCTCGACCTGCATGGTGCCGTTGGCTGATGCAAAGATCACATCGAAGAAATGCGGGCCTTCGAAGACCTTTCCCAGCCAGCGATCGTCTTCGATCTCGACGGCATAACCGATATCCTTGAAATGGGCGAGGATGCGCGGGCAATCGCCAGCCTTGCAGAAGATATCGAGATCCTTGGTCTGGCGTACGACGCCGGTATAGGCGCTTACCGCATAGGTGCCGGCAACCAGGAAGGGAATGTCGGTGGCGGCGAGTTCGCGGATCGCGTTCGTGTAGAAGGCCTCCGCCTCGRCGCTCTTCAGCGTCGGCTCCGCCTTTGCGTCGATCACCGGCAGCGTCGCAAGCACTCCCGGCAACTCGTCATTGGTCATCAACCGTTRCTCCGGTTTTTGATCTTCATCCATACGTTCCGGTAAACAGCGGTGATCCGGCGTTGTTCCGCGCTCGACGTCACGCTTCATGACGAGCGTCGCCGGGACAGAGGCGCTAGTCCCCTTCCTCTTGATAGAGGCGTTCGACCGCCCGGTCGCTCTCGCGCCGCTCCGCCGGTCCTCGGCGGCGGCGTGTAACGAGGACGTAGATGATCGCAAGCAGGAGGATGAGGGGACCGCCCGCGACGACGATGAGCCACAAATCGGTGCCGGACATTGCTCCTCCCTTCCCGGGTCGAAGGTGCCGCTCCAGCAACGAAGATGTTGCCGGTTCCCACGCTAACCGGTGAAGGGCTCGAATGTTCCGTCCGGCGCGGCAAACAATCCGCGGGCCGCTGCCCGCCGCTACCGCCTATTGCCGGCATCCATCGGCATCGTCCGCCAGCGCCGACTTGGCGTTTGGCCAAGAGGCAACGGGACATTGGCCCAAGAGTCCACGGCTGTGGCTGAAGATATCCGTGCCCGGTTCAACCGGCTTTTGATGGTGCCGATAGCGCAGCCGCAGATGCTCGCTGTCTCCTCATAACTTACGCCGAGGATGGCTATCAGCACCAAGACCTCCCGCTGCTGGGGAGGCAGTTTGCCGATAGCGGCATGAACCTCCTGGCTGCGAAGATGCCATTCCTGGTCACCATAGGTGATTGAACGGGCCGATGCGCAATCATTCACTCCCGGCGCCTCGCGCGTATAGACCTTGTGCTTCGTATAGAAGGTATTGCGCATGATCGTGAACAGCCATGACTTGATCCGGGTGCCRGGTTCGAATTGATCGATATGCGCTATCCCCTTGAGCAGGGTTTCTGCACAAGATCGTCGGCGTCAGTCTTAAGCGCAACGTATTGATATACAATAATTTGGTGGGCCCGGAGGGTCGTCGTTTTCTACAGGAAGTCAATACGTTAGCGGCTGGTTCGCCAACCCGTTTCCTTCGTATTCTCTCGTATGGTCTGGCGAACCCAAACACGACGAAAGAGATTAGACGATCGGAAACTATCGATGATTCCCACTCAAATCAGACGGCGCCATGGGATTCATGCGCTCGAGCGTCCGGTCTTTCAGAACGAATTGATGCCAAAGCGCGATCAGAGCATGCAGGCCGGCGAGCCAAAGGATCAGCGTTCCGGCGGTTTCGTGCAAGTCGGCAATCTCTCCTGGCGCGCCCTGCACTGCCGCCGTCAGGCTCGGCAGACCGACACCAAGAAAGGAGACTGRCACGCCGAGCCGAGAGGCGGCGTACCAACCGCTTAGCGGCAGCGCGATGAGAAGAACGTAAAGCAGAGTGTGTCCGGCACGCGCTGCGAGGTCGAGCCATGGATTCTGCGGATCTTCGATCCGGGGCGCGGYGCCCAGCCGTCGGGCCAGTAGACGAGGAATGACCAACAGCAACACGGCAAGCCCTACTGTAAAGTGAACGTAGGAGGGATCGGTCCGCGCGTGTCGGCCCCCTACGGCCGTGAACCACGCGACCACCACGAGCACCACCGTCAGCCAATGAATTGCGATCGTGATCTGCGAATAGCGATGCATCAGAGGTGCCTTTGAGGTCGTTTGGCGCTCTCACAATCGCACAAGCGCCGATATGTTCCAGATAGCTCCTCCACCGGCGCCGAGACGACATATGGGCCACTTGGACAGCGAAACATAAGAATTGGCATTCGCCTCTCGCTGGATAARGCTTCAACGAGCCATGATGATCGGCAGCCTCGGGTCCTCGATCATCGATCTGGTGACGCCGCCGAAAATCCTCTCGCGCAGCCGGGAATGGCCGTAGGCCCCCATGACCATGAGTTCGGCGCCAGTGTCGACGGCATGTTGGCGCAGAACATCGGCGATCGAGTAATTTGAACTCGGCAGTCGGTCTACAGCCACCTTCACGCCATGACGGGAAAGATAAGTAGCCACGTCCGCGCCGGGCTCCGCGCCGTGATGCCGTTCGTCCTCGATCGGGTCGACCATGACGATCCGCACCTCATCGGCGCCCGAAAGGAGGTCGAGCGACTCCCGCAAGGCGCGCGACGCTTCCAGGCTGGCGTCCCATGCGACCAGAACGCGTTTCGGCTTCAACGTCGCAGTTGCCCCATCGGGGACAAGCAGGAGTGGCTTCCCAGACGAAAATAGCGCGCCTTCGATGACTTTCTCCTTGAGCGTTTGGCTCGTCAGCAAGTCTGGCCCAAGCACAGTTAGATCGGCGTAGCGCGCGCGCCGGCCAATGACCTCATCCGCCCAGGCATGGTCCGGGTAGTCATCGCTCAGGTCCGTCGATACCGGGCTCGCCGACAGCATTTTGGAGACGGCCGAATTCCGCTTCTGCAGCATTACCATCTCGGCTTCCCGCTCCGCGAGCCAAGCCGGCGAAACCACCTCGGCATATGCTCCGCCAGAAGGAGGCGCCGCGATGACCAGAACAAGCACCGAGAGATGGGCATTGATTTCTTCGCACAGGCCCGTGGCAAGCCTCAGATCATCATCTCCCTGATCGGCCCCTGTAACCGTGAGCAATGTCTTGAATGGCATGGCGGCTTCTCCTTGTTCGGGAAAGTTCACAGAGGAGCAGCCATAGCCAGGTGGTCGGAAACCGTCCTTGCGCTGAATCAAACCGATCCGCTCTCGAGATTGATCCCAGTCAACGCCATGCGCGCGACAAGCCTTAGCCTGTCCCCATGGCTGGAGGCGGATCAAATGAGATTCGGAACGACGATAGGTTTCTTGGTGCTGACGCTGAGTGCCGCGGCGGCACAGCAGATGAGCAATGGAGAGCAGGAATATCTGAATTCCTGCGCCGTCTGCCACGGTGTGGACGGCAGGGGTGACGGACCAATGGCTGACGTATTGCGCAAGCGCCCCGCGAACTTGACCACGCTTGCGAAGCGCAATGGCGGGGAGTTTCCGTACTGGCGGGTCTACGCGACAATCGACGGCCGCGGCCTCGTGCCCGAGCATGGCGAGCGCGACATGCCGATCTGGGGCAATCAGTTCCTGCCTGACGACGTGAAGAAATACGGGCCCTATGGCGGAGAGGCCGTCACCACGGAACGCATTCAAAACCTCGCCGGTTACGTCAAGACGCTCCAACGCTAGAGGGGCTCATAGGGCTTCAACCGGCAAGACCGAGGGACAATGCAATCAAGGTCGAGGACGCACTTTATGATCACTGAGAACCAAGACATCGTGGTCGACATGCTGAAGGACCCCGCCACCTATGGTGAGGCTGGTCCCGTCGAGGCGATCGAAACCCACATTTCGCGGATCTTCCTTGTTGGCCAACGCGCATTCAAGATGAAGCGCGCAGTCAAGCTGCCCTATGTCGATTTCTCAACGCCGGAGTTGCGGGTCGCCGCGTGCGAAAAGGAAGTGGAGTTGAACTCCAGAACGGCGCCCGGTCTCTATCTCGATGTCCACCGCATCACACGBGCGGGAGACAGGCTTGCATTGGATGGATCGGGCGAACTGGTTGACGCCGTTATCGAGATGGTTCGCTTCGATCAGTCGAACCTCCTCGATCGGATGGCCGCCGCGGGAGCGTTGACCCCCGCCCTGATGACGGGCGTGGCGCGCATGATTGCGCAATACCACCGCGGCGCCGACGTGATCCATGCCGGCGGCGGATCGGCGAACATCGGCGGGGTGCTTGAAATCAACTCGGCCGGATTTGCGACAAGCCACGTCTTCGACGGAAAGGAGATTGAAACGCTCGACGCAACATTTCGCGCCGCCCTCGCCCGCCATGCCGGCCTGCTTGACCGGCGCGAGGCGGCGGGCCGGGTCCGCCGCTGCCATGGCGACCTGCATCTGCGCAACATCTGCGTCTTCGATGGCGAGCCTCGCCTTTTCGATTGCATCGAGTTCAACGATCAGATCGCCACCGTCGATGTCCTTTACGATCTCGCATTCCTGCTGATGGACCTGTGGCATCGCGGTCTTCCTGAGTTCGCCAATCTTGTGATGAATCGCTATCTCGACGACGCCGACGACGAGGACGGCTTCATCCTGCTGCCTTTCTTCATGGCGGTACGCGCGGCGGTGCGCGCTCACGTGACCGCGACCCAGGTCGAGGAGGGCAGCCGCGACTCGACAAAGCTGATAGCTGAAGCGCGCGCCTATTTCCGACTCGCGCAGGCTTTGCTCGTCGAAACGCCACCTCGACTCGTCGCGATCGGCGGTCTGAGCGGCTCGGGCAAGACGACGGTCGCCGAAGCGATCGCTGCCCAAATCGGCGCGCCACCCGGTGCGCGGATTGTCGAAAGCGATCGCATCCGTAAGGCCATGCATGGCGTACCTGCCGAGACCAAGCTGCCCGACAAGGCCTACCGGCCCGGCGTGTCGGAACGCGTGTATCGCCAGATCGCCTGGCGTTCGGAGCTGATCCTTGCCGAAGGCGGTTCTGTCGTCGCCGACGCTGTATTCGACAGGTCGGAGGATCGCGACAGGATCGAGCGCGCCGCGAGCGAGGCAGACGTTCCTTTTGCCGGATTTTGGCTGGCGGCAGATCCGTCTGTGCTTTGGCGTCGTGTCAGCGAGCGCAGGGGCGGCCCGTCGGATGCCACGGTCGACATCCTGTCACGGCAGTTGCAGCGTGACGCCGGTGCATCGACCTGGCGCAAGATCGAGGCGGACCGCAAGGTGGGCGAAATCACGGCCGAGATGGTGCCCTTGATTGAAGGCAAGACTTCAACTGCACAGAGYTTCAGACAGACAGGATGATAGACACTGCCGCCGCTTAGCTGACCTCCAGCCTCGCTACAGACAAGCCCGGCTCGCTGGCATGGTGCGCAACCGAAAAGCCGAACTCCCGGCACATTGTGAGCATCTTGCTATTTTCATTGAGGATCATGCCTTCGATACGACCGATGCCGTCAGCCTTCGCATAGTCGATGAGCTGGTTCAGCAGGTCCCATCCGAGACCATGGCCCTGCAGGTCCGACCGGACGAGCAAGGCATATTCGCCTGTCCGGTGATCGGGGTCGCAGGAAAGCCGACCGATTCCGGCCAGCRCTCCGGTGTCCTTTTCCAGCGCGACGAAGGCGATGTCGCGATCGTAATCCAGCTGGGTGAGYCGCTTCAGCATTTGATCCGGAAAGTTCTTCCGCAGTGACAGGAATCGCAGCCGCAGATCATCGGGTGAAATCTTGGCCAGGAACGCAGGATAGAGCGCTACGTCCGCCGGCATGATCGGCCGGATGTGGAAGGAGAGACTATCCGAGACAAAATCCCGGTCCCATCCCGACGGATAGGGTCTTATCGCAAGAGCCGGGTTTGGCGCCGGATCGTCCACCCGTCGCGGGTCGATTTCGATGCGGGCGTCGAGCGCAATCACACCCTCGGCGTCCGCCAGCAGCGGGTTGATGTCGAGGGACACCAGGCAGGGAAAGTCGACGATCATTTGCGACAGGCCGTTGAGCGCGGCGATGATCGCGGCTCGATCGGCGGGCTTGTGATCGCGATAGCCGGCAAGCAGGCGACCTATCCTGGTCGCGTCGATCGCATCCGCGGCCAGCACGTCGTCAAGCGGCGGCAGGGCGATCGCGGTGTCGTTCACGACCTCGACCGCTGTGCCGCCGGCGCCGAACAGAATGACGGGCCCGAACATAGGGTCCACGCTCATGCCCAAAATGAGTTCCTGCGCATCCTCGCGCGCGACCATTGTTTGCACGGTATAGCCGTCCGGCTTCGATCCCGCCGCCTGCGCGCGCAAGCGTGTCTCGATCGACCGCGCGGCCTCCGCGGCCTTCTCGGCGGTCGCAATGTCAAGAACCACGCCGCCGACGTCCGACTTGTGTGAGACCACCTTCGACAGCAATTTGACGACCACTCTTTCCGAGCTTTCGAGAAGCTCGCCGGCCGCCCGCGCCACTTCCGCGACCGAGCCGGCGACAATGGTTCTCGGCACGGCGATGCCGTAGGCGGAGATCGCCGCCTTTGCTTCCGGCTCCGTCAGCATGCGCCGCCCTTCGCTGGCCACCTGCCGGAAAATCGCATGCGCCGCGGCCTTGCCGTGGACCTGGTCATCACCTTGGCTTGAGGGCGTGCGCAGGAGCGCCCGCTGGGCCTGCGACCATTCGCTGAGATAGGACGCTGCGATCGCCGCGTCCTCGGGCGTTTCGAAGCTGGCGATGCCGGCCTCCGTCAGGACGCGCCGGCCCTCTCGCGCGGTATGCTCGCCGAGCCAGCACGCGAGAAGCGGCTTTCCACCGATCTCGCCTTCGTCGCCAAGCTCGGCCACCTTCCTGGCCGCGTTTGCCGAAGAACCAAGCCCGGTGGGGCAGTTCATCACCAGGATGACGTCCGTCCCCGGATCCGCCGCCAAGGCTTCGA
Organism: Mesorhizobium sp. LCM 4576; assembly: GCF_001854815.1. NCBI lineage: Bacteria > Pseudomonadati > Pseudomonadota > Alphaproteobacteria > Hyphomicrobiales > Phyllobacteriaceae > Mesorhizobium > Mesorhizobium sp. LCM 4576. The sequence continues at coordinate 269,129 of NZ_MDDT01000007.1, forward strand.
GCGCCGCCCCGTAGCGCTCCGGGGCCGCGTCTCCGACGATGTCGATCGGGTTCGCATGCGACCAGGTCGGCGGGAGCACATGGTCGAGTCGCGTGATCGTCGACGGCGCAAGTTCAGCCAACTCGCCACCACGATCGACGAGCTTGTCGACGGCAAGAACGCCGGCGCCGCCGCCATTGGTGACGATGCCGACGCGCGCCCGCTCGAGCGGAGCGTGGCGCGCGACCGTCTCCGCCGCATCGAGCAACTCGGCCAGATCATCCACACGCAGCACCCCTGCCCTCCGCAAGGCGGCGTCCACCACCCTGTCCGCGCCCGAAAGCGCGCCTGTGTGTGTCGCCGCCGCCCTGGCCGCCTGTTCGTGCCGGCCAGGCTTGATTGCGATGACCGGCTTGAGCCGCGCCGCCGCCCGCGCGGCCGACATGAACTTGCGCGGATTGGGTATCGTTTCGAGATACATCACGATGGCTCGCGTGTGGAAATCACCCGCCAGCATGTCGAGGCAGTCACCGACGTCGACGTCCGCCATGTCGCCAAGCGAGATGATCCGGGAAAAGCCGACATTGTTCTCGGCTGCCCAATCAATCAGCGATGTAGCGATTGCGCCTGACTGCGAGATCAACGCGATGTTCCCCGGTCGGGCCGCCATGTGGGCAAAACTTGCGTTGAGCTTCGCGGGAGGAACCATCAACCCGACCGTGTTCGGCCCGATGATGCGCATGAGCGACGGCTCAGCGGCATCGAGCATTGCCTGGCGCAGACCGTTTCCGTGATTGAGCCCCGCGGTGATGACGACGGCTACTCGCGTTCCTTTCTCACCCAGCTCGCGCACGATACCGGGGACGGCGTTGGGAGGGGTAACGATCACGGCCAGATCGGGAATGCCCGGCAGGTCGGCAACCCTGCCGTAGCAGCGGTGGCCGGCCACCTGCGAGTGTTTGGGATTAACCGGCCAAATCTCTCCCTCGAAACCGCCGACGACGATGTTGTCGAAGACGACACGACCGACCGAACCAGCGCGTTCAGTCGCGCCGACGACGGCGACGGATTTCGGTGAGACTGCGTACTCAAGATTTCGGATCGTCATTCCGGAAAACTCCTCGCCGCCACATTCACTGAAGGCGATGAACATTCATTGCGCTGGATCAAAGCGTCACCGGCACCCCAAGGCTAGCTAAAGCGACGCTGCGGCCAGGCTGCTCTGCGGGCGAAGACCGTCCGTCGAAGGAGAATCCCGATGAGTTACTATTTCAGCAAAAACCTCGACATGCCATTTGACGCGGCGATCGAACATGTCACCAAAAAGCTTGCCGGCAAGGGCTTCGRCATCCTGACGCGGATCGATGTCCAGCACACGATGAAGGTCAGGCTGGGCGTCGACTTCAAGCCTTACATGATCCTCGGCGCCTGCAATCCGCATTTCGCATGGCGCGCGCTGCAGGCCGAGGACAAGATCGGCGCGATGCTGCCCTGCAACGTGATTGTAACCGAGATCTCGCCAGGCAAAGTCGAGATTGCCGCGGTCGATCCGGCAGCGGCGATGGGGGCCATCGAAAATCCAGCGCTTGCCGCAACAGCAAAGGATGTCCGGTTGTTGCTGCAGGAACTGATCAACGAACTTTGACGGCCGACGCCATGGACGAGTCCGCATTACGGCGCGCGCTGCTGCTCATAGCCACAACGGGTCTGGCACTTGGGTTGGGCGTGTGGCGGAGCGGTGCTGGCCCGCTCTCGCCCGACACAATCTGGGCAGCGGCAACCCTGCCGGTCGTTATCACCCTCGCCATCTCCATCTTTCGCGATTTCTGGATCGGCCGGATCGGTGTCGACGCGATCGCGCTGGTTTCGATGTCGGCGGCCCTGTTGCTGGGGCAAGCACTGGCGGCGGTGGTTGTCGCCATCATGTATGCCGGCGGCACGGTGCTGGAAGACTTTGCGCGCGGCAGGGCGGAACGCAATCTCAGAGCGCTGACCGACAGGGCGCCGCGAGTGGCGCATTTGRAATCGGCACTCGGCACGGAAACCGTTCCGATTGATCGCGTCGCGGTCGGCGACGAGCTTCTGGTGCGCGCCGGCGAGTTGCTGCCGGTCGACGGAATCCTGCTCGACGCTTCGGCCTTATTGGATGAATCGGCCGTCACCGGCGAGCCCCTGCCGGAGCGTCGCGGCGCCGGCGACACATTGCGCAGCGGCACAGTCAATGCCGGCGAAGCCTTTGTCATGCGGGCCTCGGCCATCGCCGATAATAGCACTTACGCCGCGATCGTGCGCATGGTCGCGGCCGCGCAAACGGCCAAGGCGCCGTTCATACGCATGGCTGATCGCTTCGCGCTGCTCTTGCTTCCGGTCACGCTGCTGCTCGCCGGCATCGCCTGGCAGCTTTCGGGTGACCCGATCCGCGGCCTTGCGGTGCTGGTGGTCGCCACGCCCTGTCCGCTGATCCTCGCAGCGCCGGTTGCATTCATCGGGGGCGTGTCGCGCGCTGCCCACGCCGGCATTCTTATGAAAGGCAGCGCAGCGCTCGAGGCGCTCGCCCAGATACGCACCGCAATCTTCGACAAGACCGGAACTTTGACGCTCGGCGGCGCCGAACTGATCGAGATCGACGTCGCTCCGGACCAGCAAGCCGATGAACTGCTGCGGCTGCTGGCCTCGCTGGAACAGGCCTCCCACCATGTCCTCGCGGATTCGATCGTCCGCACCGCCCGCCATGGAAAGCTGACGCTTTCCCAACCCTGTGATGTCCGCGAGCATCGTGGAGAAGGCCTCAAGGGTCTGGTGGACGGGATGTCGGTCGCTGCGGGGTCGCGGTCACTCGTTCTTGGGGGCGAGCCGCTGCCAGGATGGGCTGAAAGTGGAGACAAACGGCACCGGAGCGCGCAAGTGCTGAGGGTGTTCATCGCCTTGGACGGTCGACTTGCCGGTATCTTCACATTCGGAGACGCCATCCGCGAGGATGCTGTCGAAACGATTGGCGCCTTGCGTTCGGCAGGCGTCACGCGGATCGTGATGCTGACCGGCGACGATGGCGCGGCCGCCGAAAAGATATCCGCATCGCTCAAACTCGACGCCATGTTTGCCGATGCCACGCCGGCCGACAAGGTCGGAACGGTCGAGACCGAGAAGGCGACGGCGCCGACGATGATGGTCGGCGACGGCATCAACGATGCTCCCGCGCTGGCCGCGGCGACCGTTGGCATCGCGCTGGGAGCTCGCGGCGGCACGGCCTCCTCGGAGGCCGCCGATGTTGTTGTGCTGACCGATAGCCTGCAGCCAGTCGCGGAAGCACTGTGGGTCGCCAGGCGCACGCGCGGCATCGCTCTTCAGAGCATCATCGCCGGACTGGCGCTTTCTGGCGCCGCGATGATTGCGGCCGCCATGGGGCACCTGACGCCCGTGGCAGGCGCATTGCTTCAGGAGGGGATAGACGTCGCCGTCATCCTCAATGCGCTGCGTGCGCTTGGCGAGGGGCGTTTGGAACGTAGGAGACCTGAAAGGTCATGACGCAGGACAATCTGGTGGTTTGCACCAAATGTGGTGTGGTCAATCGCCTGCCGCTCAGCCGCAACAGCGCCGATGCCAAATGCGGAAAGTGTGGCGCCTTGCTGTTCTCGGGGCTTCCACAGGACATCGACGCGGCAAACTTCGATCGCCAGGTCGGGCGCGGCAGCCTCCCCGTCCTGGTTGACGTCTGGGCCCCCTGGTGCGGTCCCTGCAAGATGATGGCGCCAGCCTATGAGGCGGCCGCCAAGACCCTCGAGCCTCACATTCGGCTGGTCAAGCTGAACTCCGACAAGGAGCAGGCCGTCGCGGCGAGRCTGGCTGTTCGCGGCATCCCCACCATGATCCTTTTTCACCGCCAGCATGAGATTGCCCGTATCTCGGGCGCGATGGGCACAAGCCAAATCGTGAATTGGGTTCGCAGCCACATTCCGACCGGCGGCAACTGAGCTCCACCCAGCAACCAAGCAGCCGTTTGATCCTGGTCAAGGTGGCGCCCAGGCGCTGCGCTAGGAATTGCCTGAAAAGGAGAATGCTATGACCACTTTGCAGGATCTCACCCCGAACTTCAGGACCATCCGCCTGCTTCTGGCCCGCGAAAAGAGCCATCCGGAGGGCGACCGCGAGGAAGGTTACGACGTGCTGGCGCCGCTTACCGATGAGGGACGGTTGAATGCCGATGAATGGAAATCGCACAAGGGTTTCTGTCGTGTCCGTCRCTTCCGCACCGGCGAAGACGATCTCATCGGCCGTTTGCGCCGCAAACCCGGYGGGCAATGGTATTTTGACTATGCAGAGGGTGATCGTGACGACGAGGTTGGCTTCCATCTCGGCGACGAACGCTTTGTGACCGGAGAATACGTCTCGATCACCCGCAACGGAGCCATGCACACTTACCAGGTCGCCCGCGTGGAACGGCCCTAGCAGTCCCTCCGTGGTGGGAGCCAAATGGTGCCTCGCCGTATCCTCATTGTCATCGGCCACCCCGATCCGTCCCCGGAGYGGCTCTGCCGCGCCTTGGCCTCCGCATACGCCGACGGCGCTGAACGCGCTGGCCATATCGTGCGCAAGATCGATCTGGCCTCGTTGGACATTCCGTTCCTTCGGACGATGCAGGAGTTCGAGCACGGAGCGATCCCCGACAGTCTCAAGGAAGYCGCCGAGGCGGTCGTTTGGGCGGAGCATTTCATCTTTGTCTTTCCGCTTTGGCTGGGCACTGTGCCGGCTCTGCTCAAAGCATTCATCGAGCAGGTGATGCGACCGGGAACGGCGTTCGCCTATCCCGCCAAGGGCGAAGGTTTCGCCAAAGCCCTGCTGTGCGGCCGCTCAGCCCGGCTGGTGGTGACGATGGGCATGCCCGCAACCCTCTACCGAATCTGGTTCCTCAGCCACGGGATAGCCGGCATGCGCCGCGGCATTCTCAACTTTGTCGGCATCAGGCCGGTGAGAGAAACTTTGTTTGGCATGGTCGCAAGCGCCAGTGAGGCAAAACGGGCGAGTTGGCTCAAACAGATGCAACGGTTGGGCGAACGCGCGGTCTAAAGCATGTCTCCCGAAGTGGGAACCGGTTTCGGGATAAAGACATGCGGAAAATCAAAAACCCAAAGCGCATGGAACGAATCTGAAAGATCGCGACGCGTTTAGTCTGCCGAATGTCACGGCACCAGAACAGCGGCGCCGCTCACCCTGCCCATCCGCAAATCGTCCAGCGCCTGGTTGGCCTGCGCAAGCGGATAGACTTTTGTGTGCGTGCGCACCTGAGCGCGCTTCGCTATCGGAAAGAATTCCTCCGCGTCTCGCCGGGTAAGATTGGCGACTGACAACAACTCTCTTTCTTCCCAGAGAAGTCGGTATGGCATCGACGGGATGTCGCTCATGTGGATACCGCCGCAAACCACGCGACCACCTTTGAGTACAGCCCGCAACGCTGCCGGCACCAGGTCGCCGACCGGGGCGAAAATGATCGCCGCGTCGAGCTCGGCGGTGGGCGGTTCCTCGGACGATCCTGCCCAGACAACGCCCAACGAGCGTGCGAATTCCTGTGCCTGAGCATCGCCAGGCCGGGTGAACGCAAAAATCTCACGCCCTTGCCAGACCGCGACCTGCGTGACGATATGCGCCGCGGCGCCGAAGCCGTAGATCCCCAGCCGCTTGCCACCGCCCGCCTTCTTGAGGCAGCGCCAGCCGATCAGTCCAGCGCACAGGAGCGGCGCCAGCGACATAGGGTCCGCCGTGGCATCGAGATCGAAGGCGAAACGCTCGTCGGCAACGACATGACTGGCGAAGCCGCYGTCACGTGTGTAGCCGGTGAAAAAGGGCAGATCGCAAAGATTCTCCGCGCCGGCGACACAATAGGGGCAATGGCCGCAAGTATGTCCCAGCCAAGGGACGCCCACTCTCTGGCCGAGCCGCGACTGTGACACGCCCTCGCCAACCAGGTCCACGATACCGACGATCTCGTGGCCGGGAACAAGCGGCAACTTTGGCCGCGGCAGATCRCCATCGACGATATGCAGGTCGGTCCGGCAGACGGCGCAGGCTTCGACCCTCAGCCTTATCTCGCCCGGTCGCGGCGTAGGGTCGGAGCGATCGACGAACTTCAGAGGAGTGCCGGGCCTCTCCAGCACCATTGCCTTCATGACGCACCTCGGTCCGGAAATGGTTGGGACGGATCGTTCCGCGTTCGCAAAAATCGGGAATGCACGGCCTGATGTCGAACGGTCCTATCGCGTATGCTTGCCCTTCACCGTGTGYGACCGCTCGTGGCGGCCGAAGCCGTAGCTCGCCGCAACGTGCAGGCGCTTCCGAGCGGACAGCATTTCGAAATAAAGGCCTAGGGCGCCGAGATAGGCCAGGCCGAGTATCCCAGCCCAGATTTCGACGGTGTCGGAGGTCATGGCCACATTCCCTTGGTTGGCTGGTTCTGACCGAATAATCGCCCAGCCAATTCCTGCCGACCTTGATCGTGGTCAATTGCATAATGCGCCACACGCTCGGCGATGCATGGATCGATCGGGTGATTTCGAGCTCGGCTCTAGGTAGTTTCCCGTAGGGACATAACCGAATTTCGGCGTGGCGGGATTTGCGCGATTGCTGTTGTCACGAATTCACCGGGACCACAGCCATGTACGCTCAAGCTTCCGCCAAGATCGAACTGCCGTCTTATCTGCCAAAGCAGGATTCCTCGCCCGTCTTCGAAGGAGCGATGGTACAGCCGGTCAGCTTCTTCCCGGCAGGCGCCGAGATTTACGCCCAGGGCGAAAAGGCAGGCGCCCTCTACCAGGTCGAATTCGGCGCCGTGCGCATCTATCGCCTGCTCACCGACGGCCGCAGACAGATCAGCGCGTTCCATCTGGCGGGCGAGACATTCGGCTTCGAGGCCGACGCTACCCATCACTTCTTCGCCGAAGCGATCAATGCAACCGGGGTCCGCGTCTATCGCACTCCCTCGGGCATGGACATGTCCCGCCAGCTCCTGCCCCTCGCCCTCAAAGGCCTTACCCGGGCACAGGAACATCTCCTGGTGCTTGGCCGCCAGAACGCCATCGAGCGCGTCGCGGCATTCCTCGTCGAAATGTCGGAGCGCCAGGGCGGGTTGAGGCAGGTGGAGTTGCCGATGTCGCGCAACGACATCGGCGATTATCTCGGCCTCACGATCGAAACTGTCTCGCGGGTCTTCACCCGCCTGAAGGAGAAAGGCGTGATCCGTCTGCTCAGCCTTCGCAGCATCGAGATCCTCAAGCGGGACACGCTGCTGGCAATGGGGGAATGAAGCATTCGAGCCAGTTCCACGCACCAATCCTGAAAGGGACGACAATGACAAGCACGCTCATCACGCACACCGGATTTCGGTTCGAAGTGCGCCGTGCCCGCCCTGATGACGAGCCACTCGTCGCCGAGTTCTTCAAACATGTAACGCCGGAGGATTTGCGCTTCCGTTTCCTCGGCGCCGTGCGGGAAGTGTCGCATGAGCGCCTGGTGGCGATGACCCGTTCCGACGATCCCCACATCCATAACTTTCTCGCCTTTTCGACCGATGGAATGCTGATCGCGGTGGCGACCCTCGCCGCCGATCCGGCCGACCGGCGCGGCGAGGTCGCCCTCTGCATCCGGGAGGATCGCAAGCATCTCGGCGTCGGCTGGGAATTTCTCGGCTACATCGGGCATTACGCAGACGATCACGGCATCGAGACAGTCGAGTCGATCGAGAGCCGCGAAAACCGCGCGGCGATCGAGCTCGAGCGCGAGATGGGCTTCACTGTGACGACGGATTCTGACGATCCGACCCTTGTCAGGGTCCAGCGGAAGCTCGGCGCCAAATTGGCGAGTTAAGACCTTGCCGTTTTCGACCGCATGGGAGCCCGCTACCAGGGTCGTCGAGACCGGTGGCGAGCCGGCAAATGGCTGCACCGCTGAGGGATCGACCATCCACCTCAACTGWCAGCTCTGGCATTTGATCGACGTTCCGCCAATAGGCGAGCGGTTCAAATCCTGTCACGGCTGCGGGCCAGACTCAAGGCATCAGCCGCGCAATGCYCCACGAAAGCTCCACCCCCTAGGTGTCCACAGGTCTCACTGACTCTTCAACCAGAGCTGCCACGAGGGTGCGTGARCACGGCCAATCCGAAGAGCCGCTTTTCGAATAAAGCCACCGATACACCCGTAGCCAGTTGCTCCTTCTTTGTCCCAGCGCAACGAGCATCCAGGCAACCGGATGCAAGATGCCGATCCTTAACGCGGACAGTCGGCATGAAACGCAAACTGAAGGATGACGCGACGATGGACGGGATCATGCGCGAGACGCCGGCRGCAATTCGTGTCGTTCTCCAGCACGGAATGCTGTGCGTCGGCTGTCCGATCGCTTCCTTCCACACCGTTTCGGACGCGGCACGCGAGCATGRCCTGGACGAGGACCAGCTTCGCTGCGACCTGGAGGCGGCCATCGACGCCGGCTGAGCAGGCTAGCCCTTTGCCGAGCGGCCTTCGGCTATGACCAGGAGGCGATGGGGTTCGACCACGACCACCCTTTGTCGCCCGCTCTTGACCAGCCCCTGGTCTTCCCAGGCGGAAAGCAGCCGGCTGWCCGTATGAAGCGTGGTGCCCGTCATCTCGGCAACGTCCTGGCGTGAAATGGGGAAGTCGATCATGATGYCTTCCTCGGTCTTTTTCCCCGACTGCTTGATCAGCTTCAGCAAGRCATGCGCAACGCGCTGCTCCACCTGCTCGGTGGACATCTCGATGACGCGAGCATGAGCATCCTGCAGCCTTGTTCCCACCGCCTTGTAGGCATTGGCGCCGAAGCTTGGGTAGCHCGCCGCGAATGTGGCCCAGAGCTGGYTCGGCCAGGCAAGCGCCACGCAATCGACCGCCGCGAGGGCATTCGCCGGATAGGTCGTCCGGCCCAGAGCGCTGGCGATCCCCATCAATTCGCCCGGGCTGATGTAGCGCACGGTCACCTCATGCCCATCCGGAGTCGATTTCACCACGCGCACATGGCCGTCGAGCAGCAGGAAGAACGAATGGGCCTCCTGCTCCTGCTCGAACACCGGTTGATCCTTGGCGATACGAATGGACCTTGCCTGTCCGATTATGCGATCGAGGTCCGCCGCGGCGATCCCGTCGAAGACGGGCAGCCCGGCAATCAATGACCGATCAAGGCTTGCCAACTGCCTTCCCTCCCCAACTCAACCGCGCTGCCCCCGACTTGCGGACCAGACTGTGTCACGAGGGACAGGCCGTCGGCAAGCGAAGCCTTGTGCCGGTAGCGCCAACCAACCGCTCTGTTGTTTGCGCTAAGGCCAATGTCTCTTCCTGAGGCCGGGGTAGAAGAGGCGCATGGGCACTTTTGCCCGGATTCAACGAGGCATGTCATGGCAATTCCGCGGACGCGGCCAAGCGCCTATCCGGCGATACTCTCCTACGGCTTCCGACCATTCTTCCTGCTGGCGTCGCTGCAAGCCGCCACTGCCATGCTTATGTGGCTGCCGCTCTATTACGGCAGGCTTGAAACCCTTAGTCTGTTCCAGCCTGTGGACTGGCACATCCACGAACTGCTCTTTGGCTACCTGACGGCGGTCGTGACAGGCTTCCTGCTCACTGCGATCCCAAACTGGACCGGACGCCTTCCCGTGCAGGACGGTCGCTTGCTGATACTGGTGCTGCTCTGGATCGCGGGGCGCTTGGCAGTGTTCTTTTCTGCGCAAATGGGCTGGCTCTTGAGCGCGATCATAGACTGCTCGTTTCTTCTAGCGGTGGTCGCTGCCGCGGCAACCGAAATCGTCGCCGGCCGAAACTGGCGAAACCTCAAGGTCCTACTGCCCGTCACAGTCCTTTTTGTGGCGAACGTCATGTTTCATGCCGAGGCGCACTACCAGGGCATCTCCGACATCAGCCGCCGCTTGGGTCTTGGGGCCGTCGTCGTCCTCATCATGATCATCGGCGGGCGGATAGTCCCCAGTTTCACCCRCAATTGGCTGGTCCGCGAGAAGCCCGGCCGGCTTCCCGCACCATTCAGCAGGTTTGATGTCGGGACGATCGCGCTGTCGGCCTCCGGCCTTGCCGCATGGACCTTCTTTCCCGAAAACACAGGCACGGGCGCGTTGCTGATTGCCGGAGCAATGTTCAACGCCGTCCGGCTCGCTCGTTGGGCGGGCGACCGGACACTGGCCGACCCGTTGGTCCTGATCCTGCACGTTGCATTCGCCTTTGTGCCATTAGGCCTGCTGCTTGCCGGACTGGCCGCGCTCGCGCCGGGAACTGTTCCTGTGGTGGCCGGCATTCATGCGTTGGCCGTGGGAGCGGTGGCCTGCATGACCCTGGCCGTCATGACCCGCGCCTCCCTCGGCCACACGGGCCGCGAATTGGYGGCGGACGCCGGAACACGGGCGATCTTTGCTGCAATCGTCATCGCCGCCATTTTGCGCGTGGCGGCCGCCATGGCTCCCGACATGGCCCTTCTCCTTCATATGTCGGCGGGGCTCTGGGTTGCCGCCTTCGTCGGCTACGCTGTGCGCTTCGGCGGAATGCTGATGCGGCCACGCCTGCTAACGCGCCGCAAGAGCGCCGCCTGACGGTTGGCGGAGACGTTCCGCCATGACCCGGTTTCTTGCTTCCGCGCCGCTCATTTTCGTCGAGCAATTTGCGCCAGCGCAAATCGCCAAGCCGTCCGGCGATCTACAAGAAGGCAACGGTTGATGCCGTGGTGAACCAAAAGAAAGGACTATTCCAATGAAACTGCCCCTCATTGCCGCGGCGATCGCGTTGCTCTCAATTGCCGGCGCCGCAAATGCCGAAGAACATGTCGTCCAGATGCTGAACAAGGGTGACAAGGGCTCGATGGTCTTCCAGCCCGACTTCGTCCGGGCCGCCCCCGGCGACACCATCAAGTTCGTGCCGACCGACAAGACCCACAACGCCGAGATCATCAAGGGCATGATCCCGGACGGCGCCGAAGCCTTCAAGGGCAAGCCGAGCGAGGAGATAACGGTCACCCTCACCAAGGAAGGTGTCTATGGCGTGAAATGCGCGCCCCACTATGGCATGGGCATGGTGGCGCTGATCGTCGTCGGCAAGYCGGTCAACCTGGACGCAGCAGAGGCCGTCAAGCAGATCGGCAAGGCAAAGCYGGTCTTCGCCGAGTTGTTCGCCGAGGCGACCAAAGCTGCTTCGAACTGATCCGAGAGACTGYCTCCGGCGATGGCGAGCCGGAAGCATTGGCCGGGCGGACCTGGTGAGAGGTCTGACCCGGCCATTTTCATATTGAGATGGTACGTCGCTGTACGGCAACCCCGCACCGACATGGCCCAGCAATCGCCTCCAAAGTTGAAAATTCATTTCATTCAGATTTGCGCAAACGCAAAGACGCACCGCGCGAAGACACTATCTTGGCTTTATCGAAACGTTGAAGTCGAGGAGATGAAGAATGCTTACGAGACGCGAAGCTTTGCTGGGTTCTGTTCTGACCGCCGCCGCCGTCGCCACCATCGGCTCGACGCCGGTAATGGCAGCCACGAAGGATGTGTCCGGGCTGYCCCGCGAAAAGGTGACCCTGGTGGCGCCGCCTTTCGTGCACGCTCACGATCAGGTGGCCAAGGGCGGCCCCAAGGTCGTCGAGTTCACCATGAAGATCGAGGAGAAGCCGGTGGTCATCGACGCCGACGGCACGCAACTCAATGCCATGACTTACAATGGCTCCATCCCGGGCCCTCTGATGGTCGTGCATGAAGGCGACTATCTCGAGCTCACGCTGATCAATCCCGATACCAACACGCTCGCCCACAATATCGACTTCCATGCGGCGACCGGCGGACTCGGTGGCGGCGCGCTGACGCTGATCAACCCGGGCGAGCAGGTGACGCTCCGCTTCAAGGCGACCAGGTCGGGGACGTTCGTCTACCATTGCGCCCCTGGCGGCGCGATGATCCCGTGGCATGTCGTGTCGGGGATGAGCGGCGCGGTGATGGTCCTGCCGCGCGACGGCCTGAAGGACGAGAAGGGCAAGCCCGTCCGCTACGATCGCATCTACTATATCGGCGAGAATGACTTCTATATCCCGCGCGACGAGCAGGGAAAATTCAAGAAGTACGACTCGGCCGGCGACAACTACGACGACACCGTTAAGGTGATGCGCGGCCTGATCCCGACCCATGTCGTATTCAACGGCAAGGCGGGATCGCTGACTGGCGAAACCGCCATGAAGGCCAAAGTCGGCGRAACGGTTCTGATCGTCCATTCTCAGGCCAATCGCGACACCCGTCCGCACCTGATCGGCGGCCACGGCGACTTCGTCTGGGRAGCTGGCAAGTTCGCGAACCCCCCTGCCAAGGACATGGAGACCTGGTTCATCCGCGGCGGTTCGGCGGGCGCGGCGCTCTACACCTTCCGGCAGCCCGGCGTCTATGCCTACGTCAATCACAACCTGATCGAGGCTGTCGAGCTCGGCGCCACCGCGCACTTCACCGTCGATGGAACCTGGGACGACGACCTGATGATGCAGATCGAAGCTCCCAAGGCGATTGCCTCGTAAACCGGAAAGGCGATCTTCCACGACCCGCCGGCATCGCCGGCGGGTCGCGGTCGCAGGCGGATTTTGAACATGTCCTTCGATCCTGTCTTCACATTTGGAACCATGGCTGCCGCCGCCCTYATCGGATTGGGCCTCAGCAATGCGATCGACGGGACGTCCCCTCGGTCCCGGGTTCCAGCCGCGGCGGCGGAGCTGGTAGCCCTGAAGCGCGGGTCATTCGAACACCCACAGCCTGGCGAGTTCCTCAGAGACAGCCATCCCGCGCCCGCACCCGTAGCGAGGGAAACCATCGACGCGCCTCTGGAAATCATGAAGTTCCAGGTGACCGCATCCGACTATGACCGCTGCGTTTCGGACGGCGCCTGCAAGCCTGCCGACTCAAGCATCGTCGGCAACGTTCCGGCGACGGGCGTCAGCTTCCTCGATGCGCAGGCTTACGCGAATTGGCTATCGGCAAAGACAGGCGAGACGTGGCGGCTGCCGACCGACGTCGAGTGGGCCTATGCCGCGGCCGAGCGGTTTCGGGCTGACATAGAAGCTGGTGAAGGCGACCCGGCGGATCCGGCGAGGCGGTGGCTCACCCAATATCGCAACGAGTCGGCGCTCGGCCGCAAGGCCGATCCTGAACCGCGACCTGCCGGGGCATTTGGAACCAACTCGAAGGACGTTGCGGATATTGCCGGGAATGTCTGGGAATGGACATCGACCTGCTATGCCCATGTGACGATGTCCGGCGACGGCGCCGCCAGTTCGCTGAGCAATTGCGGCGTTCACGTTGTGGAGGGATTCCACCGCACCTACATGTCGAACTTCATCCGCGACGGCAAAAGCGGCGGCTGCGCGGTCGGCACCCCGCCGGACAATCTGGGCTTCCGTCTCGTGCATGATCGTGCAGGCTTCCTGCAGGCGGCGCTTCGCCGCCTTGGCCTCGCCTGATCGCTCCAAAAAAGGAATGCGAATGACTTCAAAGCCGGTCTTCCTCGACAGGATTCGCCCTGCCGCCGAACAATCCCTGGCAAGCCCCGGCGTCGACCGAGCCTCGATTGGAGCGCTGGTCCGCGAATTCTATTCCAGGGTGAGAAAGGACGAGCGGCTCGGACCCATCTTCGCCCGGGAAATCGCTGGCGATTGGGAGCCTCATCTGGAGAAGATGACGGATTTCTGGTGCTCCGTCATTCTGAAGAGCGGCGACTATCATGGACGGCCGGTGCCAGTTYACCTGAGGCTTACGGACGTCACCGAAGCCGATTTCAGTATCTGGTTGGCTCTCTTCGGCAAGACGGCGTCCGAGCTCTTCATCCCCGAGATCGCGGCGGTGTTCGTCGAGCGGGCCGAACGGATAGCAACAAGTCTGAAGCTCGCGATGTTCTTCCGTCTCGGCTCCGCCGTCAGTGAGTAGCTGCGATCCCGCCGGCGCGGAGAATTCACCGGACTGATGGCAGGCTTGATTTTGCGCAAGGACCGCCGCGGTCGGGGTTCGTAGTTTCCGCCGATGATCCTCGATCTTTGCTTCGGTACGATCGTCATAAGCCTGACGGTCGGGATTCACACCTTCGGCCTTATCGCGATCACTCACGTGATGGCACGCCTTGTGGCGTTCTTCCGCATGCATGGGCGGCGCAGCCGGGTGCTGGCCATGATCACCGTGGTCATGGGACTTTTCGCCGTGATGACGGTGGAAGTCTGGCTGTGGGCTGGAGTCTACCGGCTGCTCGGAATCCTGAGCGATTTCGAGACGGCGCTTTATTTCTCGACCATCACCTTTTCAACGGTCGGYTATGGAGACGTGGTGCCCGCTCACGGCTGGCGCGTGCTGGCGRCCCTGGAGGGCATCAACGGCTTTCTGCTGATCGGCTGGTCGACCGCCTATCTGATCGCCGCCGGCACCCGTGTGGGCCCTTTCAGGGTAGGCGAGCATTTTTGATCCGCGGCCCGAGCCATCGCTCAGACAGCCAGCGAGTGCCGGCCGATCCCATTGCCAAGATATCTGTCGAATTTCGCYGCCACGGTCCTGACGAGAGGACGGCTTTCCTCGGGCACCACGAAGCTCTCACCATCGAGTCGAAGAAATCGGCCGGCGCCGCTGATGGCCAGGCGGCTTGCTTCGCAGAGCAGCGTTTGGCCGACCGCTCCAAAGCGTTCGACAAGGTCTATGGCCGAGAAAGCGAAGTTGCACATCAGCCGCTCGATGATCCAGCCCCGCGCCAGGTCATCCAGGCTGAACTCGATGYCCCGCGCTATTGCCAGTTGTCCGCGATCCACGGCCTTTTGATACTCACCGGTGGCAACGATATTCTGGGCATAGCCTTGGCGAAACCTGCTGATCGAGGACGGGCCGAGGCCGATAAGGGTCTCGCATTGATCTTCGGTATAGCCCTGGAAATTGCGCCGGATCTTGCCGGCGCGAGCCRCGACCGCCAACGCATCCTGCGGTTTGGCGAAGTGGTCCAGCCCCAGGGCTTCATAGCCGGCATCGACAATTATCTGGGCGGCAAGCCGCGACTGCGCCAGGCGAGCGGCGGAATCGGGCAGCCATGCCTCATCGATCATCGTCTGATGCTTCTTGAACCAGGGGACATGCGCATAGCCGAACAGGGCCAGCCTGTCGGGCGCCAGTGTCAGCGCCTGGGAGACGGTCGCCGCAACACTCTCGCTGGTCTGGTATGGCAGCCCGTACAAGAGGTCCAGGTTGACGGATAGAACGCCTCGGGCCCGCACCGCATCGACGATGCTCTTGGTCAGCGCGAAGCTCTGCTCGCGATTGATCGCCTTCTRCACCTTGGGATCGAAGTCCTGGACACCAAGACTCGCTCGCGTCATGCCGATGGCCGCGAAGGCGTCGAGCCGGCCCTCGTTCATGTCGTTCGGATCGATCTCTACGCTGATGCTGGCATCGGCAAGGAAGTCGAACCGTTCCCGCAACGCCTTTCCAAGCATGAGGATGTCGTCGGGCTTCAGCATCGTCGGGGAGCCGCCGCCGAAATGAACGGCACGGACCCTGCCGTTCACAAGGCCACCGACCGTTTCGATCTCTTTGTGGAGCGAGCGCAGGAAGGTCGCCACCGGCGCATAGTGACGCGTCTGCTTGGTATGGCAGGCGCAGAACCAGCACAGCCGGTCGCAATAGGGGATATGCAGATAGAGCGATATCTCGTCATCGCCTTCAAGCGCATCCATCCACCCGCGAACCGTTACCGCGTCAACGCCCGGATGAAAGTGYGGCGCCGTCGGATAGCTCGTGTATCGCGGTACGTTGTCGCCCAGGCCCTTGGCCGGAATTGAGTGCGGGGGCTGGATGATAGCGACAGGAGCGGTCATGACGGTCAAGCTACCTGAACGGCACCGCCAAAACCTTGATTTAGATCAAGGCAGCTCAAGCCAAAACCGGCGCAAATTGCCGCTCTATTTGACCACGGGCGTCACAATGGCCGGYATACAAGATGCTCAACAGGCTGAGGTTCCCGCAATTTGCAACTCCTGCGAAGCGCGGCGGGCCGGATTATGCGGTGCGTTCAACAACCGCCAACTTGCCGATTTGRCCAAAGCCTCCTCCAGGCACGAGATCTTGGCCGGGACGGACCTGCCCGACGACGGAACCTACTCGAACCTATTGTCCGGGGTGGTCAAGCTCACGATAAGTCTTTCGGATGGTCGTCAGCAGATCGTCGGTTTCCATTTCGCGCCCGATTTTCTGGGCAGGCCGTTCGAGGCGAAAAGGCCGATCAAGGCCGAAGCCTTGACGAATATGGCGCTATGCTCGTTTCCAAGAGCGATCGTCGATCAAATGACCAACGAGGTGCCGGAACTTGGACGCCTGCTGCTGAGGCGCGCGCTGAACGAACTCGACGACGCGCGCGACTGGATGGCGGCGCTGGGGCGCAAGACCGCCTCCGAGAAAGTCGCAAGCTTCCTTCTTATGTTCGCCGGACACATCGGCCCCTCCAGACATCCAGCAGACTCTATCAGCTTCGATCTGCCGCTGACACGCGGGGAAATCGCCGATTTCCTTGGGCTGACGATCGAGACGGTAAGTCGGGAATTCTCCAGGCTGCGAGTGGACGGGGCGATCCGGATCGTAAACAAGCGGCACATCAGCCTCGCAAGCATCGCTCAGCTCGAGGAACGCTGCGGCGACTGATCGGCTATCGAACCGTCGTCTGGCTTTGACCCTCCAGAGTCGCCGACTTCGGCCCTGCGGGTCGTTTCATCGGCGCTGCTGCCTGTTCACATCACTGCCAAAGCTGTGCTCCAACGGTCGCGGCAACCTTCCCCAAAACAAAAGCGCGTCGCGTTTGACTTGAATCAAGGCCCGGGAACGGAAAATCCCAAAATGGTGCCGCGAGCGGGCATTTCCGCCGGAACTTTCGAGACGAGATCGGGGACTTGCGATGAAATTTGGCACGGAGATCGTCCTTTTAGGCCTGTTTGCTTTTGCTGCCCTTGTGGCCGCCGGCTTCGGCGCGGATGAGCCTTTTCGCCAGCACATGTGGGTTTTGTTCTTCGCGGTGGCTGGCTTTACCGCGATCTTGCTGCGCAATTCGGATTTCAAGCCCGCGGCGCCGATCGACCCCTCCGCCTACATGGATGGTCCGATCCGCTACGGKGCCATCGCAACGGTCTTCTGGGGCGTCGTTGGCATGTTGGTCGGCGTGATCATCGCGCTGCAACTCGCCTACCCTGACCTCAACATCCAGCCTTGGTTCAATTTCGGCCGGCTGCGGCCGCTCCACACCTCCGGCGTCGTCTTTGCCTTCGGCGGCAACGCGCTGATTTGCACCTCGCTTTACGTCGTCCAGCGCACCTGCCGGGCGCGGTTGTTCGGCGGCAACCTCGCCTGGTTCGTCTTCTGGGGGTATCAGCTCTTCATCGTCATGGCCGCGACCGGCTATCTGCTGGGCATCACCGAAAGCCGCGAATATGCCGAGCCGGAATGGTATGTCGACATCTGGCTGACCATCGTCTGGGTCGCCTATCTCCTGCTCTTCCTCGGCACGATCCTGAAGCGCAAGGAACCGCATATCTACGTCGCCAACTGGTTCTACCTCTCCTTCATCGTCACCATTGCGATGCTCCACGTCGTCAACAATCTGTCGATGCCGGCATCATTCCTGGGRTCGAAAAGCTATTCGGCCTTTTCCGGCGTCCAGGACGCACTTACGCAGTGGTGGTACGGCCACAACGCGGTCGGCTTCTYCCTGACGGCCGGCTTCCTCGGCATGATGTATTATTTCGTCCCGAAGCAGGCGAACCGGCCCGTCTACTCATACCGCCTGTCGATCATCCACTTCTGGGCGCTGATCTTCCTCTACATCTGGGCTGGGCCCCATCACCTCCATTACACCGCCCTGCCCGACTGGGCGCAGACACTCGGCATGGTGTTCTCGATCATGCTGTGGATGCCGTCATGGGGCGVCATGATCAACGGCCTGATGACRCTGTCGGGCGCCTGGGACAAGATCCGCACCGATCCGATCATCCGCATGATGGTTACGGCCATCGCCTTCTATGGCATGTCGACCTTCGAAGGTCCGATGATGTCGATCAAGACCGTCAACTCGCTCTCGCACTACACCGACTGGACCATCGGCCATGTCCATTCAGGCGCGCTCGGCTGGGTCGGCATGATCACGTTCGGCGCGATCTACTACATGGTGCCGAAGCTCTGGAATCGCGAGCGGCTCTATTCGCTGCGGCTTGTCACCTGGCACTTCTGGCTGGCCACGCTCGGCATCGTCGTCTACGCCGCGGTGATGTGGGTCTCGGGCATCATGCAAGGGCTCATGTGGCGCGAGTACGATGAGCAGGGGTTCCTCGTCTACTCCTTCGCCGAGACCGTCGCCRCCATGCATCCCTACTATCTCATGCGTGCGGCGGGCGRCGCCATGTACCTCACCGGCATGYTGATCATGGCCTGGAATGTCACCATGACCATTCGTGGCTACCAGCGCAAAGAGCAGCCTTTGCCAGGTATCGCCCCCGCCCTCCAGCCTGCCGAATAAGGAGCCAGACATGGGCCTGATGGATAGACACGCGCTGATCGAGAAGAACGCCACGTTGCTTCTTGTCGGATCCCTGCTGGTGGTGACCGTCGGCGGTATCGTCGAGATCGCGCCGCTCTTCTATCTCGACAATACGATCGAGAAGGTCGAGGGCATACGGCCCTACTCGCCGCTCGAGCTCGCCGGCCGAAATATCTATGTGCGAGAGGGATGCTATCTCTGCCACAGCCAGATGATCAGGCCGTTCCGGGACGAGGTGGAACGCTACGGCCACTACAGCCTGGCGGCCGAGTCGATGTACGATCACCCGTTCCAGTGGGGATCCAAACGAACGGGGCCGGATCTCGCTCGCGTCGGYGACCGCTACTCCAACAGCTGGCACGTCCAGCACCTTACCGACCCGCGATCCGTCGTGCCCGAGTCGATCATGCCGAGCTACGCGTTCCTGAAGGACACGCCGATCGAGGTGAAGGACTTTTCGACGCATCTCGTCGCCAACCGGCGTGTCGGTGTCCCCTACTCCGATGACATGATCGCCAATGCCAATGCGGATCTGATGGCACAGGCCGATCCCAATGCCGACACGTCAGGCCTGGAGAAGAGATATCCGAAGGCCAAKGTCGGCGACTTCGACGGCAATCCGCAACAGGTCACCGAGATGGACGCCCTGGTGGCTTACCTCCAGATGCTCGGCACCCTGGTCGATTTCAAGAACTACGACGAAGCCGCCGGCTACCGCTGAGGAGCACAGACCGATGGAATATAATTTGATGCGGGAGTTCGCCGACAGTTGGGGCTTGCTTGCGATGGCCCTGTTCTTTGTAGGCTGCATCGCTTTTGCGCTTCGACCCGGCGGCAAGGCGCATGCCGACCACGCCGCACAGATACCTCTCAAGGACGATTGATCATGAGCAGCGAGCATGTCGACGAAATCTCCGGCGTGACGACGACCGGCCATGAGTGGGACGGCATCAAGGAACTCAACAATCCCTTGCCACGCTGGTGGGTGATAACCTTCTACATCACCATCGCCTGGGCACTCGCCTACACCATTGCCTACCCCGCCTGGYCGATGCTGAGTTCCGCCACCAAGGGCGCCCTGGGCTTTTCCAGCCGCAACGACGTCAAGAACGAAATGGCCGCGGCTGAGGCTGCCAAGGCCAAATATGTCGCGGCGATACAGTCCAAAACCGTTTCGGAAATTGCTGCTGACGACACTTTGCGCGAGTTCGCCGTCGGGGCCGGCGGCGCGGCATTCAAGGTCAACTGCGTGCAGTGCCATGGCTCCGGCGCGCAAGGGTCGACAGACTTTCCGAACCTCAACGATGACGATTGGCTCTGGGGTGGCAAGGCGGAGCAGATCCAGCAGACGATCACGCACGGCATTCGTTTCGCCCCGGACGCGGATACTCGCCAGTCGGAGATGCCTGTCTTTGCCGACGTGCTCAAGCCGGATCAGATCGCTCAGGTCAGCGCTTTTGTGGCCAGCCTTTCAGGGCCGGTGCGGGACAAGAGCCTGATCGAGCCCGGCGCCAAGGTTTTCGCGGACAATTGCGCGGTCTGCCATGGCGACACCGCGAAGGGCAACAGGGACCTCGGTGCTCCCGATCTGACGGATGCGATCTGGCTCCACGGTTCCGGCGAAGCCGCGATTGCTTCGCAGGTGCGAGCTCCGAAGAACGGGGTGATGCCTGCCTGGGTCGGTCGTCTCGGCGAGACGACGGTCAAGGAACTGGCTGTCTATGTCCATTCGCTTGGCGGCGGAGAATAGGAGCGGGGCCTATTCTCGGCCCTCAGCCGTTCAAGCGACGAGGCCCGGCCATGCCGGGCCTCGACTTGCTTTTGCCGATTCAATTTGACCTGCATCAACGCGCCGAGCGCGAGCGATGGCAAGACTGCTGGAGAAAGGCGGCGTCATAGGCCGCGATTGGAGATCGTCGTGCTGGATCAGTCGCAGGTAGAACGGCTCGAGGCTGAGGCGGTCAACTCCGCAAAGACGCGGCAGCCGCTTTATGCCGCGCGCAAGAAAATCTTCCCAAAGCGGRCCTCCGGCCGCTTCCGCCAGTTCAAATGGCTGGTGATGGCGATCACACTCGGCATCTATTACCTGACCCCCTGGCTGCGCTGGGATCGAGGTCCCTTCGCTCCCGACCAGGCCGTTCTCATCGACCTGGCCAACCGGCGCTTCTACTTCTTCTTCATCGAGATCTGGCCGCAGGAGTTCTACTACGTCGCCGGCCTCCTCATGATGGCGGGCGTCGGTCTTTTCCTGATCACATCGACAGTCGGGCGAGCCTGGTGCGGATACACCTGTCCGCAGACCGTCTGGGTCGACCTGTTCCTTGTCGTGGAAAGGGCGATCGAAGGCGATCGCAATGCCCGCATGAAACTGGACGCCGCTCCCTGGAGCGCGCGCAAACTCTTGCTGCGCATAACCAAGCACGCCGTCTGGCTCGTCATCGCGGTAGCCACCGGCGGCGCCTGGATTTTCTATTTCGCCGATGCGCCCAAGCTGCTCGGCGAAGTCGTCACCGGTACGGCGGCGCCCGTCGCCTATGTCACGATCGCCGTCCTGACCGGCACGACCTATGTCTTCGGCGGACTGATGCGCGAACAGGTCTGCACCTACATGTGCCCCTGGCCGCGAATTCAGGCCGCCATGCTCGACGAAAACTCACTGACCGTCACATACAACGACTGGCGCGGCGAGCCGCGTTCGCGCCATGCCAAGAAGGCTCTCGMCGCCGGTCTGCCGGCCGGCGATTGCGTCGATTGCAATGCCTGCGTTGCCGTCTGCCCGATGGGGATCGACATCCGCGACGGGCAGCAGCTCGAATGCATCACCTGTGCGCTCTGCATCGATGCCTGCGATGGTGTCATRGACAAGCTCGGTCGCGAGCGCGGACTGATCTCCTACGCGACCCTGGCGGACTACAATGCCAACATGGCGGTGGCGACCGTGGGCGGCACAAATCCAGTCAATCCATCGCTCGTAAGAACAGCGAGTGGCGCTTTCGTCGACAGCCTGTCACATTTCCATCTGGGCAAGATCTTCCGGCTGCGCACCTACATCTATCTCGGCGCATGGTCGGCGATCGGCCTGGTGCTCGTCTATTCGCTGCTGACGCGCGAGCGGCTGGAGCTCAATGTCCTGCATGATCGCAATCCTCAGTTCGTGACGCTTTCGGACGGCTCGATCCGCAACGGCTATACGGTCAAGCTGCTCAACATGATACCCGAGCCGAGGACGATCGAGGTGACGCTGGAAGGCCTCGACGGCGGCGAGATGAGCATCGTCGGCATTKAGCAGCCCCCGAGCCGCTCATTCTCCATTGCAGTCGAGCCGGACCGGCTGAAGACGCTCAAGATCTTCGTCAGGCAACCGGCCGACCAGATCAGGARGCCGGCGCAGAGGTTCGAATTCCGCATCGACGACAAGGCAAGTTCCGAGACCGCCGAATATACCGCCACTTTCAATGCCCCGGAGCACAGCAGATGAACGCCGAAATGCGGAAGCCGCGCGAGTTCACCGGCAAGCATATGTTGATCTTCGTTCTCGCTTTCTTCGCGGTGGTGATCGGGGTCAACGTCACCATGGCCACGCTCGCCCGGAAGAGCTGGACCGGCCTCGTCGTAGAGAACACGTATGTTGCCAGCCAGCAGTTCAACGAAGAAGCGAGGAAAGGAAGGGCGCAGGCGGCGCTAGGCTGGACAGGCAAGCTGACCGTCGCCTCCGGCGAGGTCCGTTACAGCCTTGTCGACAGCCAGGGCAAACCGGTGCCGCTGCACGGGGTCAGGATGCTGTTCCGCCACCCGGCCTACGAGGCCGAGGACGAAGCTCTGACACTTGCGGCGGTGCCCGGCGACACTTCGGGGAACATGGGCGYGTTTGCCGTTCGGCACACGCCCAAGAATGGCGTCTGGATAGTGGAGATCGATGCGGACGCCGGGCTGACGTCGCCGTTCCGTGACGTTCGCCGCATCATGATCTCGAACKGGGTCCTGCAATGAGTTGCTGCGCGCCAGGGGCCGAGATGGCATTGGAGGTTGCCGGCGCGGCGTCCGCCGTGCCGTCCAGCGACGAAATAAAGCTGGCCAGCCGCACATTGGACGGGGGCTGTCGCCAGACGGACCTGTCGGTTCCGTCCGTTCATTGCGCAGGCTGCATCCAGGCGATCGAGGCTGCGCTGGCCAAGCTCGAAAACATCGATTCCGCCCGCGTCAATCTCTCGACCAAGCGAGTATCCGTTCGCTGGCGCGGAGAACAGGTCCCGCCGTTTTTCGCAGCGCTTTCAAGGCTGGGCTATCAGGCGCACCTGTTCGAGCCGGAAATCCAGGAAAAGGACAGGACACTCTCGGAGCTGATCCGCGCTGTCGCGGTGGCCGGCTTCGCGGCAGGCAACATCATGCTGCTCTCGGTGTCGGTCTGGTCCGGCGCCGAAGGCGCGACGCGAGATCTGTTCCACTGGTTGTCCGCGCTGATCGCCATTCCGGCTCTCGCCTTCGCCGGCGGCATCTACTTCCGCTCAGCCGCAAACGCGCTGCGCCATGGCCGCATGAACATGGACGTGCCGATCGCGGTGGGGGTTTCGCTGGCTTACGCGATGAGCCTCTACGAGACCATCACTCATGGCGAACACGCCTATTTCGACGCCTCGGTATCGTTGCTCTTCTTCCTGCTGATCGGCCGCACGCTGGACCATGTGATGCGCGAACGCGCGCGAACCGCCGTCAACAGCCTTTCGAGGCTCGCGGCGCGGGGCTCGATGGTTCAGCGGGACGACGGCACGCGCGAATACGTGCCGGTCGCCGAACTGATGCCGGGAATGCGCCTGCTTATTGCGGCCGGAGAACGCATACCGGTCGACGGCGACATCGTCAGCGGGAATTCCGACCTCGACTGCTCGATCGTCTCCGGGGAGAGCGCGCCAAAGGCCGTCGGGGCCGGCGCCCATGTCCAGGCTGGCACGCTCAACCTGACGGGTCCGCTGACGATGCAGGCAACCGCTGCGGCGAAGGACTCCTTCCTGGCGGAGATGGTCCGACTGATGGAGGCTGCGGAAGGTGGCCGCTCGCGCTACCGGCGCATCGCCGATCGCGTATCGGCGCTCTACGCGCCCGTCGTCCATCTGGCGGCCTTTGTGACATTCCTCGGCTGGATGGTCGCGTCCGGCGATTGGCACCGGGCTCTCACCATCGCTATCGCCGTGCTGATCATCACCTGCCCCTGCGCGCTCGGTCTCGCGRTGCCGATCGTCCAGGTCGTCGCGGCCCGACGCCTGTTCGAGGCCGGCGTCATGGTCAAGGACGGTTCTGCTATGGAGCGTCTCGCGACGATCGACACGACTGTGTTCGACAAGACCGGCACGTTGACGCTCGGACGCCCAAAACTGATGAATGCGTCCTCCATCGATCCGACCATGCTTGCGATCGCGGCAGACATGGCCGCCCATTCCCACCACCCGTTCTCGAGGGCCATCGCCAGCTATGCGGGGCACTCCGGYCAACCCGGCGTCGAATCCGTCGCCGAGCACCCGGGCTTCGGCGTCGAGGCCATAGCGGAGGGGAATACGTGGCGGCTCGGACGACGCGGATGGGCKGGCTGGAAGGCTCGCACCGGCGGCGAAGGCAAACCCGGYGGCTATGGCGGCACCGTGCTTTCCAGGAATGGGAACATCGTAGCCTGCTTCACGTTCGAGGACGCGCTTCGACAGGACGCCAGGGCAACGATCCAGCGGTTGAAGGATGCCGGGGTTTCGGTCGACATGTTGTCCGGAGACACTTCCAGGGCCTGCGACGAGGTTGCCAAATCATTGGGGATCGAAAGTTTCGTGCCGGCTCTGCTACCCTCCGGAAAGGTCGAGTGGATTGAAGCGCTGACCCGCGCCGGCCACAAGGTGCTGATGGTGGGCGACGGCCTCAACGACACACCGGCGCTGCGAGCGGCGCAGGTTTCGATGGCTCCCGCAACCGCGGCCGACATTGGCCGGCAGGCCGCGGATTTCGTATTCCTGCGCGAGAGCCTGTTGGCGGTGCCRCTCGCCCTGGATGTCTCGCGCAAGGCCGGCCGGCTCATTCGCCAGAACATCGCCATCGCGATCRTGTACAACACCTTCGCTGTTCCGATCGCCGTCTTGGGCCATGTGACGCCRCTCATCGCGGCGATCGCAATGAGCGCCTCCTCGTTGGTCGTGATCGCAAATGCGATGCGGCTTCACGCAACGTCGAAGACAGCGCCTGAGGCCGTGCCGGCCCGACGCCGCACCGATGTCATAAACGCGGTCCGTCCATGACCACGCTCGTCTATCTCATTCCGGTGGCCCTGTTCCTGGGAGCACTCGGTTTGTCCGGCTTCCTGTGGGCTTTGCGCAGCGGCCAATACGAGGACCTCGATGGAGCCGCGGAGCGGATATTGATCGAACCTGATCAGCGAGACGGCGAAGGCCGGCAATCGAACTGACGTAGATCAAGGCGGCGTCGTTCTCGATGTCCGAAAAGCGGTTGACGAAAAGCCGGAGATTTCGATGCAAGCTCGGGACATCATGACGACACCGGTGGTCACGATCACCGCCTCTGCCTCGGTTGCCGAAGCGGCGGATCTGATGTTGACCAGGAACATCCGCTGCCTGCCGGTCGTGGGAGACGATGGATCGCCGGCTGGCGTCATCAGCGAAGGCGATTTCCTGCGCCGAGGCGAACTTGGCACCAGACGGGGGCGGCCTCGCTGGCTGGAGTTTCTTGTCGGTCCTGRCAAGCTCGCCGACGAGTATGTCCGCTCGAACGGCCGCCGGGTGGGCGAGGTTATGACCACCGGCGTCGTTTCGGCAGCGCCCGGCGCCTCGCTCGCCGAGATCGTCGAACTCATGGCGACCCACGACATCAAGAACGTACCCATCCTTGACGCGGGTAAGATCGTCGGCATCGTCAGCCGCTCCGATCTGATGCGCATCCTGCTTCGCGCTCTGCCCAAGTCAGGCTCTGCGACTGTCGATGACGAGGTCATCCGCAGGAACATTCTTGCCGAGTTGCGGGGGCAATCCTGGAGCGTCGGCGGCGACCTTATCGGCGTCACCGTCAAGAAGGGAGAGGTAGAATTGAATGGCGCCATTTTCGACGAGCGCCAGAGAAAGGCCGCAGTCGTCGCCGCGGAGAACATCGCCGGGGTCAAGAAAGTCACGGACAAGCTCTTCTACGCGGGACCGTTGTCGGTCGTGCTCGTCTCCTGACAAGCGTGCGTCGGCGTGTAGCGCTCGTCCCGACCCTGGGCCGCACCGCGCTCGGGGCTTCCTGTCCAGCGTTAGACCGCAGCCGCGATCAACAACGGTCGAAGCAGCAACAGCRCAAATCCAACAAGCGCCGCGCCCGCGATCTTGTCGGCTATCCGCCTGCCTCCGCCCAGCCACTTGCCCAGCAAAACCCATAGCGATCCTGTTATGGCGGTGGTCCCGACAAGCATCAGCCAGAAGATCCCAAGTTCGTCCCAACCGGCATCCATCGGCACCATCGCCAGGCAATAGATGAAAGCCTTTGGATTGAGCGCGGTCGTTGCCAGCACGGAAACGCCGTCGTGGCGGCCCGGTGCACCRCTGGAATTGCCGGCCATCAGGCGCAGCCCCAGGACTGAAAGCCATCCAACCGCGACGAATTTCAGAATCTGGACGGCGTCGGCCGGCATCAAAGGACGCGACAAAAGCCAGAAAGCCGCCGCGATCCCATAGCCGCACGCCTGTGCCGCCAAGAGCCTGGTCGCCTGCTCACGTTTGACCGCGGCCGCCATCAGGAGAGCGTTGGTTGGCCCTGGAGCGACAAAGAGCAGAAATGCTTCCAGAAGAAATAGATCGTTTGACATCAGTCAGCCGCCATGTGGCCTTCCGGGCTTGTTTGCTGCCCGCTCGCCAAGCAGCTCGTTGCGTCCAGCATCAAGGTTCAATCAGCGGACGGACTGCAATCGAGCGATCAAGTCGCTATTGCGGCAATAGGCCGGCGGATGATCGGCATGCGCGGTTTCGTCGAGCCAGGCGGCGCATTCGTCCTGGTGGCCGCAAGACCGGCACCGGTCAACGGCACGACTGGCGACGGCTGCGTGATCCGCCACAACTTTCAGCTGCCTGTCGACACCCATCTTCCGCATCATGCGTTCCATCAAGGCGGTTTTGGCGTCAGCCCCGATCAGATATTCGAGAAAGCTCATGTCGGCACACTCCTCAGACCGCAAATCATTGCCATCTCAGGCGGCGTGTGGCGTTGACTTCGATCAACGAAAGAGCCCGTCTGCCTGAGAGGACGTAACCTGAAGTGCAGACCATGCTCGGTGAAGCGGCCTAACCGACCGTGCCGAATATCGCGCCGATACCTGCGGTCAGGGCCATTGCCAGCGCTCCCCAAAAGGTGACGCGAATGGTGGCCTTCCATACATTGGCGCCGCCAGCCCTCGCGCCGATTGCGCCGAGCACGGCCAGGAACAACAGCGATGCGATCGAAACGACGGCAACAAGTCGGGAGGGCGGTGAAAGAAGCACCATAGCCAGCGGCATGATCGCGCCGATTGAAAACGCCGCCGCCGAAGCCAGCGCTGCCAGTATCGGTCGTGCGGCGGTCACCTCGGAAATGCCAAGCTCGTCGCGGGCGTGTGCGCCAAGAGCGTCCTTGGCCATCAACTGATCGGCCACCTGCAACGCCAATTGAGGTTCCACACCGCGATCGATGTAGATCTGGGCAAGCTCCTGCCTCTCGAACTCGGGTTGGCTTGCGAGTTCGTTCCGTTCACGCGCGAGATCYGCGTGCTCGGTGTCGGCCTGGGAACTGACGGATACATATTCGCCGGCGGCCATCGACATGGCGCCCGCAACCAGACCCGCGACGCCGGCTACCAGCACGCTGGCCGTGGTGGCATTGGCGCTCGCAACGCYAATGATCAGGCTGGCGGTCGAGACGATGCCGTCGTTCGCGCCGAGCACCGCGGCCCGCAACCAACCGACGCGTGAAACCAGGTGATTTTCGGTGTGAAGACGACTCATCTAAGCARAGGGACAGTTGTCGGTTCGGCTAGGGTTTAAGTCCACATCGGCAAGCCAGGAAGGCAGCCCGACCGTTCACTGCCCCGCGATCCGAACAAATGCCTTGATCAAAGTCAATCGGCGACCCCGGTTCGTCGACCCGGTATTTTTCGCTAGCCAGAGCGCTGACAGCCAGTTGTCAGCTAGCTCATGAGATATTGCTCCTAACCTGCACGAAACGGCTCGGCCGGAGCGTGCTCGAAATCGGAACGATGCTCATGAAACAGATCGCCTTGTCCCTCTTCGTGATCGCCTCGTCCGGGGCCTATGTCTGGGATCAGGCGGGCAAGCTTCCCGGCAACGATCCGATCGACACACAGGGGACCGCGGCTGCGGCGGAGCAGGCCCCGTTGGCGCCGATCGCTCCGTCCTCTCCTGCCAGCCCGGTCCCGGCAGCGGCGGCAACCCTGCCGGCAGCTTCCCCGGTGAATGTGCCACGGGAGCCGGTGCCACGCACAACGGTCGAGGCCAGGAAGGATGCTTCCACGACGATTGCGGCCGCGGCGCCGCAGCCTACCTTTGCCGACAGGCCGCCGGAGGTCACACCGGCACCGTCCCCGCCGCCGAAGCCAAAGGTGGAGCCCCTAAATACCAATGCCGCCCTGCCGCAGACACCGTCTTTCGCGGTGACGCCTGCCGTCTACATTCCCATCCCGCAGCCGCGGCCGGATTATCCCCAAGCGCGCATCCTCCATACCGGCATGAAGCTCGCGGCGCACGGTTATGCCGACGGGGTCTACACCGGTCCAGCCGCCGATGCCTATTACGGCATCATCCAGATCCAGGCGCTTGTCCAGGGTGGCCGGGTCACTGCACTCAAGGTGCTGAGATACCCCAATGACCGCCGTACCTCGGTCAACATCAACCGGCAGGCGTTGCCGATGCTGCGCGACGAAGCGATCGGCGCGCAAAGCGCCGATGTGGATATCATCTCGGGCGCGACGCTGACCAGCAAAGCCTTCATCCAATCGCTCGGCGGCGCCCTGAGGAAGGCTTCTTCCTGACCCCATGCGCGAAACCCGAATTCTGATGGGAATGCCGATCACGGTCGATGTCGGTGGCRCCGCCGGCTCGCTGATCGACTCCGTCTTCGGCTATTTCGAGCAAATCGATCGGCGCTTCAGCACCTACAGGACCGACAGCGAGATTTCCGCCATCAACCGAGGCGACGTTCCGGTCAAGGATTGGAGCGGCGAAATGATGGAAGTGCTGGCGCTGGCCGAGCGGACAAGAAGCGAGACAGGTGGATTTTTCGACATCCACAAGGCCAATGGCTCGCTTGACCCGTCCGGCATCGTCAAGGGCTGGGCCATTCGCAATGCAGCCGAAATTGTCTGTCAGGCGGGGGTTCGGGACTTCTTCATCGAAGCGGGCGGCGACATCCAGTCCTTGGGCAAGAACGCTTCCGGGCAAGACTGGAGCGTCGGCATCCGCAACCCCTTCAAGACGGATGAGATCATCAAGGTCGTCTATCCGCGCGGGCGCGGCGTCGCCACGTCGGGCACCTATGCGCGCGGCCAGCATATCTACAATCCCCATGAGCCTTCCGACGCTATCACCGACATCGTCAGCCTRACGGTCGTCGGATCCGACGTGCTCGAAGCCRATCGCTTCGCCASCGCGGCCTTCGCCATGGGTCGCGACGGTATCCTCTTCATCGAGCAGGCTCCGGGGCTGGAGGGTTATGTCGTCGACAGCAACGGCCGCGCCACGCCGACAACCGGATTCGGAGACCTTTGCGAACCATGATCAAGGCAATCGACCGGTTCCTCGACCACCTGACCATGTACCGGCTGGTGCTCCACTATCTGATGGCGCTGCTGGGCACAGCCTTCGCCTTCTGCTTCGTCAAGCTCGTGCCGCATGATCCACTTGCGCTCGCTTTCACCGCAGCGCTGGCAGTCAKCGCCTGCTGGATCACCAACAAAGCTTTCGCGCTGGTCTTCGAGGTCCCGGCAAACAACGAATCCGTCTATATCACCGCGCTCATTCTGGCCCTCATCCTCGACCCGGTCGCCGTCACGGACCTGAAGGGCATCGCGGCAGTTGCTTTCGCCTCTGTCTGGGCGATCTCATCGAAATACATTCTGGCCGTTGGTCGAAAGCACCTTTTCAATCCGGCGGCCGTCGGCGTGGCGTTGTCGGCACTGTTGCTGAACCAGCCCGCCACCTGGTGGGTCGGTGGCAATCCATGGCTGCTTCCCTTCGTCCTCATCGGCGGGATTCTGGTCGTCCGGAAACTGCGCCGCCTGGATCTTGTCGCGACATTTCTGGTCGTGGCCATTGCGACCGTCCTAGCAACAACCGAGCCAGCGCAATATGGCGCCGCCTTCAAGGAAACRCTGGGCTCATCGCCGCTATTGTTCTTTGCTTTCGTGATGTTGACCGAGCCCCTGACGGCGCCCGCACAGCGCTGGCCGCGGATCGCCTTTGCCGCCATCGTCGGTTTCCTGTTCGCACCCAACATCCATGTCGRCTCGCTCTATTTCACACCCGAGCTTGCGCTTCTGGTCGGCAACCTCTTCGCCTATTCGATCGGTCCGAAAGGGCGCTTCGTGCTGACCCTGGAACGCATCGAGCAAACCGCCGCCGACAGCTATGATTTCATCTTCAGGTCACAGCGAAAGCTTGCCTTCCAGGCTGGCCAGTACCTTGAGTGGACACTTGGCCTCGACCATTCCGACAATCGCGGCAACCGGCGTTATTTCACCGTCGCCTCATCGCCTACCGAGCAATCCGTGCGGCTTGGCGTAAAATTCTATCCGCAATCGAGCGCCTTCAAGCGGGCGCTGGGCGCCATGAGGCCCGGCGCCACGATCCACGCTTCACAACTGGCCGGCGATTTCACGCTGCCATMCGATCCGAAGACGAAGATCGCTTTCCTGGCGGGCGGCATCGGCATCACGCYGTTTCGTTCGATGCTGCAATATCTCATCGATCGTCAGGAAATTCGGCCCATCGTCGTTCTCTATGGAACAGAGGGACAAGACGACATCGCCTATCGCGACGTGCTTGGCTCAGCGAGACGCGAACTGGGCATAAGGACGTTCCATGCCGTGGCCAAGGGTGCTGAGCGTGGCCAGTATCCGGGCTATATCGACGCCCGCCTGGTACGCCTCACCATGCCCGACTACCTGGAACGCACCTTCTACATCTCCGGCCCGCAGGTCATGGTCAAGGCGCTGCGCGGGAAGCTGCTGACCATGGGAGTTCGCCGTTCCAGAATTAAGGTCGATTACTTCCCCGGATTCGCCTGAACGCGCTCAACCAGGCCGAGGCAGGTAAATGGTCACCGCCAGACCGGAGTTGGCGTTCGCCATTTCGAGGCGGCCGCCATAAGCTTCGACGATGTCCGAAACGATCGCCAGGCCGAGGCCGCTGCCGCCGCCCTTGCTGTCAAGCTGGACACCACGCAACAAAGCGGCATTCCGGGCGGCCTCCGGAATGCCCGGCCCATCGTCGACGACCTTGATGATGACTTCGCCGGCGCTTGCGGATGCGCTCACACGAACCAGCGATTTCGCGAAGCGCGTCGCGTTCTCCACCAGATTGCCGAGGACCTCGGATAGATCGCCCTCGTCGACCGGCGCCGTGAAATCCTCGGCGACGTCGATCGCGAATGACAGCTGCTTGCCCCTTGGCGTTCGTTTGAGGACGGCAATCACGCCGTTCGCCACCTCCCGGACAAGGCAGGCGGCATCRCCGGAAACGCCGGGCGCCAGGCGAGCACGCGCCAATTCCCGCTCGACGTGGCGGCGAATTGCGCCGGCGCTTTTCTCGATCTCCTCGGCAAGTTCGGTTTCACCCTTCTTGCGCAAGGTCCGAATATCGGCAGAAAGCACCTGCAGGGGCGTCTTGAGGCCGTGCGCCAGATCAGTGGCGCGCGAGCGGGCGCGAGACAGGGCCTTCTCCTGGGCGGCGAGCAGGCGATTTATCTCCTCAGCAAGTGGCTGGACTTCGCTCGGCGCGGCGACATCAAGACGAGCCTTTCGCTGCGCAATCACGTCCCTGACGGCGACTCGCAGGCCTTCCAATGGCGCCAAGCCGACGGTGATCTGGATGAAGAATGCGCCCATCAGGGCGAATGCGAGCACCGTGAGCGCCGGCGCGAGATCACGGACATATTCCCCCACCGAGACCTCGACATTGCGGTGATCCTCCGCAACGACAGCACGAAACGCCCTCCCGTCGGCGTCGGTAATCGTACGCAGAACGGCGACGGTGAGCTCGCCGCCTGGCCCCCTGAGCTCTTCCTTCCTCAGTTCGCCATTCGCTGCCTGCTCGGGCAAGGCGAGCGTGGCATCCCACAAGGAGCGCGATCGAACGAGGTTGCCGGTCGCAAGGTCTTCCACCTGCCAGTAATGCCCGGACAGCGGACTGGCGAAGCGCTGATCCGCCAGCGTCGATGCGACCAGCAGGCGGCCGTCGGCCGCGAAGCTCGTCGCACCGATCAACTCATTGAGGTCGACGGTCAACTCGC
This sequence comes from Mesorhizobium sp. LCM 4576, assembly GCF_001854815.1. Classification (NCBI taxonomy): domain Bacteria; kingdom Pseudomonadati; phylum Pseudomonadota; class Alphaproteobacteria; order Hyphomicrobiales; family Phyllobacteriaceae; genus Mesorhizobium; species Mesorhizobium sp. LCM 4576. The sequence goes on from NZ_MDDT01000007.1 coordinate 301,190, forward strand.
TGACGACCCGCCGCTCGACGTTGAGCTCGAACAGATAACGCAGGCCGACGCCGGCTATGCCAAGCGCGATCACAATCGATATGGCTGCGGCCGACCATAGCCTTAGGCGGATCGAATTGCGCATCAGCCGGGCCCRCCAGGCCCGTCCGGCACGAAATATCCGAAGCCGCGTCGGGTTTCGATGACATCGCTGCCAAGTTTCCGCCGCAGACGCGCAACGATGACTTCGATCGTGTTCGGGTCGCGTTCGTTGTCGGAACTGTAAAGATGCTCCGCGAGCTCGGTCGGCGCGACCACACGACCGGCATGATGCATCAGGAACGCGAGAAGCCGATACTCGAGCGGCGAAAGTGCCACGGGAATGCCGCGAAGCGAGATGCGCATCTGGCGCGTGTCGAGCAACAAGGGGCCCGACGTCAGGACTGGCGCYGCCTGCCCGCTTGAGCGGCGCAGGATGGCGCGCAATCGTGCGAGCAGTTCCTCCATTTCAAAAGGCTTGGGAAGGTAATCGTCGGCACCGGCGTTGATGCCTTCCACCCGCTCGGTCCACAGTCCGCGCGCCGTCAGGATCAGCACCGGAAAGCGCCGGCCATTGGCGCGCCAGCGCTTCAGCACCGTGAGGCCGTCGAGCTTCGGCAATCCCAGGTCGAGGATCGCCGCATCGTAGTTCTCGACGTCGCCCGCAAACCAGGCGGCTTCACCATCGCTCACGATATCGACGGCCATGCCTGAGGCCTTCAAAACCGCCGCGATGTCGGCCGCAATACGCGGTTCGTCTTCTGCCACGAGGATCTTCATTTGTGGTCGCCTTCATTGCTCAAAACGCCGCCGGCGCCGGCGCCGGCGTCGATGTCAACGACCCTGCGCCGGCCATCGGCTGCAACCACCTGGAATCGATAGATCCACTTGCCTCCGGCGCGGATGAGGTCGACCGCAACGATCTCACCGGGAGCTCTGGCGCGGACAATGGCCATGATATCGGCAAGGCCCTCGATTTCGCCACGCTCATAGAGGTCGCGCGCCCGATCGTGGTCATCGTCGTCGTCCTGCGCCCGGACGGCCGACGGCGTGGCCAGCACAAGTGCGGCCGTCCCCAGGGCGGCCAGGCGCATCAAAGCGGTTTTCATGGAGGAGAGCTGTCGCATGCCGAAGCTGTCAAACCGCTGTCAATCATCGTCAGCCGGCGGCAAGGAGCACGTCTCTATCAAGGGCCGCCGCGCCCGATGACGGGCGCGCAAAGAAGGATTTGAAACCATGCGCAATCTTCCGGTCCTGCTTGTCGCTCTTGGAGGTCTGGCCGCCTTTGTCCTGCCCGCGGCCGCGGAATCCGACCATGAATCGTGCGGGGCCGCATCCCCCACATCTTCCTCAACAATCGACTTCGAGGCCATCCCGATGATGAGCGCCGCCGGACCCAAGGCGGTGAAGGRCATCGGCGACGACGAAGGTGACGGCCGCATATCCGCATCCAGTGCGCGCAGCGAACGAGCCGACGAACCCGGCAATAGCGACGACTGATTGGCCATCCGACTGATTATTTGCTCAATCTTTCTGGAGAATATCTGCAATGCCTGAAATTCAGCATATCCATCCCATTCTGGTGCATTTTCCTATTGTTCTGATGTACACGCTCGTGGTCATCGACCTCGCCGCGCTCGCGAACCGCAATGCCGTTACGACACGCAGTGGCGTGGGTACGATTTCCAGTTTTGCGGCGGCGGCCGCAGGAATATTCGCCGTCAGCACCTGGTTCTTTGGCGGCATCGCCCTCGACCATGCCGAGGCCGCGGGATTCAGCAGCCAGATAGCCGAGATCCATGAGGGCCTGGGCGGGATCAGCGCCCTGGCCTTTCTGGGCTGGGGTCTCCTCCGGCTCGCTCTTTGGGTGCGCAATCGCGAACTGAAAACGCTGGGACCGGCCATACCCGCCATTGAAGTTGCCGGCGCGGCCCTGGTCACGGTGACAGCGTATTATGGTGGGCAGCTGGTCTACGACCTTGGCGTTAACGTCACCAAGGCCGCCGTCGGCGGTTGACGTCGCAGTCTTGGACCTCGGGTCGTCCACGTTGGTCCGCGTCCCTTGGCTCAGCCAGGGATGCGGACCGGCGCGGTCCGGTGCGGATTTGAGGCCGGAGTTCTTCGGCGGGGCTTGGCTCGGCTGCCATGATCGAAAAGCCGGCTCTTTGTAAGCTCGGACACAAGCACGTAGAGCGCGGTGATCGCGAGCAGCCCTGCCAGTACCGGCGCTGCCAGAGGCACAAATCCGAACCAGCYGGCGAACGGGGCAAAAGGAATGGCGATGGTGGTAAGGCCAATGCCGACGGCGAGGCCCGCAAGCAGAAGGCTCGGACGGCTGCGCCAAAGCCTCCTGCGGGTCCGCACGACGAGCACGATAGCGAGTTCGGTGAGCACGGATTCCACGAACCAAGCCGTCTGGAATGTAGCTGCAGTGRCATGAACGGCCAGAAGGAGAAACGCGAAGGTTGTGAAGTCGAAGAGCGAGCTCACCAGTCCAAAACTCACCATGAAACGTCTCACGAAATGGATGTCCCAGTGACGCGGCCGGCGCACCTGATCGACATCGACATTGTCACCTGCGATCGCGAGAGCCGGAATGTCGGAAAGAAAATTGTTCAGCAGGATCTGCTTGGCCAGCAGAGGCAGAAACGGCAGGTAAAGGGAGGCGGCAGCCATGCTGATCATGTTGCCGAAATTGGCGCTGGTCGTGATGGATATGTATTTCATCGTATTGGCGAAGGTTTTGCGGCCATCGTCGACGCCCTTCACCAGCACGCTCAGGTCGCGCTTGAGCAAGATGACGTCCGCCGCCTCGCGCGCCACATCGACAGCCGTATCGACCGAAATGCCGATGTCGGCTTCATGAAGCGCCGGCGCGTCGTTGATGCCATCGCCGAGATAGCCGACCACGTGGCCGCTCCGGCGCAACGCCTCGACAATGCGCTCTTTCTGGTTCGGATCGATCTCGACGAAAAGATCGGTATTGCGGACGCCGGCCAGAAGCCCGTTCTTCGTCAGCTTCGATAGATCTTCGCCGGTCATGATCCTGTCGGCCTGCAGACCCACGGCCTCGGCCAGATGCGCCGCGACATAGCGGTTGTCGCCGGAAATGACCTTTACGCCAATGCCTCGGTCGGCAAGCGCCGACAGTATCTCCCGCACCCCCTCCTTTGGCGGATCGAGAAACAGCAGGAACCCCGCGAACGCCATTTCAGTCTCGTCGCCACGGCTAAAGCCCGCCTTGTCCTGAAATCGCCGGATCGCCAGGCCGAGAACGCGATACCCTTGGGCGCTCCAGCGTCTGAATCGTTCGTCGATCGCCTCGCGTTCCGTCGCGCCGAGGGGTTTCAAGCCATTCGAACCCTGCACGAAGCCACAAGCGTCGAGGACATTCTGCACCGCCCCCTTGGTGACAAGGATCTGTTCTCGCTTGCTATCGTGGACGGCGACCGACAAGCGCTTGCGAACAAAATCATAAGGGATCTCGTCGATCTTGGAGAACCCGGACAAATTCCCCTGTCCACGCGGAGCGCCCGCAATTGCCTCGTCCAGAGGATTCTTGAGGCCCGTCTGCAAAGTCGCGTTGAGCCGGGCCCACTGCAGGACGTCAATCGACGAATTGCCCTCGACGTCGAACCAGCCATCAAGGCGGATGACGCCCTCCGTGAGCGTCCCGGTCTTGTCAGTGCATAGCAGATCCATGCTGCCGAGATTCTCGATGGCATCGAGACGGCGCACGATGACACCGTTGGCAGCCATCGTCCGAGCGCCTCTTGCCAAGGTTACGCTGATGATCGCCGGAAGCAGTTCAGGCGTCAGGCCAACCRCCAGCGCCAGCGAAAACAATAGGGATTCGATGAAGGGCCGGTTGAGCATCACATTGGCGAAGAACACCAGGATGACAATCACAAGCATGATCTCGGTCATCAGATATCCGAACATCCTGATGCCGCGCGCGAACTCGGTCTCGGGTATCCGTCGCTCCAATGCTTCGGCGATCGATGCGAATTCGGTCTGCGTCCCCGTGGCGACGGCCAGCACCTTCGCCGTTCCGCTGCGAACCGACGTGCCGRTGAAGACGGCATTGGTTCGCTGCGTAATGCCGGCCTCGGGCGCGGAGCGGCCCGCGGACTTCACGACGGGAAAAGTTTCGCCGGTCAGAACGGATTCGCTGACGTTGAAATCCCGCGACTCCAGGATGACGCCGTCGACAGGGATGAGACTGCCAGCCGACAGGCAGACGACGTCGCCAGGGACAATCTCCCCGACATCGACGKTGCGTTCGAAGCTGTCCCGCAGCACGGTGGCCTTGCGGGAGATGCGCTGTTGCAGCACCTCCATCGCCCGAGACGCGCCATATTCCTGAGTGAAGCTGAGGGCGCAGCTGRCAAGCACAATCGCGCCGATGATTGCAGCTTCATGCCCCTCCCCGACGAACGCCGAAACGGCGGCGGCAAAGACCAGGATCAGGACCAATGGGCTGCGAAACTGACGCGCGAATACGCTCAGCGCCGATCCGCCGGATCGAGGCGCCAGTTCGTTGCGACCGAATTTGGCCAGCCTGGCTGCTGCATCGACGCGCATCAGGCCGGAAGTGGAGGTCTCCAGCCGGCCGACCAGCTCATCCGTTTCGAGCGACCAGTAGGCAGGCTCAACACGGCCAGAAAAGCGGCTGATCGATTTCTCCTCACCCGCTATGCCCCCCGGCCGGTCCGTGCCATCTGCCGCCTCGATCACCATGGTTGTAAGTCAATTCGAAAACAGGCGGCTGATACCGCTCTCGCCAATCAGCGAAAGTGTGATGCCGCCGAAGGCCCATTCCCTGAGCCGGCTGTGACCGTAGGCGCCGCACACGATCAGATCGGCGTCGACCGAGCGAGCAAACGCCATCAGCCCCTCGCCATTCGCCGCACAGGCGATCACTTCGGYTCGCGCCATGATGCCATGCTGCTCCAGAAACACCGCGACGTCGGCAAGGCTGTCTCGAACATCCTTTCCCGAGGCTGCTTCCATCGTGGCGACTACAACCTCTTTCGCCTTGGCGAGGAGCGGCAAGGCATCGGACAAAGCCCGTCGTGCTTCCCGGCTGTCCTTCCAGGCGACCAGGACGGTTTTCCCAAGCAGGTGTTCGGCATTGYCGGCCGCAACCAGCACGGGGCGACCGGCCCCGAGCACCAAGCTTCCTACATCGAGGGCACGGAACACATCATCGCCGCCATTGGTGGTCACGATGAGATCGGCTGAGCGAGCTACCAGTCCTAAAGCGCGAGTCGGACCGCAAATATATTGTTTCCATTCGCTGCTGATGGAGTGCGGGACAAACTTCTCAAAGGTGTCGCGCAGTTCGGCAAGACGCTTCTCGATCTCCTGCCGTTTGACCTGCATGACCTCGCCTTCATAAACTAGGCCTTCCCCCGTGGCCACCAAGGGCGGAACATCCGCGGCAGCGAAGCCGATGAGGTGAGCATCGAAGCGATGCGCCATTTCTGCCGCAAGCTTCACGATTGGCGCCGGATCGGTATCGACGGCCAAGTTGACGACAATCGTTTTGTAGGACATGCGGCACCTTCAGGAGACGATGATCGATTGATGGTGCCACTCCGAGAGGTGCACGACCTTGATGCTGATCAAACTCCGGTAGCTCTATGTTTGCGAATGCCTGCTTGAGTGCTAAACCAGTGATCGCCAGTGTTCCTTCAAGAGCAGAGTGGATGTGACCCAGAAGAGCCCAGTTTCCGCGGGAGCCATCGCCGAATCGGCCGCTTCGCTTGACGGTTTGCCGCGAAGTGATGATTTGCCGGAACATGAGTTGCTTGCATTGATGTTTGAGCAAGCACCGGGTTTCATGACGTTGCTAAGAGAGCCCGGGCACGTGTTTGAACTGGCGAATGCCGCCTATCAACGAATGGTCGGCCAGCGAAATGTCATTGGCAAATCGGTGCGCGAGGCCTTTCCCGACCTCGACGGCCAAGGTTTCTTCGAATTGCTGGACCGCGTCTACGAGACTGGCGAACCCTATGTGGGCCGAAGCGTCAAGGTCGTATACCGCAACGTCGAGACGGGYAGTGCGGAAGAACGCATCTTAGACTTCGTCTATCAGCCCATTAAAGCGAAGGACGGCCGGATCACCGCGATATTCGTTCAAGGCACGGACGTCAGCGAGCTGTCCTTCGCCAACGCCGCGCTGCAACTGCGTGAGGATCACCTGCGTTCGATCCTGGCGACTGTACCCGATGCCATGGTCGTTATCGACGAACAGGGTCTGATGCAGTCCTTCAGCACTGCTGCCGAAATGCTGTTCGGTTATAAATCCAGCGAAGTCATCGGTCGAAATGTCAGTTTGCTGATGCCCAATCCCTATCGAGAGGAACATGACGCCTATCTGCACAGATACCTTTCCACCGGAGAACGCCGCATCATAGGACTTGGACGCACCGTGACCGGGATGCGCAAGGATGGCACGACCTTTCCCATGGAATTGGCCGTCGGCGAAATRCATCCGGGAACGGGCCGTTTCTTCACGGGCTTCTGTCGCGACCTGACCGAACGCCATAGGACGGAAGCGAGGATGCAAGAGCAGCAGCAGGAGCTGCTTCATATGGCAAGGTTTACCGCGCTCGGCGAAATGGCTTCGACATTGGCGCATGAGATTAACCAACCGCTGACAGCCATCACAAACTATCTCAAAGGCAGCCGTCGTCTGCTCGAGAAAAGCGATGACGAGAACGCGACTATGTTGCGAGAGGCCGTCGAAAAGGCCGCCGAGCAAGCCTTGCGCGCGGGCGACGTCATTCGTCGCCTCAGGGACTTCGTTGCCAGGGGCGAAAGCGAACGCCAGGTCGAACGCCTGCCAACGCTTATCGAGGATGCCTCTTCGCTCGCTCTGGTTGRCGCGCGGGAGGCCGATGTTCGCGTTACATACGATCTCGACCCAGCGGCCGAGCTCGTTCTGACCGATCGAATTCAGATTGAGCAGGTGTTGCTGAATCTTATGAGGAACGCCGTCGAGGCCATGCAGGGCGGGGCGCGCCGTGAACTGCGTGTCTCTACCACAGCCCGGCATGACGGGATGGCAGAGGTTGCCGTTATCGACACCGGGCCGGGGCTGGCGCCCGAGGTTTCGGCCCAGCTCTTCCAGCCCTTCGTCACTACGAAGAAGCAGGGGATGGGCGTAGGGCTGTCTATTTGTCGCACTATCGTCGAGTCGCACGGTGGTCATATCTGGGCAGAGACTCCACCCGGCGGTGGAACCGCCTTTCGGTTCACTCTGCGCGCGGTAGAAAAGGAAGAGGTCGCCAGTGGCCAATGATGTCGTGCATGTGGTTGACGATGACGTCGATGTCCGCAAATCGCTGGGCTTTCTTCTCGCGACAGCCGATTTTGCCGTGCGCCTCTACGAGTCGGCGACCGCATTTCTGGCGACAGAGCCAAAGGACGTCGACGGTTGCATTGTCACTGATGTGCGCATGCCTGGTATCGACGGCATCGAGTTCCTGCGGCAATTGAAATCCCGCGGGTTGAACGTGYCGGTGATTGTGATGACCGGGCATGCCGATGTCGCGCTTGCCGTCCAGGCAATGAAGGAAGGCGCTGCCGACTTCATCGAAAAGCCGTTCGACGACCAGGTTCTCATCGATTCACTGCGTTCGGCCCTGACCCACCGCAGCCAGCCCATCGCGGCCCACCCGCAATCAACCGAAATCCGGAAGAACCTTGCCACTCTCTCGGAACGCGAGCGCCAAGTGCTCGATGGGCTCGTCTCCGGCTTGCCCAACAAGACGATTGCCTACGATCTCGGGATCAGCCCGCGCACGGTTGAAATCCATCGTGCGAATGTCATGAGCAAAATGGGAGCGGGCAGTCTCTCGCATCTGGTACGCATGGCACTTATTGCCGAGCCCAAACATTAAGCACCGCTTTTGTTTGCACGCGCCTTTGGCCAACGTCAGGACAGGTCTCGCAGCAAGCTCGCCCGCCGCTCTTTTGGATCCCAGTCTCGCCAGTGGGTCGGCCTGATATCGACACGAACGCGGGTAGCGACATCCACCCATCCATCCCGACTTTTTTCGCAAGGAAAAACAAGCGCGTGCAGACCTTCCTCGTCCAGAACGGCTAGTTCGAGGCTACGGCCAAAGGGGGCGCTTGCTATTGGATTCCACATCCRCCTACCGTGGATCGAGATGCCGGCGAACGCTTTGATTTGAATCAGTTTTCGAAAGGATGGCCACAAGGCTCGTTTGACTTCGGCACGGGAATTGACCTAGCTCAAAGTCCAGACCGGCAAACTGAGTATGGTGACCCAACAGGACAGGCCTGCCGCGACCGGCGGTGGGTGTCCGGCAAAGGAGCTCACCATGAAT